>NZ_CP066369.1:3941105-4258251 GCF_016406305.1 Shewanella putrefaciens
GTTCATCTACCTTGCCCTGGTCCCAATCGCTATAACGCCCCGTTTGGCTGTAGATGGCGAGCGTCATGGCAAGCAAGACTCCACTGCACAGCACTGGCAACCAATGGGAGACTAAGGGCAGACTCGCCACGGTTTGCAATTGGTTTAAGCGCACGTGTTGCCAGAAAATCCAAGCAACAAATCCGCTTAATAGGAGTGCGATGGTGAACCCTAAACTTGCCATGCCTAACCTCTTTGCTCGCCTATCCAAACTCACGACTAAAGGTGTAAAACTGAGTGCTCAGCCCCCAATTCTCAAACCAAACCTTAGTGAGCGGGCATCATGCCCATCATGCGGGCTTCTTTCTTCTC
This sequence comes from Shewanella putrefaciens, assembly GCF_016406305.1. NCBI lineage: Bacteria > Pseudomonadati > Pseudomonadota > Gammaproteobacteria > Alteromonadales > Shewanellaceae > Shewanella > Shewanella putrefaciens. Next base: position 3,941,457 of record NZ_CP066369.1, read on the forward strand.
ACTTGGCTTTTCGATATTTTTCAGCTCAATTTCAAACACCAAGGTGGACTGAGGTGGAATTTCACCTACAAATTCATTGCCGTAGGCTAAGTTAGCTGGGATCACAAAGCGGTATTTAGACCCCATAGGCATGAGTTTTAGGCCCTCTTCCCAACCGGGGATAACGCTCATCAGGGCGAAACGCGTAGGCTCTTCACGGCCAACGGTGTTTTCAAACTCAGTGCCATCGATAAGCTTGCCGACGTATTCAACGGTCACCACATCTTCTGGATTAGGCTTTTTGCCTTCGCCCGCAACCAGCACTTCATATTGCAGGCCAGACTCGGTCACAGTGACACCAGCTTTGTTTTTGTTTTCAGCAAGAAAGGCTTCACCCGCTTTGATGTTTTCAGCGGCTAATTTTTCAGCGTTGGCTTTTCTCACTTGATTTAACTCTTCGGCGCGTTGATTGAGGTAGGTCAGCACTTCCTCATCGGTTAATTGCTGCTGCTTTTTCAGCGCATCCACAAAACCTTGGACGACTAAGTCCACATTCACTTCTGCGCCCAGTTCCACTTGGTTATAAACCTGGCCAGAAATGTAGTTACCGACAGAGGCACCGATACTGTAAGACGCTTTATCTGCATCGGTTTTAAGACTCGGGGCGGCAAAGCTCGCCATAGACACAAACAGAGCGGCGCAGGTCGCCACTGTGATGGTTTTTGGGATAAAAGACGTTGGCATAGATATTTTCATTTTATATTCTCTTCTATTTAGCCCTAAGGCCTGGTGCGTTAGCCGAAAACGTATGGACATTGCCCATAACCGATTAAAATATTTATTTGATTACTATGGTTTTTCTGTTGTTCTTCCAGACATACGCCAGCCGAAAATACCATCGGCCATATGGCGCACACCTGTGTAACCTAGCTTCATGGTTTCCCGTGCGGCCATGTTGCTGGCGGTGCAAAGGCGATTAGCACAATAGAACACCATCACCGCATCTTTATTCTTTGGAAGTAACTCTCTCCAATTTTGAACATTGAAAAAAACCGCCCCGGGGATAAAACCTTCCGCCCAGATTTCCAGCGTGTTTACGTCGAAAAAATAAACCCCTTGCTGACCGACTAAGGTCTCAGCTTCCCGCATGGAAATGGGATTCAACTGAATTTCGTTATAGGGCGCTTCAGAGAGATCTGAACCTCCCCCTGCGATGGCAGGTAAACTAATACCCCCTAGGCTCAGTGCCAGTAAGCCGCCGATAAGGCTTTGTCGGATCGCGTTATTCATCATTTGGCCTCGTATATTCCCCGGCACGGTTGTGCCGGGGACAAGTTAGACTCGAGTCGAACTACATTTTCTGTGCGCTCAGACCTTTACCATCAATAATGGCTTGGGCTTGAGTGACATAGGTCAAGGCAGCATCGAGACGTTTCAGTGAGTAAGTTGGGCCATGGGCGCCCCATGAGCCGTCGGCCTTGATCAGGCGAACAACGTCTTGGGCTTTGTCGGTCAACATCAACACTTGCGTCTTGTCTTCAACCGACAGCTTGGTGACTTCTAACAGCTTGTCGATACGGGCAAGGGCTTGTTCTACTTTGGCAAAGGTTTCTTTCACCGGTTTTTGCCACTTTTGAACTTCGCCGTAGATTTCCATCTGGTCTTCAAAGTGCAGACCCACTTCGAGTTCAGATTGGAACTGGCTATGACAACCTTTGTTTTCAGTAACGTCGTGGTCAGAAGCCGAAGTACGGGCACAGGTCCACATCAAGTCGAGGTAGTTGTAGCCGTTTTCATCCTTCGCCACAGTCCAGCCTTTGGTGGTCGCATCGCGAGACTTACCTTCAGGTGGGTTGAGGGTCTTACGCAGAGGATCGACGTCAATCTTCCACATATGTGACTTACGCACGTTGTCGAAGCCCGCCATATCTGGATATTGGATTGCGGTGAAGTTTTCACAGCTTCCCATGTTTGGCATATGACAGCTTTGACAGGTTTGGTTGCTGTGGGTGTTAGTGTTCTGGGCTATCTCGGCTTGGGCCGTATGACATTCAGTACACTCTTTGATGATTTTTGGTTTAGTGATACCAGACTTCCAATCACCATCGGTCACTTCGTGGGGATCGTGACAGGTTGAACAACGCATACCTTTGTCATAGTGAGCAGAGGCAAACATTTGCGAACCTTCAGTACCACAGGATGGACACGAAGACTTCATCTTCACGTTGAAGGCGTATTCCAGCTTCTCTTTACCCTGTGGTGTTTCAGCTAACTCTTCAACAAAGTTGAAGCGTTGGTGACAACGTTCACAGTTAGATGGCATACCTCCGCCGATACCACCGTCTAAGTGACCGCCTGCGCCATGACACTCTTCACAGGTAATCCCTTTAGAAATCGTGTGTTTTTGCAGCTCTTTCGGGTTACCTAAGGCAGCGAAGAATTCATCTTTAGTTTGGAAGTCAAACTTAAAGCTATGGCACATTTCGCAATAGGAGCTAGCAGGTTGGAATAGGAATTCCTTCTCGTACTTAGCACCGTATGAGCTCATGCCCCATTGGTGTGAACCGCTGGTACCAAAGTCTTCCATTTTGACGGGAAAACTTGGGATAGCTTTGTTAATTTTTGCAGCCATTTCAGGGGTTAACCACTCAGCCCAACCGCGGGAGAATTGGTTACCACCGGCGACCATAGTCCCAGTGCCGTCCTTCAATAGACCGTCTTTAACATGGTAAGTACCACGCACTAAATAGGCGTCGATAAAACCATACTTGGTACGTGGTGTACCTACAGTGGCGTAGATAGCGTCTGGCGTAATACCCGATGGCAGAATCGTAGTATCTTTAGTGCCATACATGGTTTTTTTCAGGTCGTTATCGACCTCAGGATGTTCGCCAGGGAAGCGAATCGTCTTAGAGTGGCGTGAACGTCTCCATTTTTCGTATTGCGGACCATGACACTCACCGCATTTTTCAGGGCCAACAAACTTGTTAGGGAAATCGAGAATCGATTTTGCCCCTAAACGATATTGCAGTGCCTTAGGACGTTGACCATCGTTATAGGAACTGTAACGTACCGCAGTGCCATCGGTTGAGTTCACTTCTTTACTGTGTTTACTATAAGCAACACTGTCGCCGCCGTGTAAATATTCTTCACCACGGTCACTGACTTTATAAGTGCCCTTTAATCGACCTTCCGCGTCATATTTAAAAACTGGGTGATTTTCAAATAGAAAATCAAACAATTCTTGCTCTTGAACAATATAATCCTGCAGTGTTTTAACACCGCGGGATTGTTCCATTAAATTTTCATTTAAATTGGGGTTAGCCAAAATATCTTGAGTATAGTGGGATTGCTGTTTATTACCCACTCCAGGGACCACTTTACCATCCGATTTCGCATCGGAGGCGATTGTGGTAGCGCTTACGGCAGAACCTAAACAAAACAGCACGCCTAGGGCTGTTTTGGTTTTCCATCGCTTCATCATTCACTCCTAATTTATCATTAGTTTTATATTTTCCACTGAACCTAACTGTTCACTGAACGACATAAACAATTGACCAGTAGCGGCATGATGAATGAGAGAAAAAGCGAAAAACCTGCGCTAGAGCACATTAAATTTTGATTCAGAAATCAATAAAAATAAAAACAATAAAATAAAATAAAATCATAAGCTTAGACAAAATTAAAAAGAAATTTTTTAGATGCCAAATCTACTTTTTTAGATCTAAAAAAACCTAAAAACAGCTTTGATTTTTCAAAAATAACCAAAGTCATAAATGACCATTTTAATGCCGAGGCAGATCACATTCCGCCCGCAAAAACTCAGTTACCCTGCGAGCCAATCGTTGAATGGTTAAAGACTCAATATCTAATCTACCCAGGCAAGGATAAATAAGTCAGTAGCGGTTAACCGCTAAAAAATTAATCCATCATTAATCTCGGTATTAATGTAAATCGTTAACTAATGCTATGCAGGAAATATCAATGATAAATATGATTCCAGAAATCGGGCACATATTGCTGATCATGAGTACTGTGTTTGCATTATTGTCGGCAACAAGTCATTTAATCGGTAGCTACCAGCATAACTTTTACTTAATCGCCTTTGGCAATAGATTATTTTACGCACTATTTATTACCTTATTTGCCGCACTGTGTAGCTTAATATTTAGCTTTATTAGCGATGATTTTTCAGTCGCCTATGTTGCCAACCATTCTAATAGTCAACTCGCTCTGGGCTATAAAATTGCGGCCGTGTGGGGCAGCCATGAGGGCTCAATGTTGTTTTGGGTATTTGCCATTGCGCTGTGGGGCGCAGTGATCAATTGGCGCCAAACAAGCCATAGCGCCAAACTCGATATGGAAAACTTACAAGCAGATAAGGCTTACTTTGGTCGGGTACTCGCTATTTTGGCCTTAGTGATCCTAGGTTTTAATTTGTTTTTACTCTTTACTTCCAATCCCTTTGTCCGCTTGTTACCTAACATTCCAGTCGAAGGGCGCGACCTAAACCCCATATTGCAGGACATAGGCTTAATACTGCATCCACCTATGTTGTTTTTAGGTTATGTCGGGCTAACGGTTTGCTTTGCCGCAGCGCTGGCATCACTACTCAGTGGCAAGTTACCCGTTCGCCACCTCGATTACCTTCGCCCTTGGGTACTCCTGACGTGGATTTTCCTCACGGGTGGCAATGCCTTTGGTTCTTGGTGGGCCTATAACGAACTGGGCTGGGGCGGTTGGTGGTTTTGGGACCCCGTTGAAAACGCCTCTTTTATTCCTTGGTTGGTTGCAACAGCGCTGGTGCATTCCTTAGTACTCACCCGAAAGACCCAGGGGTTTACCCTTACCACACTGTTTTTATGTTTATTGGCATTCTCCCTCAGTTTGTTAGGCAGCTTTTTAGTGCGTTCAGGCATAGTGCAATCGGTGCATGCCTTTGCCGCAGATCCGACGCGCGGTATGTCCATCCTCAGTTTGCTGGTGATTTTTGTCGGCGCAGCATTATTAATTTTTGCGCTCAAGGCCAATTTATTACGGCGTGAAATCGACTTTGGTCTGTTCAGTAAAGAAACGCTATTACTGCTCGGGATAGTGATTTTAGTGGTTGCCGCCTTTTCGGTGTTGCTTGGCACTTTTTATCCACTGATTTATGAACTACTCAACCTAGGTACACTTTCGGTCGGGGCGCCCTACTTTAACGCCATATTTGTGCCACTGACCTTTTTAGTTGTGCTGCTAATGGGGATTGCTCCCCTCATTGAATGGCAAAATACCTCTAAGGCTCAAGCTATTCCTATATTGCTGCTCGGCGTTGGCGTATTGGCTATCGCCTTTTGGGTAAGTCTACAGGCGGCATCTGGTAGCAGTTTATTCTTACTGCTGGGTACGGCGGCAGCCCTATGGCTTATCGTATGTCTATTACTGACGCTGTTGGTGAGCCTTGGCGTTGGCAAACGCGCAAACCAAGCGGCAACCCTATCACTAACGCACACAACCAAACCACAAGCCAACGCGCCCGTTAAACCCCGCATTTCAAAACAACGCTTTATCGGCATGATGCTCGCGCACCTCGGGGTTGCCATCACGATTATCGGTGCCTCGGCGGTATCCAATTTTGAAGAAGAAGCGCTGCTTAGAATGGGCCCAGGCCAAGGTAAGCCGTTAGCGGGTTATATCTTAGTGTATGAAAGCACTGAGAATGTCGAAACCAACAGCTTTACGGCAATCCAAGCCAATATCAGTATCCGCGATGGCGCGAATGATGAAGTGATCCTCGGTTACGTTAGGCCGCAACGCCAAACCTTTAAAAGCAACGCAATGGAAATGTCCCACGCGGGGATCGACCACGGTTTTTGGCGGGATATTTATGTCTCAATGGGCGTGCAATTAAGCGACAGCGAATACCTGATCCGCATTAGTTATAAACCACTGGCCACTTGGATTTGGCTCGGTGCGCTCTTGATGATGCTCGGCGGTGCCATTGCCGCTTGGCCCATAAGGCAAGCTCGCCGCGTAGAACAATCAGAATTGCTTAGTATGCCAAGCTCATCATCAAGGGAGACGGTAACCCAATGAATCCACTCTTTCGCTCACCCTATTTGTGTTTATTGTTTTGGTTGTTGTCGCTTGCACTCTGCTTTGGAGGCGCAACATTTTTTGCGAGCGCTCAGGAAGATGCCCAGCAGGAACATTCCTACCAAAGGCAAGCGATTGAAATCAGCAAAGAACTGCGCTGCCCAATGGCAACCAACCAGACCTTATTTGAGTCGCAGGCGCCTATCGCCCATGAGCTTAAAGGACAAATTTTTTCGCTACTACAACAAGGCTATAAGCGTGATGAAGTGCTCGATTTTATGGTGCAGCGCTACGGCGAGAAAATCCGTTACCAGCCAGAGTTTAAGCCCTCAACACTGGCGCTTTGGCTAGGCCCGCTGCTGTTATTAGTCGCGGGTTTAGGCCTAGGTCTCACCTTGATAAAACGCAAGTCTTCGTCTCCCGACAAAGCGACTCGCTCAGTTTGAATATAAGGATTAACCCATGAAATCTTACACAGCCAAGCTCACGCTCCTTTGTACTTCACTACTGCTAAGCTGCGTCGTACAGGCCCATTCACTGCAAAACAAACTCTATGACACAGGTGAAGCGATTCCTAAACCGAGAGTCATGACGGGTTTTATTGAGATGCAGCATGCCCGCGGGATACCCGAGGTGCCCTTTATCGATGAAGCAGGCCAAGCACAAAGCCTCAAGCAGCATCAAGGTAAGCTCACGCTAGTGAATCTCTGGGCAACCTGGTGTGTTCCCTGTTTAAGGGAAATCCCCGAGCTTCAAAAACTCAAACAGCAATTTGCCGATAAAAACATCGCCATAGTGCCGATTTCAATTGATGAAGAAATAACAGAAGTGCGCCCGTTTCTTAATCAGCATGGCTTTAACCAGTACAGCACCTGGCTCGATCCTAACAAAAACATTGAGCAGATCATCCCTGCCAACGTGGTTCCTGCAACTTATGTGTTTGATGCAAAAGGCAACCTTGTCGGCTTTGTTCGTGGCTATTTAGATTGGACAGATAAAGAGGTCGCCCCTTATTTGGAAAAGCTTATCGCCAAATACGCTCAATAATCCCGTAAAGCACGGTAAATGGCGCTGTCTTTACTGACTTAGCCCGAGCCGGTAAATCTAATCTCCATTCGGTACCCCACCCTAATTTTTGCCGAAACCCGCTGCTCCCCGATTTGGCAGCGGGTATTTTTACTTCAAGGCCAGCACGCTTTGTATTCTGCGCCACCTTTCTTTAGAATTGCCGCTGTTATCCATGAATCGATTTCGCAAATCTATTCGTAAAACCTATTGATAAAAAACTAAGGCTCCCCCGATGAAACTCACCAGTTTAACGCAACCTATTTATGACCACTTGTACCGTGATATCAGTGAGTTTCGCAGTACCTTCGACCTCGCCGTCAACCATGCCAGCTCATTGGATGATAAGGCCGACACCTTACATACTTCGTTGATTATTGAAGAGTTAACTGAACTTGCCGAAGCCGATAGCCGTATCGAACAGGCCGATGCCATTGTGGATTCTGTTTACGTGTTGATGGGTCGTTTAGTGCATTTAGGCGCTGAGCAAATGAGTGACAGACTGGAAATCAGCTACCTTATCGATCTGCTGCTGTGTGTTGCCAAAAACCGTGAAATTGACTTTATCGCCTGCTGGGATGAAGTCCATTCGAGCAATATGAGCAAGGTCTGCCGTAACGAGCAAGAACTGGCCGAGACTATCGCCTTTTATGCCGAGCAAGGCGTTGAAATTGTCGGTAGTCAGCAAGGTGATTTCATCATCGCCAAATGCGCTAAAGACGTAGAAATGGCAGGTAAAATCGTACGCCAAGGCAAGGTATTAAAGTCGGTGTATTACCGCCCAGCGGATTTAACTAAACTAGTGAAAGCCTAATAGTCACGCTTCGGCAGCGCGGGCTTTTGAATACTGCTTATCACAGGGAAATAAGTATGAATCCAGCGAAAGTCGTGCGTGCCGAGGTTAAGCAATTGACTGATTTACCCAATATTGGCAAAGCCTGTGCGGCGGATTTGCGGTTACTCGGCATAGAAACCCCGCAGCAACTCGTGGGGAGAGATCCCTACGAAATGTACCGCACACTCAACGCATTAACCGGGGTAAAACATGACCCTTGTATGCTCGATGTGTTTATTTCAATCACCCGCTTTATGGCGGGTGATGATCCTCTGCCTTGGTGGTTTTATACGGATGAACGCAAACAAGCATTTGAAATAAAATGATGTTTACACCAAGTTTTAGTTTATCTATTGGCTGACATCATCAGACTGAGACGCAATAGCCCCTTGAGCGGGTATCGTTTCGGGCTCTTCCCTTAACCACTCTCGCCAAATGGCCACCAGCAGGGCCATCAATACTGGACCAACAAACAAACCGACAAAACCCATGGTTTTTACGCCGCCGATCAGACCGAAAAAAGTCGGTAAAAAAGGCAACTTTATCGGCCCACCGACAAGATTAGGCCTCAGGGTTTTATCGACGATAAAGAGCTCTATACTTCCCCACAGAAATAGCCCGACACCCGCAGTAAGATCGCCCGTCCCCACTAAGTAGAGGGAGATCAGCGTAAACATAGTGGGCGCACCGCCGGGGATCAACGCCATAAATGCCGTTAATACCCCAAAGGCCACGGCGGAAGGAACGCCTGCAATCCAATAGGCCGTGCCAAGTACAATGCCCTCACCTATGGCGATGAGTGTCATACCGATTACAGTTGAGCTCACCGTGGCGGGCACCACGCGGGAAAAACTGTGCCAGCGTATTGGTAGCACTCGCTCGCCGACAATATCCAACTGCCTTGCGATTTGTTCGCCGTCTTTATACAAGAAAAACAAAGTGATCAGCATAAAGAGTAAGGTCAATAATAATCCCAAGGTATTCCAGCCCAATTGCAACACCCAACGGGAAATGCCACTCAGATTCTGACCACTGATGGCACTGACAATTTTACCCAGCTCATGGGGCTCACCGATAAACTGTTGCCACTTGAGCGTTAACCATTCCCCTATCCCAGGAAAATCTTTGATCCATATAGGCACGGCTGCGCCATGTTGGTTAGCATGAACTAACCATTCGACCCAAGTTCTAATCTCTTGTAAAGCATAGGAAAATACAAATACTAACGGAGTGACCAAGCCAAATACAATGCACACCATGGCAATACTCGCCGCCAATGCCGTGCGACCGCCGCATTTGGCCAGCAGTTTTTGATAGAGCGGCCAACTCGAAAAACACACAATCAAAGCGGCTAAGGCGGGGACTAAAAAGTCGATAAAAAAGAATACACCAGCACACAACAACAGAACTAATAGGGTACGGCCAACCGCGGCATTACTGAAAATAGGTGCCATAGTCAAACTGCTCCTCGACTTAACGCTAGTAAGTAATGGCAAATGCCCTAACTATATAAAGATATCCAACAAACGCACAGCAGACTAACTTAGATAAGCCAATAAATCATCTAATTAGAATAAATATTCCCCTCCTTTTTATCCGCGTATATTTGGACTACTTCCCATCACACCTAAAGCCAACTGCCTTGTTAGTTCAGCGGCGGGAATCGCCTGGCAGCCAGTGGCATTTTGGCCGCACCAGAGAGGGCTAAAATCGCCGAAACCTTGATCTTCTGCGGCGGTTCTCAGCCCAGCGACGGCACTTGAGGCGAGGGGGAAATCCGGCACTACATCATTGATAGGCCCAAGTTCGGCCATAAAACGATTCACAATACCCCGGGCGGGGCGGCCGGAAAATAAGTTCGTCAGCGCCGTATGTTGCGCCGCCTCACTTTGCAGTGCGCCGCGGTGAATATCACTGGTAGTGCATTCAGGACAGAGTAAATAAGCCGTACCCACCTGCACTGCAGATGCGCCCATTGCCATGGCGGCGCGCACGGTTTTCGCATCCACTATCCCGCCTGCGGCAATTACTGGAATATCTACCGCCGCAATAATTTGCGGCAGTAGGCTAAAGGTCCCAGACTGTTCGGTTAAATCCCCAGATAAGAAATGCCCCCTATGGCCACCCGCCTCTAAACCCTGGGCGATGATGGCATCGGCACCACGGGCCTCTAACCAAAGCGCCTCCTCGATGGTGGTCGCAGTCGATATCACCTTTGACCCCCATGATTTGATTTCAAGTAGCAGCGCTTCGCTAGGTAAACCAAAATGAAAACTCACTACCTCAGGTTTAAATTTAGCGAGGACTTCAGCCTGCGCCTCGCTATAGGGCCTACGCTGTGCCCCAAGAGGTTGAGTATTAATATCAAGATTAAATTCATCGAAATAGGGTGCAAGCTGCTCGAGCCAAGCCGCTTGTTTCGCGAGTTGTGGCTCGGGTTCACTGTGGCAAAAAAAGTTCACATTGAAAGGTTTAGTGGTCTTTGAGCGGATTTCTGTCAGCTCGGCCTCGAGCGCCTCAAGGGACAACATGGCACAGGGTAACGAGCCAAGCCCCCCCGCCTCAGAGACGGCGATAGCAAGCGCACTGCCCTGAACACCCGCCATAGGCGCTTGAATAATAGGTAATTCAATCCCAAATAATCGGGTTAACTGGCATGGCATATCCCACCTCCTTTAACGTTTTATCCCTTGACGATTCATCCCGATGGCTCAGAAAGCCTCCAGAACCTCGCTCACATAAGTACACTGCCGCGGATCTGGATACAAGCGTAGACAGCAAGCATATTAAGCTTAAACGTGTAAATCCTAATAGAATCAACATATCAACGCCAATTACCTAAGTAACAGCCTTCCTCGATGACAAATAATCAAACAAGACAGAAACAACTTGGCAACAAAACGCTTTAGGGTAACAATGCCGCATTCATCTATGCTTAATCCATTATTCATTCAACATGATGCCTCTATGCGCTTAAATGCTTTCGCAACTTCTATGCTTAGAATGACCTTACTCATAGCCCTCACGAATGCAGTTTTCCCAGCATTGGCGACTTGGTATCCTGCGGATATCATTTCCGATGGACAAAAAAGCACATATACCCCCCTCACTCAAGCGAGTAAAGCCTGGCGGATCTGCGCCTTACTTCCCCATGGTAAAGACCAATATTGGTGGGGCGTAGCCTTTGGACTATCCCAGGAAGCTCGGCGCCAAGGCGTGACCCTAGGTATTTATGATGCCGGCGGATATGACAAAATTGAGCAGCAAAAACAGCAGCTCCGTGATTGCTATGCGCTCAAAGCCCAAGCCTATATTATTGCCGCCAATACGGCTGACGGACTCGTGACGGATATTGAACAACTCATCGCGGCGGGCATTCCTGTTATCGATTTAGTGAATGGTATTGCGACCGACAAACTCACGAGTCGCTCCTTAGTCAGCTTTGAAGATATGTCCACCGCGGCGACAGATTACATTGCCGCGCAGCAACTAACGTCTATAGACAAAGGCTCACCTAAGCTTAAGGTGGCTTGGTTTCCGGGCCCTAAAGATGCCTCTTGGGTAATAGCCGCGGAACAGGGATTTAGGCAAGCAGCGGCCAAGCATGAATTCGAGATTATAGAAGGGGGCTACGGGGCGACAGAGTTATTCATTCAAGCCGATTTAGTACGAAAAACACTGACAAAACAAAGCATAGATTATGTGGTAGCCAATGCGGTGGCGGCTACGTTTGCGGTGCGACTTTTAGATAGACAAAGTGAGCAAGCGGGTAGGGTCATTGCCTTTTATTCTAATGCACAAACCATAGAATTAGTGCAGAAAAAGCAACTACTTGCGACTGTCAGCGACTTCCCCGTACTGCAAGCAAGAATTGCCATCGACCTCGCGGTGCGCGCACTCGAAGGTGCGCCTTATCCCCGCAGGGTGAGCCCAATGATCAAGGTCATATCCCAAGACAATGTCAACCAGATTGATTTAGAGCAAATATTAGCCCCAGAAAACCAATGGATGATCCATCAAGATCTCCCAACCTTGAGCGAAACTCGTTAAATCAAATAGTCGGCGCCCAAGCCAACAAATAATGCCAGACCGGCCCAGTTATTGTTAAGGAAGGCCTTAAAGCAAGGTGCTCTTTCGCGGCCAAAAATCAGCATCTGCTGGTAAGTGCTAAAGCCTACAAAGGTGAGCAATCCTAGGCCATAGAGCAAACCACGGTCGGCACTCCAGCCCGCGGCGATAAAACAAACCAGCGCGGCAAGTTGAAATAACCCGATGATTTGGCGGTCATATTTACCAAAAAGTATGGCGGTCGATTTAATGCCGACCTTAAGATCATCGTCCCTATCGACCATGGCGTACATGGTATCGTAGGCGACGGTCCAGCACCAATTGGCGGCAAATAACCACCAGGCTTCGATGGGCACTTCGCCCGTTTGCGCCGCATAGGCCATAGGGATAGACCAACTCCACACTATGCCCAAAAACATTTGCGGCATGTTAGTCACGCGCTTAGTAAAGGGGTAGATAATGGTGAGAATAATGCCAACAACGGATAATTTAACCACTAATCCATTGAGTAATAAGACTAATCCAAAGGCGGCTAGACCTAAGACTACAAACAGTAATAGCGCTTCTTTAGTGCTGATTTCACCGCTGGCGAGGGGACGGGACTTGGTACGCTCAACATGGGAGTCGAGGTCGCGGTCGGCATAGTCGTTAATGATGCAGCCGCAGGCGCGCATGATCACTACGCCAACCACAAAGATAATCAAGACCTTAAGATCGGGCATCCCCCCGGCGGCTAGCATCAAGGCCATCAGACATGGCCACAGTAATAACAGCGTACCTATGGGGCGGTCGAGTCGAGTCAGGCGGGAATATACGTCCCACTTCTGCTTTAAATTCATTAACTAGGTACTCCCACTCCTAATTTGAGCTCACATTTTTATCTCAACTTTCAGGGTGAGCATCATATACCCAAGCTCCCCCCGAAGCGAGTTTCAAAGCTGTAAAACCTGCCATAAAAAATAACAAGCCAGCCAATACCTTATCTTAACGCGCCTCTAGGCGAGCATAGGCAACCACCAGCCACTTGCTGCCAAAATCGTTAAAATTAACCTGCACCCTGGCCTGCGCGCCACTGCCTTCAAAGTTGGTGACCTTGCCTTCGCCAAACTTAGGATGATTGACTCTTTGGCCGACATTAAAACCCGTATCATTGGCCGCGGCCGATTTTTGGGTACTAAAACGATTATTCGCCATCGGCGTCGACACCTGCGCCTTCAAGCGAATTTCATCCACATATTGCGGCGGAATTTCCTTAATAAAGCGTGATGGACGGGCGTAATCTTCACGGCCATAGATACGGCGGGATTCGGCATAGGTGATATAGAGTTTTTCCATCGCGCGGGTCATGCCCACGTAACAGAGGCGGCGCTCCTCATCGAGTCTGTCGCCCTCTTCGAGCGCCATTTTACTCGGGAAAATCCCCTCCTCGACACCCGCCATAAACACCATAGTGAACTCCAGCCCCTTGGCCGAGTGCAGTGTCATCAGTTGCACCGCATCGGTAAAGGCATCGGCCTGACCTTCGCCCGCCTCTAAGGCCGCGTGGGATAAAAAGGCGTTAAGCTCGCCCATATCCTCAAGTTCTTCTGGCATTTCGAAGGTGCGCGCGGCGGTGACGAGTTCCTCTAAGTTTTCGATACGGGCGTGGGCCTTTTCGCCCTTTTCCGTCTCGTACATGGCTTTAAGGCCAGAGGCTTGGATCACAGTGTCGGCCATGCGATACAGCGCCATATCGCGAGTGTCGTCCTGCAGGGTGACAATCAGATCCATAAAGCCCCGTACCGCTGAGGCGGCGCGACCTGCGAGCACTTTTTCATCCAGCAGGCGCAAACACGCCTGCCATAGGGTGAGTTCCTGCTGGCGGGCGGTAGTGCGTAAAATATCTAAGGTGCGATCGCCAATGCCGCGGGGCGGCGTGTTGACCACCCGCTCGAAGGCGGCATCGTCATTTTTGTTGCTGATGAGGCGCATATAGCCCATCGCATCTTTAATCTCTTGGCGTTCGAAAAAGCGCAAACCACCGTAAATCCGATAGGCTAAACCTTTGTGTAATAGGGCCTCTTCGAGTACCCGTGACTGGGCGTTTGAGCGATATAAAATCGCGCAGTCGCTTAAATTGCCGCCTTTTTCGTACCAGTCATTGATACGGCCGACAATAAAACGCGCCTCGTCCATTTCGTTAAAGGCACAGTAGAGGGAAATCGGCTCACCATCGGCTTCGTCGGTCCATAATTCTTTACCCAAACGTTCGGGGTTATTGGCGATAAGGGCGTTAGACGCCTTCAAAATGTTGCCCTTGGAGCGATAGTTTTGCTCGAGGCGAATCGTGGTCGCCGTCGGGAAATCCCGCAGGAAGCGATGCAAGTTTTCAACCTGTGCGCCGCGCCAACCGTAAATGGATTGGTCATCATCCCCCACTATCATCACATTGGCGGTTTGCCCGGCAAGCACTCTAATCCACGCATATTGAATGGCGTTGGTATCTTGGAACTCATCCACCAAAATATGCTTGAATCTGTCTTGATAGTGGGCGAGCAAATGCGGCTTATTGAGCCATAACTCGTGAGCACGTAGCAGGATTTCGGCAAAGTCGACTAAGCCTGCGCGATCGCAGGACTCTTGGTAAACCTGATAGATTTTTAACAGATTTTGCTCAATCGGAAAGCCACCCGCATCGATATGCTTTGGCCTTAATCCTTGGTCTTTTTTACCATTGATATAGCCCTGCGCTTGGCGAGGTGGATATTGTTTTTCATCTAAATTGAGGCTTTTAAGGATGCGCTTAATCAAACGCACTTGATCGTCAGAGTCGAGGATTTGAAAGCTTTGCGGTAATCCCGCATCTTGGAAGTGAGTGCGCAGCAAACGGTGCGCTAACCCGTGGAAGGTACCAATCCACATCCGCCCCATATTGGTGCCCGCGACCTTCTCGACCCGCTCACGCATCTCGGCCGCGGCTTTATTGGTAAAAGTCACCGCAAGAATCGAGTACGGACTCTGCTGTTCAACCTGCATTAACCACGCAATGCGGTGGGTTAACACCCGCGTTTTACCACTGCCCGCGCCCGCAAGCACTAGCATGCTAGATTGCGGTGCCGCGACAGCCTCACGCTGTTTATCATTTAGGCCGTCAAGTAAAGAAGATACGTCCATTCTCGCCTCCAAAAAATCGAGGAGGCAGTATAACAGAAGAAAACCCGCCTGCGCGCCTGTTCCACAAGACAAGAGGCATAAGACAAGAGCCATAAGGAGAGTGGTATGGCACTGTCCATTCTTAAGCACTGTCATTCCAGTGACACGCAGCAAGCACATCCATGTGTGCTCGACCGTGACATCCATGTCACGGACGGTCACTTACATGCCAGCGCTTAATCTTGCCAACCCCAACAGTAATCTGAACCCTTTCTTACAAGCATACACTCTGTAAATTTAACGAGGATGGATAGTTTAATTTGCATTCATATAAAGGAATGGTTAAGGCTGAGATGGGATTGATGTGTTCACCAAATGTTTAGTTTTCTAACAGGATTAGACTCTCTTGAAAATGACATTTTACTTGCAACGTTAAAATAAATATCGCTGCAGAGATATTCAGAGAAACTTCCATTAACAGAATGATTTATAAAGCAGTTATAAAGTGTTTTTACAAAATCATTCATCGTGTCATCAGAAATTTTGTAATTAGCTTTTAGCTGTGCCAATTCATTTTTTAACTTACTTTTTAGAGCTTCATCATCTTCCAAACGAAGGCAATAAACCTTGGGAGTGTGATAGACAAGGCTACAGAAATAGTTAACTTCTAGTTCGTAGTTGATGCTTCTGCCCTGGTAATGATCCCTAAATATGGAAAGACAAATGTTAGATATTTCATTTAATTCATCTAAAGTATGCTTTGCAACGATATCTTCAAATCGATAAAAATGAATGAAAGTACGGTAATCAACTTGAACCATGGAGTTCTTAATACACTCAGACATTTTCATTCTCTTTATAGGACTGAAAAAAATTCCTATATGTAATGCAAGATTTTCAGTACCTTTTATCAAATCAAGAAAAAAATTAATTAAGACTAAAATAGCATCCAATATATAAGATATTGTTTTTTTGATAAAATTCTTAAGACTATTCATACTTGCTCGTTCATGTCTATAAAAGCACTGGTCGGTGGTAATGATATCAGTTTATCAAGACACCGATTGTTAAATTTCGTGGATACAGGAGAGAATAAAAAGCAGTGATTTTCACGCTTAGGGTGAAACAGAACATCCACAACTCTTTGATGCTTTAAGTGACCAACAGACAACTCAACAATCAAAGGAATACACCATCCCCTCGGAGTTGCCGCAGGGCATTTGCGTTCGTTGCGTGAGCGAGGCATGGATGCCGAGATAGCGTCAGTCGAATCAGGGACGAGCGTCTGACGCGATAGCATAAGAATGCTTAATGCCCAAGGGGATTTCAACTCCGTTAGGGGCGTCAAGGAGCATCCAAGGAGGATAGGACGAGCAGTCCTCCTTGGTCGGGTGTGGGTTGAAGACCCACGACTTTGACTTTGATTTTATTAAATAAATCAAACAGGGTTTGGGCTGCGACCCTCAAACAAGCTGAAACAGGACATCCACAACTCTTTAATGCTTTAAGTGACCAACAGACAACTCAACAATCAAAGGAATACACCATCCCCTCGGAGTTGCCGCAGGGCATTTGCGTTCGTTGCGTGAGCGAGGCATGGTCGTTCTCGTGCATCAGACCCATAGGGAAATGGGAAATGTCAGAATGATGTATGGAACATCATTGACCATGCACTTCACGACATTCAGGCATCCTGCCTATCAGATGCCGAGATAGCGGCAGTCGAATCACGGACGAGCGTCTGACGCGATAGCATTAGAACGCTTAATACCCAAGGGGCTTTCAACTCCGTTAGGGGCGAGCATCCAAGGGCGAAGGCCAGCGGCCGCTTTGAGCGCGAGATAGGGATATCGAGCTGGCAGTTTAACATGGACGTTTTTGATAGGACGAGCAGTCCTCCTTGGTCGACTCTTATTAAAAAATCAGGGGGTGAAGCCCCACGACTTTGCTTACTGGCAAAGCCTTAAAACTTCCCACTTATAACAACACCATTGAAATTAAGACAATCTTTGATCCTTTGCTGCTGAACCGCGCTGAGGGTGTCGATATCATGGAAGGCAAACTCTGAATGCTCATGACTCAAGCGAATCACCGCATCGGCAGCCGCAAACTCGCAGCGAAAGATAAATGCTTGGGATTGGTAAGCACTGTGATAATAAACACCACTCAGGTACTGAATGTTCACCTCGAGCCCGAGTTCTTCATTGCATTCACGCAGCAGCGCCTCGTGAATGGTTTCACCGGGTTCTAAGGCGCCGCCGGGCAAACCCCAGGCAAAATTGCCATAGTTTGCTTTAAGCAGCAGCACTTGGCCGAGATCATTGGTGATCACCCCATGGCTACTCAGCCGAAAAGTATCCTCAAACGCCATGTATAAATCCCGCTATTTGCCCTTGCCTACCGGGCCAGATAATGCCCCACAGGCTGGCATAACTACTTGCTATTGACTACGTTGGATTGCTCGATCCATGGCCGCTTTAAGCTGTTGTTCTTGCTCTGCCTTTTTGGCTTTTTCATGCTCGGCAAGCTGTTTATTCGCCTCAATCACACAGCGCTGTTGATCTAGCATTGGCCCATAGGGATCGACATCTGTCCTTGCGGAGCAGGCCAAATCGGCGCATGCCGATGTGAGTAATGATGCGGATAAGACTAACATAATCAATGGAATTTTCATCTTCGGTGCCTCAATAAATTCAACCAAATGGCTACACTTAATCAAGCTAACATGGGCAAGCTTTACCTGACCTGTATCAAGGCTGCACCTAACAGATGTTGACAGGGATTTTTTAAAGGAAAACACTGGGTGATGATTTTTTATCCACCTAAAACCGATTATTGAATCGTTAAATTAAGATAAGGACTGCGCTTGAATACTCTACTCCTAGGGAAAGGTGAGCAACAGGTTCACTTAAATCTTAAATATGCCAATCGTCATGGGCTTATCGCAGGGGCAACGGGTACGGGGAAAACCGTTTCGTTGATGAGCCTAGCCGAGGGGTTTTCACGCCAAGGTGTGCCGGTATTTATCACAGATATCAAAGGGGATATTTCAGGGCTTGCTATGGCGGGCACCCCAAACGACAAGCTGTTACAACGGGCGGCTCAAATCGGGATCGAGGACTATCAAACCGAGGCCAATCCCGTCGTGTTCTGGGATTTAGCCGGGATTCAAGGACATCCGTTACGCACAACGGTGAGTGAAATGGGCCCCACCTTGCTTGGCCGCATCCTCGAGCTTAATGATACTCAAAGTGGCATTTTAGATATCGTCTTTCAACTGGCGGACGATCAAGGATTGTTGCTGCTCGATTTAGATGATCTGCGCGCCATGCTGACCTTAGTCGCCGATGAGCGCAAAGAAATCTCCGCCAAATATGGCCTCATTAGCGCCCAATCCCTCGCCGCAATTCAGCGAGCCGTACTCGGTTTAGAGCGCGATGGTGGTAAAGACTTTTTTGGCGAACCCGCATTACAACTCGAAGATTTGATGCGCACTAACTTACAGGGGCGTGGCATCATCAATTTGCTCGCCGCCAATAAACTCATTTTAACACCAAGATTATATTCAAGTTTTCTACTCTGGCTGTTATCAGAGCTATTTGAAAATCTGCCTGAGGTGGGCGATCTCGACAAACCTAAACTGATCTTTTTTATCGATGAGGCGCATCTATTGTTTGAGGGGTGCCCGCCGAGCCTATTAAAACGGGTTGAACAAATTATGCGGCTTATCCGCTCCAAGGGCGTTGGCGTTTATTTTTGTTCACAATTTCCAGATGATGTTCCCAATGAAATCCTCGGCCAGCTCGGCAATCGTATTCAGCATGCCCTTAGGGCGTACACGCCTAGGGATCAAAAAGCCGTTAAAACCGCGGCCGAAACCTTTGTACCCAACCCTAAACTCGTCGTCACAGATGTAATATCCCAACTGGCGGTGGGCGAAGCCTTAGTCTCTATGTTGGCCGATAAAGGGGTGCCCACTATGGTAGAACGTGCGCTCATCGCCCCACCCCGCTGTCGTATGGGGCCGGCATTGCTCGATGAGCTGCAACAAATTCGCGCACAAAGCCCTATTGGTGGCAAATATGATCGCTTAATCAACCGCGAATCGGCCTATGAATTACTTCACAACCGGCGCTCTGATAGTGAGCCCGCGCCATCAACCGCCTCTGAATCAAGATCCTCTGAAAATACAGATCAAACGAGTCCAAAAACAGAAGAACAGGGTTGGTTTAGCGAGCTTATTTTCGGCAATAAACGCCGCCAAGGTTTAGCCGAAACCCTTGCCAAACAAACGGCGCGCACTGTGGGCAATCAATTAGGAAAACAAATTCTGCGGGGACTACTAGGGGGTATATTGGGTAAATCAACCCGCAGATAGGCTTGACGGTAGTAACCGTGCTCTAGGTCGCATATTTTATAGACAGTTTAGCACTACCAATAGCATGAATTATTCTAAGTAAGGGATAGATCTTGCCACGGATTTAGGTGATAAGATTATTTTGCGAGTCCAGCTCAGAGAGGCAAACAAAT
Organism: Shewanella putrefaciens; assembly: GCF_016406305.1. Classification (NCBI taxonomy): domain Bacteria; kingdom Pseudomonadati; phylum Pseudomonadota; class Gammaproteobacteria; order Alteromonadales; family Shewanellaceae; genus Shewanella; species Shewanella putrefaciens. The sequence goes on from NZ_CP066369.1 coordinate 3,961,144, forward strand.
TCAAATAAATTATCAATGATTTTAAATAATTGCGATTTAAAAATGTTGTAATTCGAGATTTAACGTTTCGCTTCAGTCAGGACATCATGGTACAGGTTTTACGCGTATGGCTTACATGATTAGCCTGATGAACAACCACAAAGTACATGGAGTTAGCTATGAGTAAAGAGCAAAAAAACCGCAAAGAAACGAAAAAGAAGCCGTTAATGTCTGCAAAGGAAAAAAGAGCAGCAAAACACGCTAAAAATGCTTCTAAGGGTTTCTTAGAAAACACTAAATAGTGTTGTGCCAGCGCATTCAATATCAGTTGCGCATTCGATATCAATAGAGGGTTAACTTATGTTAGCCCTTTTTATATTCTCTTCTATTAGTCTCTAATTAAGCTTAAGCCCTACAAAAACGTCCATTTATCATCTGCACAGTAACAAATTGAAGCGATTGTTTTATAACAGTTAATCCCTAAAAATCCCTGTATTTAAAAATGTCACCTAGACTAAAGCAAAATCTACATTCCGCAGATCTTTTGCTAAGGTATAAAACCGCCATTAACGCGCAAAAACAGACTTAGCGGGATACAGGGTGAACTTGCTTCATTTAGCTTTGCTGGCTAAACAGAGTGCAACATATTAGGGCCGATATTGAGTTAATTACTTGTTAATTAGTCAGTTAAATCGTTCAAAAACCGAAACTCTGAGTGACAAAACAGCATTCAAAGTCTGTATTTTGAGCAGTTTTGGGTATATAAGTAGTAATACTAAAGTCAGCAGTTAACAGAGTCGATTTTAATAGCCCTATATAACACAATAAAAAATAAGGATATTTCAATATGAAAATCAACAAACGTTTTATCGCCGTCGGTACTGCACTGACACTCTCACTCAGCGCTGCCACTATGGCCGCCGCACCCGCATTTATTAATATTCTCACCGGTGGTACTAGCGGTGTTTATTACCCCATAGGTGTTGCCCTATCCCAACTCTACGGTACGGGTATTGAAGGGGCCAAAACCTCAGTTCAAGCGACTAAGGCCTCGGTTGAAAACCTCAACTTGCTTCAGGCGGGTCGTGGGGAGCTAGCTTTAGCACTAGGTGATTCCGTTGCCGCAGCCTACCAAGGGGATGTCGATGCTGGCTTTAAAAAGCCATTAGATAAAATCCGTGTTATTGCCGCAGCTTACCCTAACTATATTCAAATCGTGGCCAATAAAGAGTCTGGCATCAAAACCTTGGCCGATTTAAAAGGCAAGCGTATCTCCGTTGGCGCGCCTAAGTCAGGCACCGAACTCAATGCCAGAGCCATTTTCAAGGCGGCGGGATTAAGTTATGAAGACATGGGCAAAGTGGAATTTTTACCCTATGCCGAATCCGTTGAATTAATCAAAAATCGCCAATTAGACGCGACGTTACAGTCATCGGGCTTAGGTATGGCGGCAATTCGCGATCTTGCGGCGACTATGCCCATTAACTTTGTCGAAGTCCCTGAAGATGTAGTGCTGAAAATCAATAATCCAGCCTATCAGTACGGGGTTATTCCTGCAGCCACCTACGAAGGCCAAACTGCCGATGTGTCCACAGTTGCCATTCAAAACCTATTCGTCACCCAAAGCGGTGTCTCAGATGATTTAGCCTATCAAATGGCAAAAATCATGTTTGAAAACCTAGAGCGTCTAGGCAATGCCCACTCGGCCGCCAAGGCTATTAGCTTAGATAACGCGACTAAAAAGCTACCCGCACCGCTTCACCCTGGTGCTGAGCGTTATTTCAAAGAAGTTGGCGCACTTTAAGCCTGTCATTTTAACCTGTGCGACCGATTCTCCACTTAAGCACTTGAGCTAACACTAAGGCTCAAGTGCTATGTCGCCCTCTGTAGTCTAATGCTGTGAGGCATAATATGAGCGATTCCGAACAAGGCCTTAGCGCCAAGCCCGGCGACTGGCCCAAGGCACTATTTTATACCGCCTTAATTTTCTCTATTTTTCAAATTATTACCGCCGCTTTTCATCCAGTATCGACCCAAGTATTGCGTGCGACCCATGTGGGCTTTTTACTCTTAGTGGTATTTTTAAGTTATCCCGCTGTGGGCAAATCTCGCCCTTGGCAACCCTTAGCTTGGCTGCTTGGCCTTGCTGGTATGGCAACAGCGGCCTACCAATGGATTTTTGAAGCCGATCTGATCCAGCGTTCCGGTGAATTGACCGATGCCGATATGGTGATTGGCGTTGTTTTGATTGTATTAGTCTTTGAAGCCGCACGCCGAGTCATGGGTTGGGCATTGCCGATCATTTGCTGTATTTTCTTGGCCTATGGCTTATTCGGCCAATATCTTCCCGGTGACTTAATGCACCGCGGCTACGGCGTTGATCAGATTATCAATCAGTTATCCTTTGGTACTGAAGGCCTCTATGGTACTCCGACCTATGTTTCGGCAACTTACATCTTCCTATTTATCCTCTTTGGCGCCTTTTTAGAGCAGGCGGGGATGATCCGTCTCTTCACCGATTTTGCGATGGGGTTATTCGGCCACAAGCTTGGCGGCCCCGCAAAAGTTGCCGTGGTCTCTTCCGCTATGATGGGGACTATTACAGGTTCTGGTGTCGCTAACGTAGTCACCACTGGGCAATTTACCATTCCGCTGATGAAACGCTTCGGTTATCGTCCCGCCTTTGCTGGCGGGGTGGAAGCAACTTCGAGTATGGGCAGCCAAATCATGCCACCCATTATGGGGGCAGTGGCTTTTATCATGGCCGAAACCATAAACGTGCCCTTTATCGAAATCGCTAAAGCGGCACTGGTCCCTGCCTTATTGTATTTCTGCTCGGTATTCTGGATGGTACATTTAGAGGCCAAACGCGCCAATCTGTGCGGCCTACCTAAGGATCAATGTCCCGATCCCTGGGCCGCGATTAAGGAACGCTGGTATCTACTTATCCCCTTGTTTATTTTGATTTATCTGCTTTTTTCCGGCAGAACGCCCCTCTTTTCAGGTATGGTCGGTTTAGCACTGACCTCGATTGTTATCTTGGGCTCGGCGATCGTCTTGAGGCTGCCATCAAATGCGATGCGTTTTGCATTTTGGATTGCCCTTGGAGTGCTGTGCGCAGGTTTCTTCCAACTAGGGATTGCGGTGGTATTTGCTGTGATAGCCCTATTAGTAGCGGTATGTTGGTTTATTAATGGCGGCAAAGATACCCTGACAATCTGCTTACATGCTTTGGTGGAAGGAGCACGTCACGCCGTCCCCGTGGGGATAGCGTGTGCCTTAGTGGGCGTGATTATCGGCATAGTGTCACTGACAGGTATCGCCTCAACCTTTGCCAGTTACATTCTGGCGGTAGGGCAAGATAATCTGTTCTTATCCTTAGTGTTAACTATGCTCACTTGTCTGGTATTGGGTATGGGGATCCCGACTATCCCAAACTACATTATCACCAGTTCAATTGCCGCCCCTGCTCTGCTGGATTTAGGCGTGCCCTTGATAGTGTCCCATATGTTTGTGTTCTATTTTGGCATCATGGCCGATCTCACCCCGCCTGTCGCTTTGGCCTGCTTTGCCGCCGCCCCGATTGCCAAAGAATCTGGGCTTAAGATCAGCCTATGGGCGATTCGCATCGCTATTGCCGGCTTTGTGATCCCCTTTATGGCGGTTTACGATCCCGCATTAATGCTACAAAGCGATAGTTGGTTGGCTATCGGTTTTGTGGTGCTTAAAGCGACGGTGGGCATTGGGATTTGGGGCGTGATATTCACGGGTTATCTGCTGCAAAAACTCTATTGGTGGGAAAGGCTGATGGGGTTCCTTGCGGGAGGTAGTTTGATCCTGGCGACCCCACTCAGTGATGAAATAGGTTTTGGGCTTGCCTTGCTGTTTATCGTGCAGCACAGCTGGCGGGCGCGCAAACTTAAGCGCCTTGCAAAACAGGGATAAGCCTTGGAATTACCTGCCATTAATCTGTGGTTAAGGGTAAGCTAATGCTAGGTCTATGTTTAGGCCTAGCAGGCACACTGTGGGCACAAGTGCCCACAGATAATTTCACCCTTGCATGGAATCACAGCATAGAAAAAATCCGCTGGGAAGAAGACTATCACGTCACGCCCCAAGGCTTAGTGTTAGTCGAGGCAAGGGTTAAAGGAACTGGCGCGGGAATGGAAATCCCAGATGATGCTTATCTTAAGAATGGCAGCTGGCATTATCACCCCAAACTACCCGGTTTGCCGGTGCTGCGCTTAGGTCGTACGCCCGAAGCGGGGGACTATGATTTGTGTTTCACAGCTCCCTCGGGCAAGGTTGAATGCCAAGCCATGGACCATTGGATTGGCCCACCGAACAAGCAAGATGCGGCGGTCGAACTGTGGGGTTGCAACTCTGTGCCTTAGGATGCAGTGATAAAAATACCCGTGCATTTAGACGGGTATTTAATCGTTTACGCTGGTGCTTGCTAAAGGATTAAGGGCTTTATCAGCACTCACTTAAGCCTGTTTAAGCATATACTTACGCTCAATTTCTGCTAGGCGTATATTAAAATCTTGCAGATGTGCCAACATTTCGGCTTCAGCTTTCGCCTCATCTTTGGCGATAACAGCTTCGACAATAACATCATGCAAACCTAATGGATGAATTTCATCGGTCGGCGGCTGGAATTTAGTCGTTTGATTACTTAATAAAACCAACAAGGATTTTACGATAGCTTCTAGGAAGCGATTTCCCGACATTTCCGCCAGCACATAATGCACTTGGGATCGTAAAATGACGGTATCAGGATATTCATAGCTGTCATTTTCATGGCTATTAGCCTCTTGTAAGGCTTTCGCTTGCTCTGGAGTGCAATTTTTAGCGGCCATTCTTGCAACTTGGGGCTCAATCAACATTCGTGCCTGGCATAGCTCAGGCAGAGAGAGTTTTCCCATCATAAACAAGTCGTGGCAGGCATCACTCAAACGCTCAAAGGTCAAGTGCTTAACAAATGCACCACCCGTTGCCCCTTGACGAATTTCAACCAATCCACCCGCTTCGAGACTCTTAATTGCTTCCCGAACCACAGTGCGGCTGACCTGAAATAGCTCGATTAATTCACGCTCGGAGGGCAACTTATCGCCCGCCTTATAATCGCCACCTAAAATAGCATTTTTCAGTTGCAGACCGACTTCACTCGAAGCTTTTATCTGCTTAATAGGCTTGAAGATATGCAATTTATTATCTCGGATAAACTCAGTGGCGTCATCCTACCATAAAACCCAACCAATTCAGAAAAAGTACTCCGGTATTTCCTATATTAGTGATTAAAAAATCTTCATTTTTGTTGATCTATGTAACATCTGTACGAATTTCGTAACTAGTTTCTCATATTCATTCTTACTCCGTTGTGGATAATGGTTATACGTCATACATTTCACCTAAAGAGGTTAACACTAGCCTTTTAACTCGCTCGGACCACTCCAAGCGGGCACACAAAAATAAGGAAATGATGATGAACAGATCGTATTTATCTTTACTTGTGCTATCGGTATTAAGCATCCCAGCCATTGCAGATACCAGCATTGATCAAATGTTTAGCCAAGGGACATTAAAGGGCGAACTACGCCTATTCGACTTTACCCGTGACTATGATACGACCAACACCAAACATGACACCTCATTCGGCGGGCTGTTTTACTACAACACTGCAAAGGTAAATGGGATCAGTTTTGGCACTAGCTTCGCGTCGGCAAACCCGATTTGGATCAACGACTCTGATGATGTTTATGGTTTAGTCGCCCGTGATGCCAACGGTGACCATGACGACGTTAACCGCTTACAAGAATATTTTGTCCAAGGCGATTGGTGGAATACTAAATTCAAGCTCGGCGCACAGGAACTGCGCACCCCTATGATGAATCCCCATGATATTCGTGCGATCCCACGGACTTTCCGCGGTTTTTCAGCAGAAAACAAGAGTATCAATAACCTCACACTTTCAGCCCTGTACATTACGGATTCTATGGGCTGGTCGGATAGCAATTTCATCACTGTGAAAGAAGCTGTACAAAACGAATTAGCTAGAGCGGGTATTGTGGCGGATGTCGCCGATAACCCGGTTTATGCCTTAGGGGCTAAATATCAATTGCCCTTTAAGACAGTCCAAACTGAAGCCCATCTTTGGCACTACAGCATGGAAGATGTTTTCAATCAAACCTATGCCAAAGTGAAACTAGCCGCTGATGTTGGTCCAACGAATTTGTACTTAACACCTTCCTATTTAACTCAACAGGCAATAGGTGAAGAAACCGGCGGCCCACTCGATACCTATCAATATGGCTTCCATCTAGGCGCCAAATTGGCGGGGGCAGATCTCACTTATATGTACGCCAAAACCGGGGATGACACAGTGCTGACCCCATGGGGCGATGAAAAAGTGGTCATTCAACAGGTATATCAATCTGCACGGGCGAATGAAGAGGTCAACGCGTTAAAGCTGGCCTATGACTTTGAAAAATTAGGTGCGAGTGGATTAGAAGCCTATGCCTTCTATGGGCAGTACGATGTGCCAGAGGGGACTGCGTCAGATTTTAATGAAACAAACTTTTCAATCGCCTATAAATTTTCAGGCATGTTATCGGGCCTAGGTCTTAAGGCACGTTATGCCATGGTCGATTTTGATCAAAGTGAAGATCTTGACGATCTGCGTTTATATGTCACTTATAAATTTGCCTTAGGTAAATAGTTCACCAGTTTTAACTCCCCTGCACCAAACCTTATACGGGTGTATCAGCCTTGTTCGATACACCCAATTTTTGTACCGCAAAATCACCGATACCCAAGTAAAAGTTGCGGTAAACACTTTGACTTAAGGATTGAGATTATAATGGAAACAAAGAATTACTTACTTATTCCAGCCGTTGCTATGTCATGTTTTTTATTTAGCGGATGTGGAAATAACGATAACGCCGAAACCCCATTACCACAGTTAGCTCAGGCAACACCCGCCACACTGAATCTATGTAGTGAAATTGCGGCACAATATACTTTCAAAAATACTGTGATAACGAATTCACAAATTATTGCGGCAGGAAATGTTCAATATAACGCCACTGAAAGTTACCGAGCACCGGAACATTGTTTAGTGACAGGCTATATGAATGAGAGGATGGGAACTGGCATTGCGGGAGAGACTCGCTATGCCATTGGCTTTGAAATGCGTTTGCCCACTAACTGGAATGGGCGATTTTATTATCAAGCCAACGGTGGTCTCGATGGTTCGGTCGCTAAGGCTGTAGGCCGAATAGTGTTTTCCGCTGGCCCAGATTCTGCCGCCCTCAATGAAGGGTTCGCCGTCATAAGTTCTGATATGGGGCATCCAGCGCCAACCCCTTTCTTTGGTTTAGATCCTCAAGCAAGGCTTGACTATGGTTACAATGCTGTGGCCGAGTTAACGCCAATGGCGAAAGGTTTAATAGAAAAAGTATATGGTAAACAACCTGATAGATCATATTTTGCCGGTTGTTCTAACGGCGGTAGACACACTATGGTCGCGGCCAGTCGTTTTGCCGATATGTACGATGGCTTTCTGGTAGGCAATCCAGGATTTAACTTACCTAAAGCTGCAGTCGCACAAATGTATGGTGTTCAAGAGTATTCAAAGCTGGTTGAATTTGATGGTCCTGATATTTTAGCCACACTACAAACCGCCATTACCCCTGAAGAATTCACTCTCGTTTCCCAAAAAGTCCTCGAGCAGTGTGATGCCCTTGACGGCGTGAGCGATGGCATGATTGCAGATACTTATTCCTGTCAAAAGACCTTTGACCTTGAACGTGATGTTCCAACCTGTTCAAGTGGCAGAGATAATACCTGCTTAACCGCAGAGCAAAAGCAGGTACTCGGCAATATCATGGCTGGCCCCCATAACAGCAAGACAGGTGAAGCCATTTACACTGACTTCCCATACGATGCGGGTATCGGCGCATCTGGTTGGGCTTCCTGGGAATATAACATGGCGCTCAATCGAGACCCTGGTGCCGTTGGCTTTATTTTTAGTTCTCCACCAACCCCCTTTAATGGTGCAACTGAACAATCCAGTTTGGAATTTGTGCAATCATTTAGCATGGATGAAGATGTCCAACGGATCTATGCCACGGATTCGATTTACTCAGAATCGGGCATCGATTTTATGACACCACCCCAGCCAACGGATCTTTCGGCCATAAAAAATCGCGGCGCTAAGATGATGTTGTTCCATGGAACATCTGACCCCGTATTTTCAGCCAATGATACAGTGAACTGGTATAACGAATTAGCCGAGGCCAATGCTGGGCACGCAGAAACCTTCGCCCGTTTATTCCTTATCCCAGGGATGAATCATTGCGGCAGCGGCCCTACCACAGATAAATTTAACATGATCCGCGCATTGGTTGACTGGGTTGAAAAAGGAGTCGAACCCCAAAATATCACGGCTTCAGTGCGCCCTGAAAATGCCGAATTACCCAGTGATTGGTCAAAAAGCAGAACTCGGGTCCTCTGCCCATACCCACAATTCGCAAAATACAATGGTATAGGTAATGTTGAAGATGCCGCCAATTTTACCTGTGTATCACCTAAATAATCCCTAGGGTATTAAAGCCCAAAGGCCACCTCAATATTGTTGAGGTGGCCTACCTCAAATCATGTTTATTTATAAATAGTCCCTATTTGTTAACAACTTAAACATGCATAAAATCAGACGCTCATATTTCCCGCGCCGCCAAACTTATTCATTCAATAAGTCCTATATTAGATTGTTTTTAAAAAGAATAATCACATTCATCGCTCAAAATGCCAGCATTTTGTGAAGCACTGCAAAGATGTAATTAATACCTCTTTTGGTTTATTGTCATATGTCATACATTTAAAGGTATGTTGTTAATGAGGTGAAATTTAATCACTTTCGCACAACTGCATTTTACGTTTTTAAAGCAAGCAAACATATGTGGTTATACATAGATCCAGTGTCGTTGCTATAGGGGAACCTCTTTAGCAATGAGGGCCAAAGGAGTATTAAATGAGTAAAGAATCGAAAGAAATTGATCAATACACTGCTAGCGTCCTTCAAAATGGTATATCTCGAAGAACTTTCCTGACGCGAGCCGCGGTAGGCAGCAGTGGCTTAGCCTTCGCGAGTCTTGGTATGGGTTCTGCTAGCGCTGCACCGATTCAAGTTGGTACTGAATATGGTGAGATTGGTGGCGCAACCTTAGGTTTTCTGCCTAAGCCAAAACCTATTGCTGATAAAGATATTGCGACAACCCAAACCTTTGATGTCGTTGTTGTCGGTGCGGGTGCTTCGGGCGTGCCTGCGGCTCTCTCCGCCAGAGAAAGCGGCGCAAGCGTTGCTTGTTTGCAAAAGCAGGCGATTCCCGTATCCCAGGGCAACACAGGCTCAGGTATTGATCTAAAAAACAGCGACAAATCGGCAATCGAATCCTTAGTGAGCCGTTTGATGGCGGACAACGCCCACCGCTCACACCCAGGTTTACTAAGACAATGGGCCTACAACTCCGGTGAAGCCGTGAATTGGGTTATTGACCGCGTTAAGCAAGGTGGTGGCCAAATTGTTGACCAAGGAACTAAACCGCAACATAGTATTCGCGGCATCGCAGATCAAGGTGATCGTCTAAATTTTGTGACCTCATTCTGCGGTCCTAAACCCTACACCACTGGCGATGCCATTCGTGCATTAGCTAAAACGGCCGAAAAAGCCGGGGTGAAATTCTTCTTTAATACGCCAGCACAGCAGTTAATCCAAGATGAGTCAGGAAAAGTGATTGGGGTTATTGCCCAGACTCGTGATGGTAAGTACCACAAATATATGGCTAAGAAAGGTGTCATCCTGTCTTCCGGTGACTACCAAAATAACCAAGCCATGTGTGACTTCTTCATCCCTGAACTGAAAAACTTTGAACGTAAGCAGATGGACCGCACCGGTGATGGTTTTGCTATGGCCTATTGGGCGGGTGGGGTTATCGAACCCGTTGGCCACACAAAAATGCTCCACGACTTCGATGCAGGTCCAGCCTCAATGTGCGACATGCCATTCCTAGCCGTAAACCGTAAAGGTGAGCGCTTTGTGAATGAAAAGGTCGAGATGTCTTTGATGAATAACTACTTGAAAGATGAGCAGAATGCTGGTCATTACTCCCAAGTATTTGATTCAGACTATATGACACAAGCCAAAGATTGGCCCGGCCACCTCTATTCTCCTGAAGAACTAAAAGTCTACATGCCTGAAGAGCCAGGCGAGAAAAAGGGCGTCTACCCTTCTTTGATCAATACCTATTCAGCTAACACCTTAGAAGAATTGGCCGTGAAACTGGAATGCGATCCAAAAACCTTTGTTGCTAGCGTTAACCGTTACAACGAGTTATGCAAAAAGGGCAAAGATGAGGACTTCGGAAAACCGGCGAGCAAGATGGTGCCAGTACTCAAGCCTCCTTTCTACGGTATCCACCGTCGCATGCGAATTTCAACTATATGCTCAGGTATTCTCGTTAACGAAAATCATCAAGTACTTGATGCCGATGGTAAAGAAATTCCGGGTTTATTCATTGTCGGCAACCTTGGAGCCGGTTTCTATGGTGGCGTTGACTATCCATTGACCGTATTCGGCTTGTCCCTAGGCCGTTGTTATACCTTCGGTTACTTAGCCGGCAAATACGTCGCCAAACTATAGCGCGCAAAGTCATCAAAAATGGAGGCTTCATACTTGGGCATCCAGTTAAATGAACAATGGAATAACACAATGAAGAACTTAACAATTATGCTTTCTCTTGTCTTGAGTATTTTCGCTGGCAGCGCGTTAGCAAAAGACACTGTTCTACTCGATCAAACCCACGCAGCAAAAGGGGTAAAATGTGCCAGTTGCCATGGCAAAGAAGATCGTCAAGCTGTACCCATGCTTAAATGTGTGCAATGCCACAACACAGAAAAGCTAGCGGCAAAAACAGCAGACGTGAAACCAACAAATCCCCATAACAACCGTCACTTCGATACTGAGACAGATTGTGCTAAATGCCACCACGTGCATAAGAAATCTGAAAACTTATGTGTAAGCTGTCATCCACGATTTGACCTAGTGACACCATAAATCGCTGCATCACAGGTAACAGGCTAAATAGCTGCTCCTATAATCTGGAATGGTTATTTAGAGCGAAAAACCACCGCAAGGTGGTTTTTTATTTGGGCGGATGATAGAAGCAATATCCATGCTTTCCTTGGTGTTTCACCCGGTACATGGCGGCATCGGCGCGATCGCAACTTTTAGCAAAACTATCGCCATCGCTAAAAATATCGATCCCAATGCTTAAACCAATTTCCACTTCACAGCCTTCTAGTAGGAATTTTTGTCGATACACATCGAGCAGGGACTGGGCGAGTATCGCTAAAGATCCACTATCGGAGGATGGCAGTAAAATCACAAATTCATCACCCCCTAACCTGGCTATCTGCGCTAATTCACCCGCATGGCACACCAGAGTATGCGCCACGTGCATCAGCAAACTGTCGCCAAACTTATGTCCATAGCGGTCATTAAGCGCTTTAAAACCATCTAGATCGATAAAAAATAATGCCCCGTGGATACCCGAACGCAAGGAGTCATCGAATGCTTTGGCTATGGCTTGGCGATTCATCAAATTCGTTAAAGGATCACTGTGGGCTAAGCGGGCTAAATCCATTTCATAGCGTTTTTCTTGGGTAATATCGATATGGCTGCCCATCATCCGCAGCGGCGTGCCGTCGGCAAGACGCTCAACGATACGCCCCCGGTCGGACACCCAAGTGATGCTGCCATCTTTGTGCAGCATTCGGTGTACTACCTGATAGTAATCGGCCTTACCACTGACATGGTCTTCAAAGGCTTTGATTACCCATTCTTTATCTTCTGGGTGTAATTTGCTTTTCCAGCTGTCGATATGGGCTGCAAGTTCTTCACGACTGAAACCTAATAATTCGCCCCAGCGCATATTAAATATGGTCAAATTCCCACTGGGAATATGCTGTTCCCACAGGCACAGGCCATTACCATCGAGGGCGGCAAACAGTTTTTCTTCGGCACGGCGATTCAACGCCGTTAAATTAGCGTTTTCCCGTTTTAGCTGAGCGATTTCAGCCTGAAGCTGTTTAATCTGTTCCGCTGCGGTATCCGAAGCCACGAAAAATATTTTTCCTTAATTAGTCTCGGGTCAGTACTTCTAATAGCTCAATTTCGAAGGTCAGATCCGAATTGGGTTTAATATGTGCGCCCACTTGACGCTCACCATAGGCCAAATGTGCAGGTACTAACAACTTACGCTTACCGCCGACTTTCATGCCCATAATGCCTTGATCCCAGCCTTTAATCACTCGGCCAGTGCCAATCACACATTGAAATGCCTGACCACGGTCATAGGAGGAATCAAATTGGGTACCGTCCTGCAAAAAGCCGCGGTATTGGGTGGTGATCAACGCGCCCTTTACGGCTGCTTTTCCTTCACCGACAACCAGATCTATTACTTCTAATTCAGTCATTTAATTAATCTCTTACCCTTCACTTAATACAAGTGACTTATCAAAGTGCCTATTCTAGCATCGGTAGGTCAACTTGTCGGCGTGTGTAGGGGATTTTGTGGCTTAGGACGAGTTCACTTGATCCTATCCGCCTTTAAATTCCAGCGATTCATCCCCATATTGAGATTATCCCTCGAGCTTAGGAGCTAGATTATGATTATCGCTTGCCCCCACTGTGACACCTTAAACCGCGTGCCCAAGGAGCGGTTAACTGAGCAGCCGACCTGCGGTAAATGCAAACGCAGTGTGTTTGCCGCGGCGCCCATCGAGCTTACAAGCGCCAATTTTAGCCATCACGCCCATAAGTCAGAATTGCCCTTAGTGGTCGATTTTTGGGCAAGCTGGTGCGGCCCCTGTAAAAGTTTTGCACCTGTTTTTACCGAGGCGGCAAAAGTATGGGAACCCCAATTCCGCTTCGGCAAGATAAATACCGAGGAACAGCAAGCGCTGGCGGCCCAATTTAATATCCGCTCCATTCCGACTTTAATGATTTTCAAGCAAGGGCAACTCCTCGCGCAACAAGCCGGAGCTTTACCTAAATCGGCGTTCGATCAATGGCTAAAGCGCTATAGCTAATTTGTGCTTCGCCCATAAAAATACCCAGCTTAACTGGGTATTTTTATCTGGCTGTATTACTCGCGCTTAAATATCCCAGAAAGTATGGGCAATAATTCCCAGCACTATCATGCTGATAAAGTTGATGATCATACCGACACGCACCATTTCTGACTGTTTAATATGGCCAGAACCGTAAACAATCGCGTTAGGCGGGGTGGCCACTGGCAACATAAAGGCGCAAGAAGCGGCAATACCAATCAGCACAGATAACATCACAGGTGATACCCCTAATGCCTCGGCAATCGCTGCAAATACAGGCACTAACAGGGCAGCACTCGCCGTATTACTGGCAAATTCCGTCAGCATCACCACAAAGGCGATCACCGCAAAAACGAACAGCGACATATGGGTACTGCCAAAAATGTCGGTCATCCAATGGGCGAGGAACACGCTTGTGCCCGTACTTTTAAGCACAGCACTTAAGGTCAAACCGCCACCAAATAGGATCAACACGCCCCAATCAGTGGTCGATTCAATCTTCTTCCAACCCACTAGCCCTAAACCTGCCAGCAACACGACTGCACCGAGGGCAACGATAGTATCAAACTGGGTAATTCCGCCGAGGGCATTTGCAAGCGGCACACTGAAAATCCAGCAACAGACGGTCGCAAGGAAGATAACCAGAGTCAGTTTTCCTTGGAAAGTCAGCTTTTGATCTTCAAGTGCAAGCTCGCATTTAGCCGACAAGTCAGGCTTAAAATACCAATAGAGCGCGATAAGCATCATAGGCAGCATTAAGACAACGGTTGGAATACCAAACTTCAGCCAATCGCTAAAACTTAACCCCACCTGCGCCGCGGCAATCGCGTTTGGCGGGCTGCCGACTAAAGTACCAATACCGCCAATGTTGGCAGAATAGGCAATGCCTAGCAGTAAAAAAACATAGGTGCTGTGGTAGGTTTTACGGTCCAACTGCTGCAAAATTCCCAGTGCTAAGGGCAACATCATCGCCGTGGTCGCGGTATTACTGATCCACATGGACAGCAGCGCCGTTACCCCAAACAACATTAAACAGGCAATGCTCAATTTACCTTTAGAGGCCAGCAGCAATTTTTGGGCGATCAAGGTATCAATCTTTTGATGATGCAATGCAGCGGCAAGCACAAAACCGCCGAAAAACAGATAGATAATTGGATTAGCAAAGTTACTCATGGCCTCCTTGGTTTCAAATACCCCAAAGAACACGGCCAAAATAGGCACTAAAATCGCGGTAATACTGATATGAATCGCTTCGGTTAACCACAGAATGGCCGCAAATACTAAGATCGCAAGACCCGTATTGACGCCTTGATCGAAGGGTAATCCGTAATACAAGGCGAATAGCAGCAAAATATCTGCGATTAAGATCAGCATTTTTTGCTTTTCGAGCCCGTTATTTACGGGTGAATGATTGGGTGGAACCGACGTTGATTGCACTAAAGACATGGTGACTACCTTAATACCATTATTTTTTTAGGCAAATTTAGGGCATAGATCACATCATGCAAAGCAGTTTATTTTGTACTTTTGCGACAATACCACAACAAAACCTAGGACCAAAAGCGCAAAAATGCCATTTTAGCGATAAAAATCACCTGTTTTTGATCTAAGGGAATGAACAAAACTTTCAAACGAATAAAAATAGCGCAAAACCTTGATAAAGCTGTAATTGAATAAATGTTTAAAACTGTGACATAGATCAAATTAGGTTTTTAAATCGAGTGATAAAGGCTTAACTTAAGCTTAATAACGCCCTTTAATATAAAACGCTAATAAACGATAAAAAAACCAGAGAATACCCCAAACAAAAAGCACCAATCCATTGCAAATAAATAACATTTAACCTCCATTATCTATATGAATAATAAACACAAATATTATTCACCACCTCAGTCAATCTAACTCACTTTACCCCGTGCACAATCCGGCCTAAAGTCGCGCCCGTAATCTCACCTGCTGTTTATTTTTTACCTGTTTGAGTACCGCTTGTGGATAATATGCTGTTAGCTCAACCCATTAAAAAACCTGGGCTTTTTGTTCCTGTGGCAGGACTCAGTCTCTTTGCCTTAGCGTCAGGCTACTTGATGAGTTTGATCCCACTCTCACTCAGTTACTTTGAGCTGAGTCTTGATCTTGCGCCTTGGCTGGCGAGTATTTTCTACCTCGGCTTATTACTCGGCGCACCTTGTATTGCGCCGATAGTCAGCCGCATAGGCCACAGTAAGGCCTTTATTTTGTTCTTAAATATCTTACTGTGTAGCGTTGTGCTGATGGTGCTACTGCCGCAGACGAGTATCTGGTTGGCATCACGGTTGATCGCGGGCTTGGCCGTTGCGGGGATTTTTGTGGTGGTCGAGTCTTGGTTACTGATGGCCGATACCCAAAAACAACGGGCAAAACGCTTAGGCCTATATATGACCGCCCTCTACGGTGGCACCGCCATCGGACAACTCGCCGTAGATTATTTAGGCACTACGGGTAATTTACCCTATTTGGTAGTAATAGGTTTGCTGGCTGCTGCCAGTTTACCCGCGCTTTTAGTTAAACGCGGCCAACCGCAGTCAAGTGAACAACACTCAATCGCCCTTTCCGCCCTAAAAACCCTGAATAAACCCGCCATTACAGGCTGTTTAGTGTCGGGATTATTACTCGGCCCCATCTACGGTTTATTGCCTGTGTATGTGTCGCAGGATATGGGGTTTGCCGAGCAAACAGGGCAATTTATGGCACTAATTATCTTAGGTGGCATGCTAGTCCAGCCCTTAGTGAGCTATTTATCTCCGCGTATTCAAAAGAGTGTGTTAATGGCCGCCTTCTGCTTAGTGGGCGCTGCATCGCTGTTATTACTGATGCAAAAATCCCTTGTGGGATTATGGTTTGGTTTTGTGTTACTCGGCGCCTGCGCCTTTGCCCTCTACCCCATCGCCATTAGCTTGGCCTGCGATCATTTACCTTCCAGCCAAATCGTCGCCGCCACTCAGATTATGTTATTAAGCTATTCCGTGGGGTCGGTTATTGGCCCTATTACCGCCAGCCGATTTAACCATATAGAACATGGCTTATTGCTCTACTTAGCAGCCAGCTTTTTAATGACGGCTTGCTACCTAAGCGTACACTTACTAGCCCGAAACAAACTGCGTTTACCCACAGCGAAAGCTTAGCGCTAAGTGTCGAGTGTATTGAAAAAGAGCGAGTAAAAATGGGCGCCGATAAAGCGCCCATTGTGATTATGATGTTTGCTGGGTTAATTCTGCCACAGGCTCTTTGACGGGAATGGCCCAGACACTGTCCTGCGGCCCATTAAACACCCGATGGCGAGTGAGCTTATAACCATAAAAGAACACCCCGCTAAAGGCTAATGCCACCAGATCGACACCGAGAGTCGCCGCTGAATAAGGTGCCCACAAACCTAAACTTGGTGCTAATACCGCAACTAAAGAAGTGATTGGCATCGCCAATGTGGCCAAAGCACACAGGGGTAATATCAGCAGCGCCGCCTTAGCTGCACCGCGCCAAAAGGCGTAAGTCACCAGCAATCCAAACACCAGATAATACAGCCACAAATAGAGGTGATTGATATTGCTCACGTGGGCATATAACCATTTACCCAGTAACATACTTACCGCTAAGGCGGCAACAGACCCAAGGCAAATCCCCACTGTAGCACTTGCCATTAAACGGCAGGCACGGGTTTGTTCACTCGCCTGCTTTTTACGACGCTTTTCTAGCCACAGCAAATTACCGCTGTAAAACAAAAAGGCGCCACTTAACCCTAAAAAGAAATACACCCAGCGACCAAGATCCCCACCGTAACTACCAAAGTGCAATCCAAAGAATACCGCGACGGTTCTGGCCCAAATGCCCTTATCACTTTGGTCAATAGTGCTATTGGACACCTTAAGACTGTAAGGATGCAGATATAAATAATCCGTAACTGGCCCGCGCATAAAACCATTAGGGTTATATAAACCCAAACGCAGGGTCGCACGGGGATTATCCAAGTTCATAAAGGTCATTTCATTCACTTGATAATCGGGGGCAATTTTCTGCACCTTAGCTAATACAGTGGTGACCTTGGGCAAATCGGCAAGTGTATAGGGCGTTCTGTCTGGAGCGGGTTGAGCAAATAATGGTTTTTCACCATAAACCATGTGCTTAAGCCCATCGTAAAGCTGATCATGGAAGGCAAATACAATCACAGTCAGGCTGATCACCAGATGAAATGGCAAGCTAGTAATACCCACTAAATTATGGGCATCGAGCCAGAAACGACTCTCACCTTTATCTTTACGCAGGGCGAAAAAGCTTTTGGTTAGGGTCGGCAGTAAAAAAATCACCCCAGAAACCAATGCCAAGAAATATAAAACGGCGGCTATCCCTAACACATAGACACCGGCTTGATCATGGCCAACTTCACCCGCAATACCCGCAGTGCGGTGCAATTGATCAATCAGCTCCGCTAACTCACTGGGCGTGCTTAGCTGCGTTAGCAACTGCCCATTTTCATCTAAGCTTGCATGCCGAAGCTGGTTACTCATGCTGAGTTCCCGCTCTGAGCCCTGTTGATACCAAGTCATCGGCGATTGATGCTCATCATTCAAGTGCAAACTAAAGCCGATTTTCGCTTTATCATCCTGCGCTAACACCTGCGTGACTAAGTCATCGAGTTTATCGGCGGGCACTTGGGGTAAGGTCACAGCCGGTGGCATTGACCAAGCATCAATCGCCCCCTTAAACATAGTGAGTGAGCCAGCATAGAAGCCGATAAACAATACAATTCCGGCGATGATCCCAGTCCAAATATGGATAGACTGATAAATCCGTAAAACATCACTGCGAACTTTCATCCCTTATCACCTAAAGGTATATAAAACTATATAAGTCAGAATGTTAAGTAGGCCTAAATAGCCGATTGCCCTTAGCCCCGTTTTAAAGAGAAAACTAAAACTTAAAATCAACAGCCAGATGGGTGCAATCATCCACATATTGAACTGCACTTTAGTATCGGCATCTATGCCGCCTGGACCAAACCAGGCAAACAAACCCACCAAACCTAGGGCAAGGGTAAAGCCTAAGATCAAACCCGCTAATGTCTTAAGCCACCAATCTGGCTGAATTTTTTCCGCAGCATTTAAACGCGCCATTTAGCTATTTCCTACTGATCATCAAAGACAAAAATGGCACCAACCCAGTCACTAACATCAACAAGGCTAACCAAGTGAAAATGGCTGCACTTAGGGTAAAGAGGTACAGGCATCCAGCTAAACAACCGAGGGCTAAACCGTAGCCAAGGCTGCGCCAGTAGCGCTTAGGGAGGGCTTTAGCGAGTACATTTTGCTGCTTATTACTGAGATACAAACATAAGCAGGCTAAAACTGAGCCCAATACCAACAAGAGCTGTAACACAGATTTAACTCCTTCAACTCAAGCGTTTGCCTTCAACATCAAACATCATTGAGGCTTTACCCTTAAGACGAGGCAAAACGCCAACAAAGCACTGATGTAACATGATGAAAGCCATAGATAAATAGAGTATGCTGCCGCGACATTATCTTTTATGAGAATAGTTCGCAATAAGATTTACACTGTAAGGCTAACTAATGCTGCCCATATCACAACGGCGAGAACCCGTTATCGAATTATTGCGACAAATTAACCATTAAGTTACATTCCACCCTGAGGGATAAACCCAAGGCGGTTGACCCCCAGCCCAATATTGTGAGCCTAAATCGTGATGATTTGGCCAAGCACAATACCGACAGCAAGTGCATAACCCCGTCAGCAAAGGAAGCTAAATGATTAAAAATGAACTCAATTTACCTAGCTCAATCGGCCTAGCCAAAATTATTCCCATCGTTATTTTGTTGATCCTGTTTATTTCTCTCTTTGGCAGTTGGTACACGGTTGACCAAGGCGAGCGGGGAGTCATTCTGCGTAATGGAAAGATTATTGGCACCGCCGAGCCTGGGCTTGGATTTAAAATTCCCGTCTTTGATACTGTGGTAAAAATCTCCACCCAAACCCATACCACTAGCTATACCTCGCTACAGGCCTATAGCCGCGATCAACAACCCGCGACACTCAAAGCTTCGGTCACCTTTAACGTGCCACCGGATCGCGTCGAAGAAGTGTATGCTAACTTTAAAAGCATAGATGCTATGGTCGCCCGCCTGCTCGACCGCCAAGTCCCCACTCAGGTGGAAAATATTTTTGGTAAATATACGGCGATTTCAGTGGTGCAGGAGCGGATAAAATTCGGTATCGATGTCACTAACGCTATAACCCAAGCCGTTAAAGGGCCGGTAGAAATCACCTCAGTACAGATTGAAAATATCGACTTTTCAAATGCCTATGAAAAATCCGTCGAAGACAGAATGCGCGCCGAAGTGGAAGTACAAACCCAACTGCAAAACTTAGAGAAAGAGCGAGTCAGCGCGCAAATTGCCGTCACCCAAGCGCAGGCAGAGGCGGACTCACAACTGGCCCGTGCTAAGGCTGAGGCCGAAAGTATCCGCATTAAAGGCGACGCTGAAGCCTCGGCGATTAAGAGCCGCGCCGAAGCCCTGGCACAAAATCAAAACTTAGTCGAACTGACTAAGGCTGAAAAATGGGATGGCAAACTGCCCACCACAGTCTTACCAACGGGCACACTGCCCTTTATCGATGCGAAAAAAGCCAACTAACCCTTAGTTGAACCGCGCACAAAAAGTAAACCGACAATA
Source organism: Shewanella putrefaciens (assembly GCF_016406305.1). Lineage (NCBI taxonomy): Bacteria > Pseudomonadati > Pseudomonadota > Gammaproteobacteria > Alteromonadales > Shewanellaceae > Shewanella > Shewanella putrefaciens. The sequence continues at coordinate 3,981,015 of NZ_CP066369.1, forward strand.
AAAAATCCCAGTGTTAACCCTAACACTGGGATTTTTATTGACTCGATAATATTTAGCGCAATATCAGCCGATTAAGAACAGCAGTCGCTGCGGCGTAACCAACTGCGAGGGATCTTCTCAAACACTACTTTAGCCATTAATACCGCCAGTAATATACCCGAGGTGGCCACTAGCCAATGGGGTAACATTTGATGCTGCTCACCAATTTGCGGCATCACCACAAAGCCAAAGGTATCCACCAAATAATTGACTAACATACCCGCTACTAAAGCCACACCGAGCACACCGCCAAGGTATCCCCATAGCGCACGCTTACCTAACTCTTTAGCAACCACACCTAAAGTAGCGATATTGGTCGCAGGCCCCGCCATCATAAACACCAGCACAGCACCGGGTGACACACCCGCGAGTAACAGCCCAGCCGCAATCGGCGTCGACGCCGTCGCACAAATATACATAGGCACAGAAACCAGCACCATCACCAGCATGGCCAGTAACCCATCGCCCCACTTAGCTAAGAAGTCAGCGGGAACATAGGTTTGTACCAGTGCCGCGAAAAATAAGCCCACCAGCAGCCACAGGGTTGTGTCACGCACTAAATCCGTTGCAGCATATTTAAGGCCAATTCCAACACGGCTTAATACCGATTGTGACTTAAACTCGCTCGCCATATCTTGGGTCGAAGCGCAGCAACTTTCACCTGCAGTGCTAGCACTAGCCGGCTCTGTATCCTTAGCACTGCCGCAGCAGGCGCCTTTTTTCACTACTACTATTTTTTCAGGCTCTGCGGTCTGGCTACCACAACATGAACCCGCGCTTTCCACTTTCACCGCGTCAACCTTGGCCACAGACCCCATAGTTTGAATCGATCCAATGGTTTGAATCGATCCCATGGTTTGGCCGCCAACAGCCATAACATTTGAAGAACCCGCCATTAAGCTTGGCGCCGCCATAGGCGTCATTTTGATCTTCGGCTTTGGCTCGGCTTTTGGCACAGGAGCGCTTTCATTGCCACAACATGATGATTTCACAGGCGTAATTGCAGGCACTTTAGTCGATGAGCAGCAGCTTTTAGCTGTTTCGGCTTTTACCTCTGTAACTTGGGCCGAAGATTTTGAGGCGCAGCAAGACGCCACTGGCGCGCCCTCTAATGGCTTATCTGATTGAACTTCGGGCTTAACGACAGGTTTGCCATCGTCATCATCACGACCAACCAATAAGCCCGCTACAATGGCGCTAGTGATCGCCGCAATCGGCCGCACTATTGCCATAAAAGGGCCGAGCAAGACATAGGAAACCGTCACTGAATCGACGCCCGTTTCAGGGGTTGAGACTAAAAAGGAGGTGGTTGCCGCCTTAGAGGCACCAGAGCGGCGCAGCCCTACTGCTGCAGGGATCACGCCGCAGGAACATAAAGGCAAAGGCGCACCGAGCAGCGCCGCCTTGACCACAGTTTTAAAACCGTGACCACCGAGCTGCTTTTGCATCCACGCCATGGGCACGAATACTTTTAATAACCCGGCCAAAATCAAGCCCAATAACAACCAAGGCGCTGAGTCTAAAAACAGATCGATAAAATTCTTCAGTAACATAATTAATTCCCTGACTCATCATGGATTGTTTTGCCGTGAGTATGCTGGTGCGCCTCATTCTGCGGTGCTTGGTGCTGATGTACTTGCTGCTGATTGTCATCGTACTTAAGGGCCTCATGGGAGTGATGCTCAACGCGTACCCCCTCAGTGCTGGACTCCAACGCCTCTAAAATAGAGCAATGTTCGGCGCTACGTGGCCCACCACAACAGGCATCGGACAGACTCTGCAAACTAGTTTGAAAATGCAGCAACTCGGCAATTTTGGCCTGTACTTGGGCTAATTTAATATCGACCATGCCCTTCACATCGGCGCAGACGCGATTAGATTTATCGAGCTCGATTGACAGCAATTCACTGATTTCATTGAGGGTAAAACCCACGGCCTTGGCCCGCAAAATAAAACGTAACCGCGCGGCATCGGCCTCGGTATACACGCGATAGCCAGACTCGGTACGGCTCGAAGGCGCGAGCAGACCGTGCTTCTCGTAAAATCTTAAGGTGTCGGCTTTCACCTCACACACATCCGCCAGTTCACCAATACGATACATGTCTTCATCCTTTGCGAAAGCCCCCAACTCAAGGAGAGTTTCCAGCATACAACTCAATGGTGCGAGTATAAACCTTGGAGCCTACTCCAAGGTCAAGGGGTATTTTTAATTTATACCGCACTCAGAAACCACTCCACTTTGTTCTGATATGAATATTGTGAAATCACGCAGAAAAAACACCCGTAAATGCAGTTTTACGGTAGAATACGCGCGCCGTGATGAAGGGATAAAAAGTTAGCTAATAAAGTAAAAATAGGACCAAGGGACTTTTGGAAAGCGGTGCAGCACTAAGGCTGTTCTGTTTTCCGAAAGATCCTTGAAACTAAAATAACTGGACCCTGTACCCAAATGACTGCTGCAAATAATGCCAGACCCATTCGTCGCGCGCTGTTAAGCGTTTCAGATAAAACCGGAATTCTCGAGTTCGCCAAAACACTTCACGCCCAAGGTGTGGAACTGCTATCGACTGGCGGCACCGCTCGCCTGTTAGCGGATAACGGCGTGCCTGTTATCGAAGTATCTGATTACACAGGACACCCTGAGATCATGGACGGTCGTGTTAAGACGCTGCACCCTAAAGTGCACGGCGGCATTTTGGCGCGCCGCGGTCTTGATGAAAGCGTCATGGCCGACAACAATATCAATGCCATCGATCTGGTTGCGGTTAACCTTTATCCCTTCGCTGAAACTGTGGCTAAACCCGGTTGTACCTTAGAAGACGCTATCGAAAATATCGATATTGGCGGCCCAACTATGGTGCGCGCTGCGGCGAAGAACCATAAAGACGTGACTATCGTGGTGAATGCGGCCGACTATAACCGCGTGTTAGCCGAAATGGCCGCTAACAATGGCAGCACGACCCATGCGACGCGTTTCGACTTAGCGATTGCCGCCTTCGAGCACACTGCGGGTTACGATGGCATGATCGCCAACTACTTCGGTACTATGGTTCCTGCGCACAGCACGGACGAATGCTTTACTGATTCAAAATTCCCACGCACCTTCAACACCCAATTAGTGAAGAAACAAGACTTACGCTATGGCGAAAACAGCCATCAAGCGGCGGCCTTCTATGTCGACACTAAAATTGATGAAGCTTCAGTCGCGACTGCAGTACAACTGCAAGGTAAGGCGCTGTCTTACAACAACATTGCCGATACAGACGCCGCCCTTGAGTGTGTAAAAGAATTCAGTGAGCCTGCCTGCGTTATCGTTAAACACGCTAACCCTTGTGGTGTCGCACTCGGTAAAGACCTGCTGGACGCCTACAACCGCGCCTATCAAACCGATCCAACCTCAGCCTTCGGTGGCATTATCGCCTTCAATGGCGAATTAGATGCTGCGACGGCGAGTGCGATCGTTGAGCGTCAATTCGTTGAAGTGATTATCGCCCCAAGCGTCAGCCAAGCGGCGCGCGATGTGGTCGCGAAGAAGACCAACGTGCGTTTATTGGAATGCGGCCAGTGGAACACTAAGACCCAAACCTTAGACTACAAACGCGTTAATGGCGGCTTACTGGTGCAAGATCGCGACCAAGGTATGGTCGGTTTAGAAGACATCAAAGTGGTTTCTAAACGTCAACCTACTGCAAGCGAACTTAAAGACTTAATGTTCTGCTGGAAAGTAGCGAAATTCGTTAAATCTAACGCCATCGTTTATGCCAAAGACGGCATGACTATCGGTGTCGGCGCAGGCCAAATGAGCCGCGTTTACAGCGCTAAAATCGCCGGAATCAAGGCCGCCGATGAAGGTTTAGAAGTGGTGAACTCTGTGATGGCATCCGATGCTTTCTTCCCCTTCCGTGACGGTATCGATGCCGCAGCGGCTGCGGGTATCAGCTGCATCATCCAACCGGGCGGCTCAATGCGCGATGCTGAAATCATCGCCGCAGCAGACGAGCACGGCATGGCCATGGTGATGACAGGCATGCGCCACTTCCGTCACTAATCAGTAGATTCTAGGTCCTAGATTCTAGGGCCTTATCCATTTCGATTCATGGGAGCTTTACAATGAAAGTATTAGTTATTGGTGGCGGCGGCCGCGAACATGCCCTAGCTTGGAAAGCCGCTCAATCGGCTCAAGTTGATACCGTTTATGTAGCACCCGGCAATGCGGGCACAGCCCTAGAACCTAATGTTGAAAATCTGGCGATCAGCGCCACCGATATCCCTGCTCTGCTGGATTTTGCGAAAACCAATAAGATTGAACTGACCATAGTCGGCCCAGAAGCACCGCTGGTTATCGGTGTCGTCGATGCCTTCAACGCCGCAGGTTTAGCGATTTTTGGCCCTACTAAAGCCGCAGCCCAGCTTGAAGGTTCAAAAGCCTTCACTAAAGACTTTTTAGCCCGCCACAATATTCCAACTGCGGGTTATAAAAACTGTACCGAGATTAGCGATGCTAAAGCCTTCGTACGTGAATTAACCGCCACCACTGGCTACCCTGTCGTCATCAAAGCCGACGGTTTAGCCGCGGGTAAAGGCGTGATCATCGCCCAAAACCAAACCGAAGCCGATGCCGCTATCGATGACATGCTCGCCGGTAACAAGTTTGGCGATGCGGGTTCACGCGTGGTCATTGAAGAGTTTCTCAAAGGCGAAGAAGCTAGCTTTATCGTCATGGTCGATGGCAAAAATATTCTGCCAATGGCCACCAGCCAAGACCATAAAGCCCGCGATAATGCCGACCATGGCCCAAACACCGGCGGCATGGGCGCTTACTCCCCTGCACCTGTGGTCACCCAAGCGGTACACGATTGGACAATCGCTAACGTAATCCGCCCAACGGTGGATGGTATGGCAGCAGAAGGCAATGTCTACACGGGCTTCCTCTATGCAGGTCTAATGATTGCCCCCGATGGCAGTGCCAAAGTGCTTGAGTACAACTGCCGCTTTGGCGATCCAGAAACTCAGCCGATCATGATGCGGTTAAAGTCTGACTTAGTGGAACTGTGTTTAGCCGCCACCCGTGGCGAACTCGATAAAGTGACCGCCGAATACGACGAGCGCGCAGCGGTGGGCGTGGTATTAGCCGCTGGCGGTTACCCTGATGAGTACCGTAAAGGCGATGTGATCGACGGTCTCAGCCTTGGCGATAACAACGGCAAAGTGTTCCATGCTGGCACAGAGATGAAAGACGGCCACGTGGTCACCAATGGCGGTCGCGTACTCTGCGCCACCGCACTAGGTAACACGGTCACCGAAGCGCAAAAAGCAGCCTATCAATTGGTTGATGAAATCCACTGGGATGACGTGTATTTCCGCACCGATATTGGCTATCGCGCCATTGCCCGTGAGCAACAAAATTAACGACTCTTTGTGTTTATTAAACCGGCTTGATGCCGGTTTTTTTATGCCTGGATTTTGACGATCGTCAATTATAAACCAATGATTTAAAATAAAATTTTATAATTATCCCTATTGAAAACCTAAGCCGCAAGCTACAATGTCAAGCAAATGTTAATGCCATCAATGCCAAGGATCTCCCATGAGGATTAGACTGCTATTCGCCGCCATCGCCATACTGCTTAGCGGGTGCGGAGGCTCAGAAGATACGGACACGACAACGCCGCCCACAGAGCCGCCAGTCCAACCTCCCTCGCCGGTGCAATACACCGCCAGTAGCGTGTCAGCAATTGGCGGAACGCTAGACCCTAGCAGTCAAAAAGTGGAGTCCGGTAAAAGCGCTATTTTTAGCATTACCGCCGATGCAGGCTTTACGCTTGAGGGCATTACTGGCTGTGGTGGCACCCTCAATGCGCTGACTTACACCACTGCGGCCATGACGGCCGATTGCACTATCACGCCGACATTTATCACAAACGCCGAAAATGCCATTAAACACCAAGACCACAGGCTTGCCAGTGCGAGTGAGTTAATTGATTTCAGCATCGCCGAACTCGCTAATATCGACATCAAACGTAAAGCCCAGATAAATCAGCTATATCAAGGTGTCGGTAGCAGCATCAGTTGGCATCCGACCCACGACTCTATTACCTTTTCGAGTTTTATGCCGGAAAACACTTTTACTGTCTTACCCTCGAATGTCGATGGCAGTGGCGCCAGCGCCGTTCGTGGGTTAGTAATGGCGGGTGAGCAACAAAATCAACGCTATGCGGCGATGGCGGGGAATCTGTTTTCCGTCAACACTTCGGCGCAAACCGATACTTTATTGAAAAATCTTTTAGGCTGGCTGACCAAAGGCGCCGATAAAACCGATGGCCTCAGCATAGTGACCGCCCAAATGCCGAGCAAGGCTGACAGTTGGTACTTTCCCCATAACGAAGGGATCCGCACTTGGCTGACAAGCAACTACCCCAATGCCCATAGCATTAATGCGGCAAATAGCTGTGATTACAGCGAGTTAAGCAACTGTATCGATACCCTAAAACCAGATTTAATCGTTATCAGTGATATAGACCGCCAGTCACTGGGTTTTGCGGGTATACAGGCCGCTATCGCTAAGGCAAAAGCCGCGGGGATTCCCCTGCTACTCTCTAACTACTGGCGCAATGAAAGCCCACTGCTGTCGCCACTTTACCTCGAGATGGGGCTTTCTACCGCGGGCAATTATTGGTCAAAACTCCATGCCGACAATCTGAGTGTGAGCACCATTCTGGCCGAAGACAAAACCCTTGGGGATGTAGAAAAACTACTCGCAAATCTTCGTGAGCAGCGCTTTGACACTCAAGTATTAACTGACTGCACAGGCAATTACTTAAGCTGCAATGTCCCAGCCTTTGTTGATGCATTTAAAGCGGGCGCTGACTGGTATCGCAATAATGCCGAAACCTTAGATATCAATAGTATCGATGTTTTTAGCCGCCCAAATTTTTCACTGATGAAGGCCGGTTTACTGCTCGCCGATAAGTATCGCAGCGAGATTGATTACCCCATAGCCTACAGCGAATACGCCCTGTGGCAGCAGGCGCTATTTGCCGATTGGACAGTGAGCTACGCCCGCGTCCATAACTTAGCCCAGACAGATTTAGGTGAATATGTTACCGACAGTGCCAACCTCAGCAAGGGCAGCAATGCGCACTACGCTTACCCCGCGACTGTCTCCGAGCGTAAAACCATCAGTGTGCCCTACACAGGCCAATGGACGACCACTGGCTGGTATGCCCTGCCGGGGCAAACCATCAAACTCACTCGCCTCGACAGCAGCGCTGCGAATGTGGAAATCAAGCTCAACTACCATAGACGTAATACCAACCGCGCCTATGAGCAAAAAGTTTATCGCGCGCCGCTAGAGTTAGCACAGCAGCGCCTGCGTTTAGCTCAAGGGCAAAGTATTGAGTTTTCAACACCCTATGGCGGGCCAATTTACCTTTATATCAGTGGCAGCGAAGGCGCGCTCAGTGTCGATGTGCATGCGCAAAATGTGGCTAAACATCCAAGCATTATGGATTTTTCCAATCCAGCCGAAGTCACGGCCTTCAACGACAAGATCCAAAATACCGAATTACCCCATGTGGATCTGCGCACCGATGGCGCCGAGCAGCATTTGCGCCGCGACCGTTTTATGAATGCCATCGGCGGTAATGTGCCCGATGTGAACGCGCTTCTTAACAGTATTGTCGATGACCATATCAACAGCGTTTACACCCTAGCGGGACTTAAGATCCAAGGTAAGAGCTTAAACGAATCCTTACCCGCCGATGTTGAGTCAGCCTGCAGAGGACTGTTTGGCGACGACTGCATCGATAATAGTCTGCATACCCGCACTATTATTCAACACGCCAATTACGACCAGAATGCCCACTGCGGTGCAGGTTGCAGTGGTAATCCTTGGGATGCGGCTTGGAATATCTCGCCAACGGGTTGGGGCGATAACCATGAGTTAGGCCATAATCTGCAAACTAACCGCCTCAATGTGCAATATGCCACCGCGGCCAACAGCGACAATTGGGCAGCCTATGGCAGCCGCGCAGGGGAAAACTCCAATAACATCTTCCCCTATGTAGTGAAGTGGAAAACCCATTATCTGCGCGATGGCAATACAGGCACAGTTAACGATGGCCATATGAACCACAAAGATCTCTTCTATGTGTTTATGTCCGATGCAGTTGGCACAACGGATACTAGCGGCAAGCGCGTGGTCTTTGGCGCCAACTGCAAAGTGCTAGATGCTGGTGAAGACAGGTACACAGCGCCCTGGGCCAGCAATGCCTATGCCGTGCATAACGGCTATCGCATGGCGTTTTACATCCAAATGGCACTTAAGGCCCACGGCATGACGCTCAGTGACGGTACAATTTTAAGCAATGGCTTTAACCTCTTCACCTTGCTGTATCAACACAGCCGTATTTTCGACAAATATGTCAATAATGCCAGTGATTGGCAGGCAAACCGCAGCAAACTGGGCTTTGACTTGTTCCCCTTCGATAGCCACAGCGTCTACGGCGGTAAAACGGTTAGAGACATTCCAGGCAATGACTTTATGCTGGTTTCCCTCAGCAAATTGACAGGCAAAGATTGGCGCAGCCATTTCGATATGTTGGGGCTGCGCTACTCTAGCCTTGCGGCCGCGCAAACGGCCAGCAATGCAACATCGGGGACTATGCCCATGGGCATGTATGAGCTAGAAACCGATTTACCGCCTGCGAATATGAGCCAAGGTTTAACCTTTATCCCACTGTCACTGAGCGATGGCAGTACGCTTTGGAAAGGGACAAGCTCACCCAGCCAATGTGCTAAACCTTAATACTCTAGACTTTAAGACACTAGACTTTAAGGCGCTGAAGCTTAAGTGTAAAAAACAATAAACCTCGCCGATGCGAGGTTTATTTTTGCCTAAAAGCGTGACCTAACGCACATCCGTCGCGATATGGAGCGCGCACTATTTAACCTCAATAATGATATCCAATAATAAATCAGGGGGTTTTCTATGGGTTATTCAATCAAAGACATTATTTATCAAGGCGAAAAGTCCGGCGTGCACAACTGGCAAACACTCTCGGGACTGGATTTTTACTGGCATCCAGACTGGCTACATATTGCTGAGGATCTCACCGGCCACAAAGCGACGATGAATATTCTCGCAAAGGGAGCTAAAGCGACCCAAAACGAAGCCGAGCAAACCATAGTTAAACACCTCAATAACCGCTAATGGCCTGAAGCTATCGCCCTGCGGGCAATTTTATCGATTAAGCCTGGGGCGATAAGTTTAAGCCAGCGTCCAAGACGGCCGCGCAGAGACGTAATCAACTGCCGCCCACGGGTCGCAATCACAGGTAACATCATATTGGCGCACTCCTCTGCAGTGAGGATTTTTGACTCCTGCATGGGGGACTTGCCTAGGGGGTTACCGTTACCATCGAGGGCGCGTTTGTGAATTTGCGATACGACAAAGTCAGGGCAAATCACCGTCACGGCCACATTGTCATCTGCTAATTCAATCCGCAAAGAATCGAAAAAACCAATCACAGCATGTTTAGAAGCAGCATAACCACTGCGGGTTGGCACGCCTGTTAATCCGGCGACCGACGCCACTACGACCACTTGGCCTTGGCTTGCCTTTAAATGGGGTAAAGCGGCATGGGTCAAATAGGCGGGGCCAAGATAATTGACGCGCATAATCTCGTCGAGCACCGACAGCTGGGTTAACTCATCGAAACGTGACCACATGGTCATGCCAGCGTTATTGACTAAAATATCAAGACGGCCATAGTGGGTAATAGTCGCTTGGATCAGCGCCTCGCACTGCTCAGGACTCGTCACATCGGCGGCAAATACAAAGGGCGTGGGGCCATAATTGGCAATTTCGAGGGCGAGTGAAGCTAGGCGGGTTTCATTGCGCGCACTGAGCACAAGTTGGCACCCAATACGTGCCATTGCCGTCGCGAGTGCTCGGCCAATACCTTCTGAGGCACCAGTGATAATCACCACTTTGCCAGTGAGTCCATCCATAATCATTCCCTTGTTATCAATGTGTTAATTAAGCTTTAGCGTAAACTGGCATAATCATACCCAAAGCGCAATCCCCTGTGCGCAATCCCCTATGCACGTTGCGCTATGTCTATCCCGTATTGTTCACGATAGTTAGCGAGAGGTTGCGGCCTGCCGATGGCGTAACCCTGCGCATAGTTGATACCTATACTTTGCAAGCAATCCATAATATCTTGATTTTCAACAAACTCAGCGACGGTTTCGATTCCCATTACACGGCAAACATCCTGAATCGATTTGACTATGGCATAATCTTTGGCATTCACGGCGAGATTTTTCACGAAACAACCGTCAATTTTCACATAGTCCACGGGTAATTCTCGCAGATAACCATAGGAAGCAAAGCCACTGCCAAAATCATCCAATGCGAATGAAAAACCTAATTTGCGTAACTGTTTGAGCATTTCCATGCCGCGGTGGCGGTTTTGAATCGCGGTAGTTTCGGTAATTTCAAAGCAAATACATTGGCTTGGAATATCAAAGATACCTTGCTGCTGGGCAATGTATTCCACCATACCTTCGGCGCCTAAACTATTGCCCGAAAGGTTGATAGAAATACAATGATCAGGCCAAAGATCCGGATGCAGGGACAACCATAAAAAAGCTTTACGGATCACTTCTTTATCGATTTCAGGCATCAGCTTAAAGCGCTCTGCGGCGGCAATAAACTGTGCGGGAGCGAGAATGCGGCCACAGGGCTCCTGTATTCGCAGTAAAATTTCCATCCGTTGGCGCTTAGATCCAGCGCCTAGACCGCGGATCGGCTGGTAGTAGAGGATCAGTTCATTGTCATCAATCGCCTGTGCAATCCTCACCGCCCATTTAGGGGCATTACGCTGATAAGTCAGTTCTTTATCTTTATCATCGTAAAAATGGATTTGATTAGATCCCTTAGCCTTAGCGGCAATACAGGCAATATCGGCATCCTTCAAGAGTTCTTGGGCATTAATAAAAGGCGCTCGCCCAAAGGCGACCCCTATGCTTAAGCCCACTTTATAATGGCAATTTTTGTCATTTAACACTTGCAGAGATACCCGAGCGCTCACCTGCTTTAGCAACTGCGCCACAGATAAGGCCGTACGGTTACACATCACTAGCCCAAACTCATCACCCCCAAGGCGCGCCAACAACTCCCCAGGCCCAAGACAGGCTTGCATCGCCTTTGCCACCATAGCCAACATCCGGTCCCCCGCGGCATGGCCACAACTGTCGTTGATCAACTTAAATTGCTCTAAATCGAGGTAACAAACGGCGATAGTCTTAGCGTTGTGAGCGAAATGAGGGAGGCGCTCCTCAAAGGCTTGCCGATTGAGCAACTGAGTTACGCTATCGATATTTGCTCTTCTCTGCAGCTGACGCTTAAGCAACTCTTCTTGGGTAATATCACGCAGTACCACCACAGTACCGACTATATCTTTGTTATGGCCGCGCACATTGCTGATGCTGCGCTCCATGATCCGCGGTGAGGCCGTTAATAACTTAATTTTTTCAGTCTGGGGAGTCGAATCGCCGAGGCGAATACAATTGAATACCGCTTGATTGAGTGATTCACTGGCCTTTAGGAGACTCCCAAGACTCAGATTAAGGGCGTCAGCACTCACCACACCGAGCAGCGACTCGGCCTTTGCATTCATATAAAGCACTTTAGCATCGACATCGGTCAAAATAACGGCTTCGGCAATGGATTCTAAGGTAATTTTAGCCCGTTCTTTTTGCTGAAAAATTCTTGCCAGCAGGCTATTAACACGGCTCGCGAGCACTTCTAACTCTTGGTTTCCCTCCGCCATTACGGGTCGATAGACACTGGACATAGGATCGACCAAGGCCAATTGCTGCATAAGGTGCTTAAAGGGTTTAAGCAGGCCCCTGCGAAGCCAAATATAACCAAGGGCAACAATAAACACGCCCAGCAGAATAAAGCCTAGGGATACCCAGTCGAGCCTAAATTTTACAGCTTGGAACAGACCATCGGAGAAAAAGACCTGTAAATAAATAGGCTCGCTCTTTAAAAGACTTGGAATTTCAATGACATCGCTATGAGCGCCCTCAGTATTTGATGCGGCTACGGCCGAGTGGCTCATAGTCACCTTAGTCACTAAGGAAGCCTGCGCATATTCCAAGAGATCATTGGGTGTCAGTTGGCGTATTAGCAGCACATATTCCTTGGGGGCGGAGGCAACTGCCGTTACCACAAAGGCTTGATTGCCAATCAAATAAGCCCCCGCAACACGGGATTTGCCTATGGCTGTCACGGCGCTCGCAATTTCCTGCAGCTTATCGCTGGCAAGAGGCTGTTTATTAGGGAGAAAAGCGCGTAACTCACCATCAGCAAGAATATACCAACTCAAATTGGCCGACATTGAGCTGGAGTGCCATGAGGATTCTAAGGTCGATTCTAAAGTGTTAAGTTGCGACCCATAGAGCTGGGATAGCGGCAGGGCGTAGATATTCGTTAGAAAGGCTAAACGATCGACATCAATTTTGAATTGCTGCTGGATATTCGTCAGCTCACGGTTAGCACTATCCTGGCGTAAAAGCTCCACGCGATGGTCATACCAATAACCAAGGCAATAGGAAACTATTACCACCGCAGGAAGACAAAAGCCCGCAATAAATACCAATATTTTCTTGCCAATGTGCATCTCTTACCACGGCTTTTTATGACTAAATTGACTGATAGCTGCGCATAATCCTTCGCTGCGCCATGCAACATAGCTCATTTACGAATAGTATTAAACATCACTTAGCTTTATCCGTCGCTAAAGTAAGCGATAGCATGCATTTAATTTACTTTCACCCCTTTGATTTAACGCAGTAATTCTGCAAATAGCATAAAAAAACGGACCCTAAGGTCCGTTAATGTGTCAACGAGCATTATCTCATTTATGATATTGCTTAGATTGCGCGTGAACCGCCTTAATAAAGGCACCCGCATGCTCTGGGTCAACGTGCTGGTGAATACCATGACCTAAGTTAAATACATGGCCTGTACCTTCACCATATCCCGCGAGAATTTGCCCAACTTCCTCTTCGATACGGGGAATTGGCGCATACAACATAGATGGATCCATATTGCCTTGCAGTGCCACTTTATGGCCAACACGGCGACGGGCATCGGCAATATCTACCGTCCAATCTAAACCTAAGGCATCACAACCAGTTTCGGCCATGGCTTCTAACCATAAACCGCCGCCCTTAGTGAATAGGGTCACAGGCACTTGACGACCATCGGCAAAACGGGTCAGGCCATCGACAATCTTCTGCATATAACGCAGTGAAAACTCACGGTAAGCCGTGTGCGATAGCGCGCCGCCCCAAGAGTCAAAGATCATTAAAGATTGAGCGCCGTTAGCCACCTGAGCATTCAGATACAGAGTCACAGAATCCGCTAACTTATCGAGTAACATATGCAGCGCAGCAGGCTCGGCATAGGCCATCTTCTTGATTTTTTCGAAGGTTTTGCTCGAACCACCTTCCACCATATAAGTCGCCAGCGTCCAAGGCGAACCCGAGAAACCGATTAACGGCACAGCGCCGTTCAGTTCACGGCGAATGGTGCTCACGGCCTTCATCACATAACCCAGATCATCTTCTGGATCTGGGATTGATAATTTTTTAATCGCATCGATAGTGTCTGTTGGGCGCTCAAAACGTGGGCCTTCACCCGCCTCAAAATACAGACCTAAACCCATAGCATCGGGTACAGTTAAAATATCGGAAAACAGAATAGCCGCATCCAGCTCATAACGACGCAGGGGTTGCAGGGTCACTTCACAGGCCAGCTCATGGTTTTTACATAAAGACATGAAATCGCCCGCTTGTGCGCGAGTCGCTTTATATTCAGGGAGATAACGGCCAGCTTGACGCATCATCCAAACGGGGGTCATATCGACAGGTTGTTTCAGTAGGGCGCGTAAATAACGATCATTCTTTAGTTCTGCCATTTGGCTTGATTCCTAGACTTATTGAGATCCGCTGGGTCGGTAGTTTAGCATTTACGCGGATAATGTAACCTTTATGAGCTAATTTATGTGAGCTAATCCCCATCATTGGCGTCCAATTAATCACTTAGCGCTAAAATGTTAACCAGATAACACCCTATTTAGCAATCAAACTCGAAGTCACACTCAGGCAGAAAAAAGTTGCGCCTGCTGTCCGCCTTTGGTATAAAAAGTCTGCGCTAGCAAGAACAATCAAGAAGCTCGTCGCATCGAGCCTGCTATATACATACTCGCCCAACGATAGGTTTCTATCGTTGGGCTTTTTATTTCTGTATTTTTTTATACAAAACAACTGGTTTGTCCATAGGCTTATTCACGCAAAAGCCGATAAAAAGTGTTGATCAAATAGCGGTTTCTCCCCTACATTAGAAGCATGTCCGGGCACTTAAGTGGAATGCATCATGCTGAGAGAACTCGAAAAAGCAGAACAGAAGTGGGGCGGTTCAAATAAGCTTATAGATCAATGGCTAGAAAATCGTCGCAAGCTGTTAGTGCATTACTGTCAAATTGCCGGCTTACCTCCCTACACTAAATCAGAGAAGTCCCTTCCCTCCTTCGAAAATGTAAAATCCTTCTGCGATCTGTTAGTCGATTATGTCTCCGAAGGTCATTTTGAAGTGTACGATAGAGTCGTTACCGCCTGCGAAAAATTTGGTGAATCGAGCAAAGTCTTAGCCCAGCAAGTGCTACCTCAAATTACCCCAACGACCAATATAGCCCTAGATTTCAACGATAAATACGCCGAAGCGCAGGACGACCAAGTGCTATATCAACTCGATAAAGATCTGTCTGAGTTGGCCCAGGCGATGGAAACCCGTTTTGAGCTAGAGGATGAACTCCTCGAAGTGCTGCATCACAACTATTCAGAGCAAGCCCAACAGGCGTAACTCCTCAAACAGATGCAACGCCTCAAACATAAGCCCCCTAATGCTAAAGCGCACAACTCAGTGTGAGTGCGCTGCATAACAACGTTTTTCGCCCATCTTTCGCTCCAGCCACTCAATATTTATTCATTGCCAGACATTAACAAAAAAGCCAGCTTGCGCTGGCTTTTTTACAACAAGTTACCTTAACGGCAATCGATTAAACTGCAGTCTGGAAGATCACTTCCGCTGCTTTTTTAGTGTAAGAATCGATTTGGTCGAAGTTCAAGTAACGGTAAGTGTCAGCCGCAGTCGCGTCTAACTCTTTAGCGTATGTTTGATATTCTTCCACCGATGGCAGACGACCCAAAAGTGCTGCAACCGCCGCTAACTCCGCAGACGCTAAGTAAACGTTAGCGCCTGTACCTAAACGGTTCGGGAAGTTACGGGTAGAAGTCGATACCACAGTCGAACCTTCGGCCACACGTGCTTGGTTACCCATACACAGTGAACAACCAGGGATCTCGATACGGGCGCCTACGCGACCGAAAATCGCATAGTAACCTTCTTCGGTCAGCTGATCTCTGTCCATCTTAGTCGGTGGTGCGATCCACAGACGAGTTGGCAGTGTCTTAGCAAACTTGTCTAACATCTTACCGGTCGCACGGAAGTGACCTATGTTAGTCATACAAGAACCAACGAACACTTCGTCAATCTTAGTTTGCGCAACAGACGACAGTAATACCGCATCATCTGGATCATTAGGCGCACACAGGATTGGCTCTTTGATGTCGTTTAAGTCGATTTCGATAACTGCAGCGTACTCGGCATCTTTGTCGGCGCTCATCAGTTCAGGATTCGCTAACCACTCTTCCATACCTTTGATACGACGCTCGATGGTACGACGGTCACCGTAACCTTCGGCGATCATCCACTTCAGCATAGTGATGTTCGAGTTTAGGTATTCGATGATAGGTTCTTTGTCTAACTTGATGGTACAACCGGCGGCAGAACGCTCGGCAGATGCGTCAGACAGTTCGAATGCTTGCTCAACTTTCAGCGTTTCTAAGCCTTCGATTTCCAGTACGCGACCAGAGAAGATGTTCACTTTACCTTTCTTCTCAACGGTTAACAGACCCATTTCAATCGCTTTTAATGGGATAGCATGTACTAGATCACGTAAGGTGATGCCAGGTTGCATCTTGCCTTTGAAACGCACTAATACTGACTCAGGCATGTCCAGAGGCATAACGCCCGTCGCCGCAGCAAACGCCACTAGGCCAGAACCCGCTGGGAATGAAATACCAATTGGGAAACGCGTATGTGAGTCACCACCAGTACCAACGGTATCTGGTAATAACATACGGTTTAACCATGAGTGGATAACACCGTCACCTGGGCGCAGAGACACACCGCCACGGTTCATAATGAAGTCTGGCAGCGTGTGGTGAGTGTTTACGTCAACTGGCTTTGGATAGGCCGCAGTGTGGCAGAATGACTGCATAGTCAGGTCAGCACTGAAACCTAAACAGGCTAAGTCTTTCAGCTCGTCACGGGTCATAGGACCGGTAGTATCCTGTGAACCAACAGAAGTCATCTTAGGCTCGCAGTATTGGCCAGGACGCACACCGGCTACGCCACATGCCTTACCGACCATCTTCTGTGCCAGGGTATAACCCTTACCAGAATCAACGACATCCTGTGGACGCACGAATACGTCAGATGCAGGTAAACCTAATACATCACGGGCTTTGTCGGTTAGACCACGGCCAATGATCAAAGGAATACGGCCACCCGCACGAACTTCGTCTAACAGTACGTCGGTTTTCAGGCTGAACTCAGAAATCACTTCATCTGAGCCATGACGCTTAACAACACCGGCATAGGGGTAAATGTCGATAACATCGCCCATTTCCATCTTGCTGACGTCAAGTTCGATTGGCAGAGCGCCCGCATCTTCCATAGTGTTGAAGAAAATCGGGGCAATTTTACCGCCTAAGCAGAAACCGCCAGCGCGTTTGTTGGGTACGAATGGAATATCATCACCCATAAACCACAGCACTGAGTTAGTGGCTGATTTACGTGATGAACCTGTACCCACAACGTCTCCCACATACACGAGTGGGAAACCTTTGGTTTTCAGTTCTTCTAATTTCTTGATTGGACCAACTGAACCCGCTACATCAGGCTCGATACCATCACGGGCATTTTTCAGCATAGCTAAGGCGTGCAATGGGATATCTGGACGTGACCAAGCATCGGGTGCCGGTGACAGGTCATCGGTGTTGGTTTCACCAGAGACTTTGAATACTGTCAGCGTCACTTTATCTTCAAGCTTTGGACGGCTTAAGTACCAATCAGCATTCGCCCACGCTTCAACGACTTGCTTAGCAAACTCATTACCCGCTTCCATCTTCTCAACCACATCGTGGAAAGAATCAAACATCAGTAGGGTATGAGCGAGGGCTTTAACGGCCAATGGTGCGAGGGCTGGATTGTCCAGTTGCGCAATCAGAGGTTCGATGTTATAGCCGCCTTGCATAGTGCCTAATAACTCGGTAGCACGCTCAGCAGATAGGATAGGTGAAGAGACAGTGCCTTTGGCTACTGCATCTAAGAAAGCAGCTTTAACATAAGCGGCTTCATCAACACCGGGGGGAATTCGATTTTCGAGCAGGTCGAGAACGAAAGCCTCTTCACCTGCGGGTGGATTTTGAACCAATTTAACCAGTTCAGCCACTTGATGTGCATCTAATGGCTTAGGGACTACGCCCTCTGCAGCACGTTCTGCGACGTGTTTACGATATGCTTCTAGCACGGCAACATTCCTCTTTGTTTGGCGCTCTAACAACGAAACTGCACGTCTTCTTTATTGAAGCTGACAGTCCGACATGATCGACCCGTATTTCCGGCCAGCAGTATACTACAGCTTTGCAAAAGTATGAATCAGGTCACACTCGACGAAAGACGAAATAAGGGCTAAATCCGGCGGCGATGCCCAACTTACGGGAAGAATAAAACAAGGGAAATTAGACAATAGTTTGAAAACTGATAAAAAATCATATGTGACAAATAGTTACCTATTCTTCACAAATTTGAAATTAAACAAGATTTTTTCAGCGCTATGGCTTAAATATGCGTAAATATTTCTCAACTTTGTGGGTTTTGGCTTTTAAGATGCAGCACAAAAACTTACACTCAAGCGCTATTTATCGCATCATTAAGTGATTGCACCAGTCCATCGGAGTACCAATGACAACCCTTAATATTCAAGCCGTTATTTTTGATATGGATGGCGTTTTAATTGATTCAGAACCCCTATGGCAACGCGTCGAATATGAAGTGTTATCCGCCCTCGGTGTGCCAGTGACTATAGAAACGATTCAACAAACCACGGGGCTACGTATCGACCAATGTGTCGACTATTGGTATCACAAAGCGCCTTGGGCAGACTACGACAACGCCAAGGTCAGTCAATCCATTGTTGACAAAGTTGCTGAAGAAATTCGGCAAATCGGTGAGCCTATGCCTGGTGTTCAGCAAGCCATGGAATACTGCCAATCCAAAGGATTAAAAATAGGCTTAGCGACCTCATCCCCAACAGCTTTGATCGATGCAGTGCTAACAAGACTTAAGCTTAAGGGCCAATTTATGGCGGTAGAATCAGCAGAGGCGCTCACCTACGGCAAACCGCATCCCGAGGTTTACCTCAATTGTGCTGCCGCTCTAGGAGTCGACCCACGTTATTGCCTTGCCATAGAAGACTCTTTCAATGGCCTGATTGCGGCCCGAGCCGCCAATATGCAGACGGTTGCTATCCCAGCACCAGAACAACGCGGCGAGGCCAAATGGATAGTTGCTCACCATCAAGCCGACACTTTGCTCGCATTACCCAAGGTATTAACGGCGTAAGCCTACTCTAGATTCTAGGCTCTAGGCTCTAGGCTCTAGGCGCGAAAATGGTTATCCCATTATTAGCGTTGCATGCATCCATATAGTAAAAAAGCCAGACATCTGTCTGGCTTTTTACTTATAACTGAATGGATTACCAGATTTTTACGCGCTCTTCTGGTTTTAAGTACATCTTATCGCTCTCTTTCAACTCAAAGGCTTTGTAGAAAGCTTCGATATTGCGCGGCGTACCCATTGCACGGTAATGGCTAGGTGAGTGGGGATCGGTCAGCAAACGACGTCCCAGCTCTTCATCGCGATAGTTACGGCGCCACACTTGCGACCAACCAACAAAGAAACGCTGCTCGCCCGTTAAGCCGTCGATAACAGGTGCAGGCTTGCCGTTTAAGCTCATCAGATAAGAGCGAGCTGCGACGGTTAAGCCACCTAAGTCACCGATGTTTTCCCCTAAGGTCAAATCACCATTAACGAATTTGCCGGGCAATGCTTCATAGCCAGAATACTGGGCCGAAAGCTGTTTGCCACGCTTTTGGAATTCTTCACGGTCTTTATCCGACCACCAATCACGCAGATTACCGTCACCGTCGTACTTAGCGCCTTGATCATCGAAACCATGGCTGATTTCATGGCCGATCACAGCGCCGATACCACCGTAGTTCACCGCATCATCGGCCTCCATGTTGAAGAATGGCGGCTGCAAAATAGCGGCAGGGAACACGATTTCGTTACTGACAGGACTGTAATACGCGTTCACCGTTTGTGGTGTCATATGCCACTCAGTGCGATCGATAGGCTTGCCTAACTTGTTTAACATATCTTGATATTCAAACTGGGCGTAACGCATATAGTTACCCACCAGCTCGTCGGATTTGATCTCTAAGCCCGAGTAATCTCTCCACTTATCTGGATAACCGATTTTATAGGTAAATTTAGCCAGTTTTTCCTGGGCGGCCACCTTAGTTTCAGGCGTCATCCACTCGAGTTCATTGATGCTGACTTCAAAACCTTTGATCAAGTTTTTGATCATGGTTTCCATACGCGCTTTGGCTTCTGGCTTGAAGTATTGCTTAACGTACTCTTCACCCACTAGCTCGCCTATCACTTGGTCGGCACCATCGACCGCTTTTTTCCAGCGAGGCTGCTGCTCTTCAATACCCATTAAGGTTTTGCTCTTAAAGGCGAAGTTCAAATCGACAAAGTCTTTACTTAACAATTCTGCGTAACTGTCCACTAAGTGGAAGGTTAAATAATCCTGCCAAGCAGAAACGGGGAAAGCATCAAAATTTGCCCCTAGCTTTTCAAAATAAGAAGGCTGACGCACAACGACTTCTGTCACTTTATCGCCAAAACCGGCACTCGCGGCGAAGGCATTAAAATCGAACTTGCCCGTTAACTGTTGCAGTTCAGCGCGATCGCGCTTGTTGTAGGCCTTATTCGCATCACGGGATTCAACGCGACTCCACTGACTTTGCGCCAACATCAATTCGATATCCGCGACACTTTTGGCCGCCCGCTTAGCATCCTTATAACCCGCCTCTGTCAATATGTCGGTGACATACTTAGCCATCGCTTGGCGATTAGCGGCAAACTTAGGATCATCCTTAAGGTAGTAATCACGATCCGGCAGAGTGAGGCCAGACTGGCTTAAATACACCGCATATTGGGTCGAATTTTTTGCGTCATTGTTAACAAAAAAACCAAAGGGAATGCTGGCACCACTCGTCAGTAACTTACCCATGACTGCGGGTAAATCGGCATGGGTTTTCGCACTGGCGATATCATTTAATAACGGATTAAGTGGTGCAACGCCTAAGGTTTCCAGCAAATCGGTATTCATAAAGCTGGCATTAAAATCACCGATCTTCTGCTCATTAGAGCCCGCCGCGGGATTCTTTTTCGCGGACACTTCATCGATGATCTTTTTCAATGCATCTTGGCTTTGATCGTAGAGCACAGAAAATGCGCCGTAGTTAGATTTATCGGCAGGTATAGGCGTATTCGCTAACCACTTACCGTTGACGCTGTAATAGAAATCGTCTTGGTGACGTACAGAGGTATCAAAGTTTTGTAATTCAATACCAGAAACCGCGGTAGCTTCCGTTTTAGGCTCGCTGCTGCAAGCCGCTAAACCTAAACTCAAGGCGATCCCCAGAGCCAGTGTGCTAATTTTCTTCATTGTTTTCCCCAGCTTCCGTTGAGAGTGTTATTTATTTTTCCGCAAAACCTTAGCATCTTGCCCTGCCCCGCAGTAGCAAGATTTTGTAAAAGGATATGACATTTTAGTGACTATTTTGACGATTCTCGTCAGCACTCTGGCAAAAAAAAGGCATGATACCAGTCATGCCCTTATTGTTTAGCTGTGGCTAAATTATTGTCTAAAAGGCTTTACCTACAAATAAATAGAAGGATTTATCACCCATATCTGTGATCCCAAAGCCCAGTGCTGCGGGTCCCATAGAGGTATCTGTACCTATGTACAAACTCGAGGCGTAGATAAGATCGGATAGGCTAACATCGGACCTTTCATACCAAACATTTCCTGCCTCTAAACTCCAACCTAGGTACAAAGGATAATCCGTCATCCCTAAGGCATCGCGCCCCAAGTCATACTGATAGATAAAGGCGCCAAAGATTTTATGTGCGCCATTCAATGAGTCTTTGTGGTAACCCGAAAGGTTTAAGAAGCCGCCGAGCTCGGAGAGGTGCAGCGTATTAACGCCATCATTACTGTTAGTGGCAAGTGAGGTTTTACCCACAAAAGCATGGTTGCCCACACTGAGCGCCCCTTTCCAGTCGGCCTCGACCTGCACGCTGTATTCATTTTCATTGTTATCGACAATATCGGCGAAATCCTCATTACGCACATAGACGTTTAAGGTGACGCGATTACCCGAGGTCGGGAAACTGATGCTATCTAAACTGTCATAACCAAATTTGAAATAGGCGCCGTAGGAGTCAAAATCTAAATCCTCAGTGAGCCAAGCATCGTTAACGATGGAACCTTTCTCTCCCACCAGCCCGAGCTCAATCATGCCCTGTAGAATAAAGTTATACCCTATACCCAGTTCGATAGTTTGGGTTCTCTTATCGAAATCGAAGACACGATTGTTATTGTCGTATAAGTCCCAACTTTGGTTATCGTACTGATAACGCGCGCGACTATAAAATTCTTGATCCCTATCCAAAGGCTGATAGAACTCAGTGCCAAATAATTTTTCAAACCCGAGTTTAACTTCATTACGCCATTCGCCACCGTTGCGGGTGAGATCCGTCATAGTGTAAGCCATATCGAAGGTGATATTCGAATCAGCACTAAAGTCATCCTCCCAATTAAAGCCCAGTTGGAAATAATTAGGCCCCCAGGATTTCGCTTTAGTGGTCACAGTAAGTATGCGGCCGTCTTCACCATCAACAAATTCGGCATCGACACGCTCAAATTTGTTGAGGGAGTAAATACGTTTTAATGCTTCGTTCAACTCATCTTTAGTGACCGATTGCCCTTCTTTAAGCTCTAAGGTTTCCTTCAATAGATTGAGGCTCACCTTAGATTGGTTATCGAACACAATTTCCTCAATGGGATGACTCACATCAGCGATAAGCACTTTGCTCTTGGTCTTTTTGGCAGCAACGTAAGCAGCATATTCCTCAGGACTCACACTCATACCGCTCAGCTTATCGAGCTGGCCGTTGGCGGCTTCTTTACCTAAGGTTAATGCCAACGGCATGATAGTAAAATCTGTGGTGCTTAAGGCATCGATCGCCGGACGGATCAACACATCATTCTCTGTCAGCAGCTCCTTTTGCTTGGCGGTGCTGGCATTGGTCAGGAAGTTGGACAGCTGATCCAGTACCGCTATGGTACTGTCTAATTTGTCTTTTTTTACCAGAGGAGAGCCAATATCGACGGCAATAATGATATCGGCGCCCATAGCTTTAACCACATCTATGGGCATGTTGTTGGCAATACCGCCATCGACGAGCAACTTTCCATCAATTTGTGTAGGTTGCAGCGCACCGGGTACAGTGGCAGAGGCTTGCATCGCCTTAACTATGCTGCCATGGTTGATAACCACGGGTAAGCTGGTTTCTAAGTCGGTCGCCACCGCTCGGTAGGGAATGGCTAAATCATCAAAATCACCAAACTGACTGACTAAATCCGTTGATTGACGCAATAGCTGCGACATGGTCTGGCCACGCAGTAAACCACTAGGCGCCTTCACTTCACCTTCGTTGTAACCAATGTTCAGCGGAATATTGTAGCGATCCCTTAGTTGTTTATCCCTGTAGCTCAACACATTACGTGGGA
Source organism: Shewanella putrefaciens (assembly GCF_016406305.1). Lineage (NCBI taxonomy): Bacteria > Pseudomonadati > Pseudomonadota > Gammaproteobacteria > Alteromonadales > Shewanellaceae > Shewanella > Shewanella putrefaciens. The sequence continues at coordinate 4,004,186 of NZ_CP066369.1, forward strand.
TGGTATCCGAGTAGCCGCTGTCCCAATTGACGCCCATCATAATGGCTTCGACCTCACTCGCACTGTAACCCAGTGAGTACATGCCAGCGACATAGGCGCCGATACTCGTACCGGCAATGTAATCGACTGGAATATGGTGTTCTTCCAATATTTTGAGCACCCCTACGTGGGCAGCCCCCTTGGCACCACCACCGCTGAGTACCAGCCCGATTTTGGGCCGTTCGGCCGCCATTAAGGGAGTGAGGAACAAACATAAAAAGAGAGAAGCGAGTATTTTACGCATCATAATTGGCTACTTTTTATAGAATAAAAATTCGAGTTATATTAACAAACTTAAGTATTTAACCGTCAGTCATATTTTATCTAAATCGACTCAATTTGATCATCTGTTACTAGATATTGTTCAAAGTCAGTGGCCGACATAGGTTTAGCAAAATAGTAACCTTGGATAATATAACAGCCTCGACTAAAGACCTGCTCCAACTGTTCTACTGTCTCTATCCCTTCGGCAACCACATTCAGTTTTAGGTTACGTGCTAATTCAATAATACTGCTGACAATGGCCTGATCGGCGGAGTTAGTCGCTATATCAATTAAAAATGAACGGTCAATTTTTAAGGTATTCACGTCAAAATGGCGCAAATAGGCCAGAGAAGAATAACCAGTGCCAAAGTCATCGATGGCAACTTCGATACCGAGGGATTTTAATTGCGTCAAATGACTCTTTGCCACCTGTAACTCTTTCATCAATACCCCTTCGGTAATTTCAAGCCCTAGGTATGAGGTTGGCATTTGAGTTTCTGCAAGTATTTGTTTTACGCCCTCGATAAAATCGGGTTGGCGGAAATGAATCGCCGAAATATTGACCGATAACTTGAAGGGTTCGGCGTACGTCTTAACCCATTTAGCCCCATGCACACAGGCTTGACGTAGCACCCAACGATCGATCTCAACAATCAAACCACAGGCTTCCGCCACCTTAATGAAAATATCGGGGCGAATAAATCCTTCCTTCGGATGACGCCAACGGATCAAGGCCTCCATTCCGATAAACCGATCGCCACGTAGAATATCAATTTGCGGTTGATAGTAGAGTTCAAACTCTTCCCGCTCTATGGCTTTACGTAGATCGGCTTCTAGGCGTAAATGGTATAGCGCCTGAGTATTACGCTCCGATGAATAGTATTTAAAATTACCTCGCCCTTCCTCCTTGGCGTGGTACATCGCGAGGTCGGCATTTTTGATAAAGGCCTCGGGCTGCACCGCATCGTCGGGCCAAATACTGATCCCTATGCTAGTCGAAATGTAAAACTCACGGCCAAACAGTTTAAAGGGGGCCTTTATTTGGTCTAGCAGCCGTTCGGCCAAATGATTGATCTCATCTAAACTATTCGCGTTTTTCAATAGGATAACAAACTCATCGCCGCCAAACCGGCAGAGTAAATGCTCACTCCCTATGCATGATTGGAGACGATTAGAGGCCTCCACCAGCAAGGCATCCCCCATGCTATGCCCATAGGAATCATTAACATGTTTAAATCTATCGAGGTCGAGGAACAATAATGCGAGCTTATCACCCGTTTGCTGCGCCACCTGTATCGACTGTAACAAACGACTCGAAAACAAAGATCGATTGGATAATCCCGTCAGCACATCATAATTTGCCAACCGCCGCAAATCGGCTTCGGTGCGTTTTCGCTCGGTAATATCCGAAAATACAATAACATAATGAACTATATCTTCATGTGCCGAATGCATCACCGACACGTTGAGCCATACTGGGTACAGCAATCCATTCTGCCCCATTAACTCCCGCTCCCCCGTCCAAGAGGTATCTTGCCCAAGTAACTGAGCCACTTCGGTAGAGAGGCCATCCCTCATTTGCACAAATTGGGAAAATGATTGCCCAATTAAATCCGTTTGTTCAGTACCGATAATATGCTGCGCCGCATGGTTGGCCACGCGAATATTTTCATCGGCATCTAAAATCAACACACCTTCCGACGTATTCTCAAAGGCTTGAGCAAGTAAATTCACTTCATCTTCAAGCTGGCGCTGTACTGTGATATCACTATAAATACCGGCAACCCGCTCTATTTCATGGGTTTGCCTATGACGAGCCACGGGGCGCCCTCGGACCCTTAACCACCCCCAATTGCCATCTTTACGCAGGTAACGATATTCGGCCTCGAAACGGTCCTGCTCACCTGTGAGCATGCTGTTCCACTTCTCTACCGCCTGATTTTTATCCTGTGGATGCACAGGGAGCTCCTCGAGCGGCACCACGATTTCATTGGCATGGGTGCCTAGCACGGCCCCCCTATTATCGAGATAAAAACACTGAGTCTCTTTACGCCACTCCCACAGATCGGAGTCACTGCCGCGCAGCGCCTGCCTAAGGCGTTCATCGCTCTCGGTAAGCGCTTGGTTCATATTCATAAACGTGCGGACTTGCCGTTGCCTATACCAAGCCAAACTCAGTGCCACAATAGAAAAGATCAGCAGCAACACACCTTTAAATCCTTGTGTTAACCACCAATGTTGCTCGACAGAAAAGGGATAGGAAAAGGGTTTATCGGACCATACACCATTAACTTGGCTCAGGATCTCTAAAACATAGTGCCCAGCATCTAGGCCTGCGAGGTTGATCTGTGACTCACCTTGCAGCAAGACATAATGGCCTTCTTCGCCTTGATAACGTAAACGGTACTTAAATTGAATTGGAGAATCATCAAGATAATCCAAATTGGTGATCTGTAGACTCACCATCTTGGCATCGGGCTTAATGGTCGTCATCGGCTTTGGCAGAAGCGATACTTCGGTGGCACTATCGTAGTAAACGGAAACGGACTCGAGCATCACGTGATCATCGGTAATACGATTAGCCAGCTTATCCACATCCAAGTGCATCACCCCTTCGGGGGTGCCTAAATAAAGTCCCGAATTTAGAGAATAAAAATACGCCCCCTCATTCATCTCATCGGAAATAAAACCGTCGAGTTGATTCAATACCCTAATAGTCCCCGCCTGTTTATCTTGGCGAATCAGGGAATCGGCGCAGGCGATTAAATGAGCATTCTCCGTCTTTTGGATAAAAAATACTGAGCTGCAATTGACCTGCCACTGGGTGGTTAAAGAGGCTAACTGTCCCGTCTGCTCGCGGTATTCAAATAAGCCTTTTTCATAGGTGCCAAACCACATCACCCCAGGTGACATTTCTTCCAGATGGCTCACTGTCGGCGTTGAAGCTAAAGCGCTAAATAAGCCCATTTGATTATGGAATTCATTTTGACCATCGATATAGCCAAACACTTTTTTACCGCCGACCCATAACTTACCATCGGATGCGCGATAGAGCGTGCGTATAGTGGGCCGTTTAGGGCCATCGCTAATGGATTTATCTATGTCAAAAGGTTGCGGCTCCTGCAAGCCAGACTCCCAAAAATAGAGCCCTGCCGAGGTTGCAATCCAAATTCGGCCCTTAAGGTAGGGGTCAATATAGGTACTGTAAACAACTTTATTTTTGAACTCATCTTTGCCACCGGCCCACTTAGCAAAACTGCTGCCTTGCAGCGTGCGCTTATCGACCACAAAGAGGCCACTGGTGGTCGACACCAGCAGATAGCGATCTTCAAACTCATTAAGATCGTAAATACTCTCATGGGAGTTTAAGCCTTCAATCGAGACCTCAAGCGCTTTATCACTTCCCTTAGCAATCAAGGTTACATTTGAGGAGCCGAGCCAAAGACCTTCATCGGTCGCATGTACTGACCAAGTCATGGCATCACTCAATGCATAGGGTTCATCCGCAGTAAAAGTATCGAGGATAAAATCCGGCTTCGAGGCTAAGAGTGCTAAACCATCGCCAGAGCCACCGACCCACATTAACCCCGAATTATCAAACAACATGGCCTTGAGGGTTTCCATATTGGCTCCCACCTTTAGCTGCTGTTGATAATTCTCAATCTGCCGCGTCTCTGGCGACCACTTTAATAGACCCACCCGACTGGTAAACCACAGCTCCCCATTAGGATCTTCAGCGATTGCCGTGCTCCCACCGGGTAATTCGGCAACAGGGATAACTTGGCGGGATCTTGGCTCAAGCTGGTAGACCCCAAGAGCCGTCGCAATCCAAATACGCTGCTGCGAATCCTCTAACATATCAAGAATATTGCCCATAGATTCGGTCCAAGGGTATTCGAACAGCCGCTCGCCCTTGTTATCGAGGAGTACTAATTGCAATTGTCCCGCCACCAGCATTTGCCCATTAGGCATAAGTAATAACTTACGCCAAGGAAGGTCGCGATTAACGGGTAATTGAGTGATAAGTTGTAGAGTGGACTTAGAAGGGGAAAACTCATAAATCTGGCCATTATCAATCAATAACCGCCATGTTTGCTGATCCATTCTGGCCGCAGAAATGAGTGCACCACCCGGAAAATGGGGGAACAAATCTGCCGAACCGAAAGAGGTAAATTGATTTTTGGCTATATCGTAGAGGAAAGTCGCCGCCCCAGTGCTCACCAATAATCGGTCCCGATCGACATTGACGACTGCGGTCAGAAAATCATCCGTAAGGCGCGACTCAGTACCGATTTTATCGATTCGCCGCACCTTAGCATTACTGACCCGATACAGACCCTGTTCAGTCGCCGCCCAGACATAACCGTAATCATCTTGGGTTAATGCCCGAATACTGGTCGCTTCGAGCCCATCCCTATCGGTAAAGACACGCTGCACTAAGCCACTGGCCCAAACGGTATTTAGGCTAGTGAAGAAAAGGATGAAACATGTCAGAAGTGTTCTAGTTATTTTTGTTTTCATTTGACGACTTACTGCATTCCGTATGATTACTCTAGCAGTTCAAAAGCTTCAATTCACCCGCTTGTTTACATTAAAGTTACATTTTCCGCGAAGCAATAAAAAAGCGCTCAAATGAGCGCTTTTTTAATCGACAACTAAATTACTTTTTCTTTGCCTTTGGGTTTGGCAAATCGGTAATAGAACCTTCGTACATTTCAGCCGCTAGGCCTACTGATTCGTGCAATGTTGGGTGAGCGTGAATGGTCAATGCTAAATCTTCAGCATCACAACCCATTTCAATCGCTAGGCCGATTTCGCCTAACAGCTCGCCACCGTTCACACCGACAATTGCACCACCGATAACGCGGTGAGTGTCTTTGTCGAAAATCAGCTTAGTCATACCTTCAGAGCAATCTGAGGCAATCGCACGACCACTTGCAGCCCATGGGAAAGTTGCGGTTTCGTAAGCAATACCTTGCTCTTTCGCTTCTTTCTCAGTCAGACCAACCCAGGCCACTTCAGGGTCTGTGTAAGCGATTGATGGGATCACTTTTGGATCGAAGTAGTGCTTCATGCCAGCGATAACTTCGGCCGCGACGTGGCCTTCGTGCACGCCTTTGTGAGCCAACATTGGTTGACCAACGATGTCACCGATGGCGTAGATGTGCGGTACGTTAGTACGTAATTGCTTGTCTACGTTGATGAAACCGCGCTCGTCAATCTTAACACCGGCTTTGTCGGCGTCGATAAGCTTGCCATTAGGTGTACGGCCGATAGCCACTAATACGGCATCGTAACGTACTGGTTCAGCTGGCGCGCTCTTACCTTCCATAGAAACATAGATACCGTCTTCACGGGCTTCTACCGCTGTGACTTTAGTTTCGAGGATCAGGTTGAATTTCTTCTTGATTTGCTTAGTGAATACGCGAACCACGTCTTTGTCAGCCGCTGGGATCACTTGGTCGAACATTTCAACCACGTCGATTTCACTGCCAAGAGAAGAGTACACAGTACCCATTTCTAAACCGATAATACCGCCGCCCATCACTAACAACTTACCAGGAACTTCTTTCAGTTCTAATGCGTCGGTCGAATCCCAAATACGTGGGTCTTCGTGGGGAATAAATGGCAGTTTGATTGGGCGAGAACCGGCAGCGATGATCGCTTGCTCGAACTGAACGACAGTCACAGTGCCATCTTCAGCGGTGACTTCCAGTGTGTTAGGGCCAGTGAATTTACCGAAACCGTTAACCACATTTACTTTACGCATCTTGGACATACCGCCCAAGCCGCCCGTCAATTGGCTGATCACTTTTTCTTTAAAGCCACGTAACTTATCTAAATCGATAGTTGGCTCACCGAACACCACACCATGGGCGGCAACGGCTTTGGCTTCTTCGATAACTTTAGCGACGTGTAACAGTGCTTTAGATGGGATACAACCCACGTTCAGACACACACCACCTAAAGTGCTAAAACGTTCAACGATAACGGTTTGTAGACCTAAGTCCGCCGCACGGAAAGCCGCAGAATAACCTGCTGGGCCTGCTCCTAATACCACTACCTGAGTTTTGATTTCGTTACTCATGTTTTCCTCTAATTCTCATTCAATCCGTTGGAGGAGACCAATCCTGCCAACCGAAAATGCGCTAGCGCGTAAGGTGGGCGCATTTTAACCTGTGTTTGATACTGATCACAATAAACAAAAGGCTGCTCAAGATGAGCAGCCTTATATGCTTACAGAATCAAAGTACGAATATCGGACAGAATTCCTGACAGTGTCACGCTAAAGCGTGCAGCCATTGCACCATCGATCACCCGGTGATCGTAAGATAGCGACAGTGGCAACATCAATTTAGGTTCGAACTCTTTACCATTCCACTTAGGCTTAATTTCAGATTTAGACACACCTAAAATCGCCACATCTGGGTAGTTCACGATAGGCGTAAACGCCGTACCGCCAATGCCACCTAAACTTGAAATGGTGAAGCAGCTACCCTGCATATCAGCGGATTTAAGCTTGCCATCGCGAGCGCGGATAGAGATATCGGCTAATTCGCGGGATAACTCGATAATGCCCTTCTTATCCACATCACGCACCACAGGCACAACCAAACCGTTTGGCGTATCAACCGCCACACCGATATGGAAATACTTCTTCTGGATCAGTGATTCACCATCTGAGCTTAAGCTCGAGTTGAACACTGGGAACTGTTGCAGTGTTTTCGCCACGGCTTTCATCATAAAGACCAGCGGAGTGATCTTATAATCGGCTTTTTTCTTCGCCGCCGCATCGTTTTGCTGCTTACGGAACTCTTCCATCTCAGTGATATCAGCCTCATCGAACTGAGTCACGTGGGGAATGGTTACCCAGTTGCGGTGCAGGTTAGGGCCAGAGATCTTCTGGATACGGCTTAATGGAATTTCTTCCACTTCACCAAACTTGCTGAAGTCCACTTTAGGCGCAGCAATCACTTGCAGACCACCGCCATTGCCAGCGCCGACTGAAGTTGCCGCCGTTGCTTTCGGACGCGACAGTTCGTATTTCACATACGCCTGTACGTCTTCCTTCATAATGCGACCCTTACGGCCAGAACCAGTCACTTGGGTGAGATCCACACCAAATTCACGGGCTAAACGACGTACCGCAGGCGATGCATGTACCGCACCGGTAGACACAGGCGAGCCTGCACTAGGGTGGTGTGGAACAGGAGGGCGGCTTGCAGGTGCTGAAGCCGCAACGGGTGCCGCGCTCACTGGAGCAGGAGCCGCCGCTTGAGCAACTGGTGCTGGCGCACTTGCTGTTGCAACTGAAGTCGTTTCAATAGTGGCTATGATGCTACCTTGAGAAACCTTGTCACCCACTTTAACAGTCAAAGACAGCAGTTTACCGGCGAATGGCGCTGGCACTTCCATAGTGGCTTTGTCGGTTTCAAGGGTGATCAAACCTTGGTCGGCAGTGATCATATCGCCCACTGACACTAGCACTTCGATCACATCGACATTGCTCGCATCGCCAATATCTGGCACTTGGATTTCTTTTACCGCAACCACACTTGCCGCAGGTGCTGCGGCCACTGGCGCTACCGCAGCGACAGGAGCCGCTTGAGCCGCAACCGTCGCCGTTGGTGCGCTTGCTGCGACAGCTGGTGCCGCGCCGCCGACTTCGAGCATAATCACTAATGAGCCTTGGGAAACCTTGTCACCCACAGCCACTTTCACTTCTTTAACCACACCGGCGAATGGCGATGGTACGTCCATGGTCGCTTTGTCGGTTTCTAAGGTAATCAAGCCTGCATCGGCGTCAATCTTATCGCCAACCGCAACTAAGACTTCGATAACCGATACATCGGTGTCGCCACCGATATCAGGCACACTGATTTCGACAACTTTAGCCTCAACCGCAGCAGGAGCTGCAGCCACAGGGGCTGGTGCAGCTTGAACAGGGGCTGGAGCCGCTGCAGCAGGTGCCGCAACTGGCGCTGGCGCGGCAGCTTGGGCGGATGCACCCGCTGCCTGCATCATTGCAATCAAAGTACCTTCAGAGACTTTATCGCCCACAGCCACTTTCAACTCGGCTAACACACCGGCGAAAGGCGCTGGAATATCCATAGTCGCCTTGTCGCTTTCGACGGTAATAATCGAGTCATCGGCCGCGAGGGTATCACCCACAGCGGCGCAGATTTCGATCACTTGCACTTCATCGCCGCCGATATCAGGAACAAAAACTTCTTTTAATTCAGCCATTTTTATTGCCTCTTACGCGTACTGTGGATTGATCTTGTCAGCGTCGATACCATATTCTTTAATGGCTTTTGCTAACACATCGACAGGCAGCTCTTTGCGATCAACCAGAGATTTCAGTGCCGCAATCACGATAAACTTAGCGTCCACTTCGAAGTGGTGACGCAGATTCTCGCGGCTGTCTGAGCGACCGAAACCGTCAGTACCTAACACTTTGTAATCGGTTGGCATGTAAGCACGTAACTGTTCGCCATAAACCTTCATATAGTCAGTGGCCGCAATCGCAGGTGCATCACTTGAAATCACTTGGCTGATATAGGCTTGTTTTGGCGTTTCGGTTGGGTGCAGCATGTTCCAACGCTCGGCAGCTTGGCCATCACGGGTCAACTCGTTGAAGCTAGTCACGCTGAAGACGTCGGCAGTGATACCAAAATCTTTTGCCAGTGCCTGCGCCGCTTTACGAGCTTGTTCAAGGATAGTGCCACAGCTCATTAACTGAACCTTGCCTTTACCCGAACCAGATACAGTTTCCAGCTTGTAGATACCTTTAACGATACCCACTTCCGCACCTTCTGGCATTTCTGGCTGGATGTAGTTTTCGTTCATTGTGGTCAAGTAGTAGAAGATATCTTCTTGGTTTTCGCCGTACATACGACGGATACCATCTTGCACCACAACGGCGATTTCGTAGCCGTAGGTTGGGTCGTAAGTAATACAGTTAGGAATAGTGTTAGCCAGTACATGGCTGTGACCATCTTGATGCTGCAGACCTTCACCGTTCAGGGTTGTACGACCTGAAGTACCACCGACTAAGAAGCCGCGCGCACGCATATCACCCGCTGCCCACGCCATGTCGCCAATACGTTGGAAACCGAACATTGAGTAGTAGATGTAGAATGGGATCATAGGCACATCGTTCACTGAGTAGCTGGTCGCAGCTGATACCCAAGATGACATAGCACCGAGTTCGTTAATCCCTTCCTGCAGTACTTGGCCTGACTTGTCCTCACGGTAGTAAGCGACTTGATCAGAGTCTTGCGGTACGTATTTTTGGCCTTCGTGAGCATAAATACCCACTTGACGGAACAGACCTTCCATACCAAAGGTACGGGCTTCGTCAGGAATGATTGGCACAATGTTTTTGCCAATTTTCTTGTCTTTCAGCAGTGCTGTCAGTACGCGAACGAATGCCATGGTCGATGAAATTTCACGGCCATTTGAACCCGCTAAAATCGAATCGAAAATCTTCAGTGACGGGATTTCCAGCTCTTCGCTGAACTTTTGACGACGTTGTGGCACGCTACCATGCAGCGCTTCACGACGGCTCATCATGTACTTCACTTCTTCCGAATCTGGACCTGGATGATAGAAAGGTAAATCTTCTAACTGGTCATCTGGAATTGGGATATTGAAGCGGTCGCGGAAGTAACGGATAGACTCGATACCCATTTTCTTCACGTTGTGGGCGATGTTTTTACCTTCACCCGCATCACCTAAGCCGTAACCTTTAACGGTTTTAGCTAAAATCACCGTTGGGCGACCTTTGGTTTTTTGCGCGTGATCTAAGGCTGCGTAAACTTTAACTGGGTCATGGCCGCCACGGTTTAAGCGCCAAATGTCATCATCTGACATGTTCGCGACCATTTCGGCGGTTTCAGGGTACTTACCGAAGAAGTGTTCGCGGGTATAAGCGCCACCTTTGGCTTTACAGTTTTGGTATTCACCGTCTACGGTTTCTTCCATTAACTGCAATAACTTACCGCTGGTATCACGGGCTAATAATGGATCCCAGTAACGACCCCAAATCACTTTAACAACTTCCCAGCCGGCGCCGCGGAATTCGCCTTCCAGTTCTTGGATGATCTTGCCGTTACCACGTACAGGGCCATCGAGACGCTGTAAGTTACAGTTAACGATAAACACTAAGTTATCTAATTCTTCACGGGCCGCTAAACCAATCGCACCTAAGGCTTCTGGCTCGTCACACTCGCCGTCACCTAGGAAACAGTAAACGGTTTGCGCCGAACAATCCTTCAGACCACGGTCAGTCAGATATTTCAGGAAGCGGGCCTGATAAATCGCTTGGATTGGACCTAAGCCCATAGAAACCGTTGGGAATTGCCAGTAATCCGGCATCAACTTGGGATGTGGGTATGAAGATAAGCCCTTACCATCCACTTCTTGACGGAAGTTAGCCAGTTGATCTTCACTTAAACGACCTTCTAAGAATGAGCGCGCATAAATACCAGGGGCGATATGGCCTTGGAAATACACTAAATCGCCACCGTCTTTTTCATTCGGTGCGCGGAAGAAGTGGTTAAAACACACGTCATAAATAGTCGCGCTTGAGGCGAAACTGGAAATATGGCCGCCAAGTTCTAAGTCTTTCTTAGAACCGCGCAGCACCATAGCTAAGGCGTTCCAACGGATGATGGCGCGAATGCGACGTTCCATCTCTTGGTTGCCAGGCATGTGTGGCTCTTGGCCCGCTGGGATAGTGTTTAAATAAGCGGTCGTCGCAGTGTAAGGCAAGTGTGTGCCATTACGACGCGCTTTATCGATCAGCTTCTCTAATAAAAAATGGGCGCGTTCTGGGCCTTCCTGTTCCAACACGGCTTGCAGGGCATCAACCCATTCCTGAGTCTCTAACGGATCTACGTCTTGTAGCATATCTTCAGACATGACACTGTCCTTCTCTATATACATGATAATGAATGGTGTTTGCGGCAAATCCCGGCTTAGCTAAGGCTAAATCACGGAAACTTAAGCGCCACTCTTTAAGCGGCGCAAGCTTCGCTGCAACCGGCTATCTTCTTCCCGCACAGATAACATCACCTCTTCGATGTAACTTAAATGTTCATTCGAGGCTTCTCTGGCGGCGTCGGGATCACGGCGAACGATAGCAGCGAGCAAGGCCCGTCTGTGATCATTCGCCATAGTAGAAGCTTCTTCGCGGCGGCTTAAAAGCTCCAGGTTTTGCGCCACATTTTGATGCAGCACAGGGGTTAAACTGAGTACGAGGTGTAACATAGCCACATTGTGTGACGCTTCGGCCACGGCACGGTAAAAGCGCACAATGGCGGCGGCTTTTTGTTCGATACTGGTGGCGGCTTCCACCTCGAGGATCATTCGCTTGATATTTTGCATATCGGCGTCTGTGCCACGTAGCGCGGCAAAATAGGCCATCATACCTTCGGTAGCATGACGAAATTCCAGCAAGTCATATTGACTCTCAGGATCGGCATTCATTAACTCAACGATGGGATCGGCAAGGGTCTGCCAGAGTTGCTCTTTGACATAAGTGCCACCGCCTTGGCGGCGCATTAATAACCCTTTCGCCTCAAGCTTTTGAATCGCTTCGCGCAAAGAAGGTCGAGACACTTCAAACTGGATAGCCAGCTCGCGTTCAGGCGGCAACTTCTGCCCGGGCTGTAAACTGCCCTCTAGGATCATTTGCTCTAATTGCGCCATGATCACGTCAGAAATTTTTGGCTGATTAATTTTACTATAGGCCATTAGGCGCTCAGCTCCGTTGTAAATTGGTCTTACCAATTTTTATGAGTGAGCGCACTTTATCAAATCAGACTTTTGATGTCCAGATTGAAAATCAACCTAAAAAGGTGATCCGTCTCAAAAGCAGCAATCTTTTCCAACCGCACCCACGCTGAGAGAGCATAGCCGAAAAAAATGCCCGCGGGGTCAGACCATTTAACAACGGGACAGAATAAGGTTTACGGATATCGGATAACGGATAACGGAACGTTCGCAGGCTCACTCACAGAACGCTCGATAACTGCTCCTGCGTTATTCTACCTCCTGCATCCATGCAGTCGTGCGCTTACCGTAAGGGCGAAGCCCGTTCCGTTATCCGTAAGTCGCGCAGCGACGTTCTGTTATCCCTGTGACATCCGTAAGTCGCGTAGCGACGTTCTGTCATCCATCAGGAGTTAACTCACCAACCCAAAGATTGTCAGTAGTGAAAGTATGGCCACTATCAACGTAAAGTTACGTTTACTCAATACTAATAGTGCAAGGGTAGACTGTACACAAATAGGTGCACTGGACTCCTCGGGTAAAGGCTGCGCCGCTAATGCCGTTTCAACAACCACGGTTCTAGCGCTGGTAGTGAAACTTAACGCGCTACTGCGCCAGGCCGCCAGCCCTTCACTAAACTGTCCGCTTAGGGCATAACCAAAGGCAAAGACTCGACTCGGCAACCAATCCAAAACGGCGATGACCTCGCCAACCAACGGCAAATTCAACGATTTACGCACATTCTCTTCGGCATAAAAACGCGCCGTGCAATATAGCATGGCTCCCACAGGACCTAAGAAAATCAAAAAAAACGCCACTGCGCCGTAATAACGGTAGTTAATCCAAGCCACACTCTGGCCCACCTTAGCGCCTAAATCCCGCTCAGACACAGCCTCTAAACATTCGCTGCAATCAAGCTCCGCCGCAAAGTGATAGCAAGCTTGAACATCGGCACGACACGCCGCCTGCATGTATTTTTTAAAGATATCCCGCTGCTTTTGGTGGTTAAAACAAATGATAGCGACTAATACCCACAGGGCTAAACTCAGCAATCCCCAAAACATCCCCGAGGCTAACCAAGATAAAACGTAAACCACCAATGCGGGCAAGATTAAGGCGAGAGCCATCATAGGCGCAGTTAAAGAGGCTTTATCACCGAAAAAGGTCGACTGATAGGACTGCAATAATCGATCACATTGCCACGATGCCGGCAGCAGCTTAAGTCGCTCCACTAAAATAGCAATTAACAATGAAAACAATGCCATCGGTTATACTCCTTGTAAAAATGGTTACGGATCACGGGACGGCGCTTACCGATTAAGGTTTACGGATGACGGAACGTTCGCAGGCTCACTCACAGAACGCTCGATAACTGCTCCTGCGTTATTCTACCTCCTGCATCCATGCAGTCGTGCGCTTACCGTAAGGGCGAAGCCCGTTCCGTTATCTGTAAGTCGCGTAGCGACGTTCTGTTATCCCTATGACATCCGTAAGTCGCGTAGCGACGTTCTGTTATCCCTGTGGCATCCGTGAATCGCGCAGCGTTTTTAAATACTTTTGCCAATCAAAGCTTTGGCCGGGATCTGTTTTACGCATGGGTGCGATATCGCAATGCCCTACAATTCGCTCCGCAGTTAATGACGGATATTCCTGCATTAAGGCAAGGGTCAACTCGGTGAGTTTCTGATACTGGACAACTGTGTAGGCTTCAGTATCCGTCCCCTCAAGCTCAATACCGATTGAAAAATCGTTGCAATTTTCCCTGTCACCATAGCGAGAAACCCCGGCATGCCAAGCCCTATCACTACAACTCACATATTGCACACATTCCCCATCGCGGCGGATCAAAAAGTGGGCCGAAACCTGCAATTGGGCTAAATCGGCAAAACTGTCGTCGGCTTTGGTATCTAAACACCCTTTAAACAATTGATCAATATAAGGTAAACCAAAACATCCCGCCGGTAAGCTGATATTGTGGATCACCAATAAACTTATTTCCCCAAAAGGGCGGCGATTAAAATGTGGCGACTCACAGCGCCGAGCACCACTATACCAGCCAAACTCAAAACTCATGTTAACTCCTTAAAAGAAGGACGGGCTTCGCCCTGCTAGGACGCTGCAAAGAACGCAGCTGCTAGATTCTAGATTCTAGATTCTAGAAGGAGCGTAGCGACGCCCTAGCACCTAGCGGCGCAGCCATGATAATCTTAACCCCATACGCAAGCAGGCAGTTTCAGTCATGCCCACTCGCCCGACGTACAAGTGCAAGGATCCCAATCATGTTAGAAAACGATATTCGCCACGCCGTAAAAACCGCCCTCGCCGAAGACCTAGGTGGCACTGACATTAACGAGCATACCAAAGCCATTGCCTACGGCGATATCACCGCCCTGCTGATCCCCGCCGATAAATATGCAGAAGCGACCCTTATCACCCGCGAGGAAGGGGTATTTTGCGGTAAAGCCTGGGCGGAACAGGTCTTTAACCAATTAGGAGCCGAAGTCGCATTACATTGGCATGTCGATGATGGTGACCTCGTATTACCCAATCAAGTCCTCTGTGAATTATCTGGCCCGGCCCGCACTATACTCACCGGCGAGCGCACCGCCATGAACTTTATTCAAACCCTATCGGGCGTGGCCACATTAACTAAGCATTATGTCGATAAACTGGCAGGCACGCATACACGCCTACTCGACACCCGCAAAACCATTCCCGGCCTACGCACGGCGCAAAAATATGCCGTCACCTGTGGCGGCGGCAAAAATCACCGGATAGGCCTCTATGATGCGTTTTTAATTAAGGAAAACCACATCATGGCCTCTGGTGGGATCCGCCAAGCGGTCGATGCCGCCCGCAGCCTCTATCCTAATAAGCCCGTCGAAGTTGAGGTTGAATCCTTAAGCGAACTGGCATTAGCACTGGATTCTGGCACAGATATCATCATGTTAGATAACTTTGATATCACTATGATGGTCGATGCCGTTGAGCTTAACAATCAGTATCGTGCCAAAGGCGCGGGGGCCAAGCTCGAAGTCTCGGGCAATGTCACCTTAGACACCTTAGCCGAGTTCGCCAAAACGGGCGTCGATTATATTTCAGTAGGCGCGCTCACTAAGCACGTTCGCGCACTCGATCTATCAATGCGGCTAAAAAGCTAAAAAGGGCGCTTCGCTGCTAGAACGGACTTCGTCCTGCTAGAGCGTCGCTACGCTCCTTCTAGAATCTAGGGCCTAGAACCTAGATTCTAGATTCTAGCAGCTGCGTTTTTTGCAGCGTCCTAGAAGCGAAGCGCTCTAAGCTCTAACATACGCAGCCCCCCCCTTTCTCCTCATACAAATTAATGACTAAATATTGGCATTAGTCATACTTGCAGCACTTATATTGACTATGTCAATTTTTTGTTAGAACAGAATTCGGTATGTTGCCAGTTCTTTAGACAAAATAATCATTTTATTCATGTTTTCGGTAAAATTGTTGTTTCATTTTATTTAACTTTGTACTAACTTTTACATAGGCGAGATGGCCATAGGCCAACCTCACCAAAGGCAAGCATATGCCATCTGCACGTTTGTATAAGTGTATAAGCCTGCTGATACAGGGGATGATACAAAGGTGGAGCGAAGGTTGGAGTAAAGAGAGTGTCAAAAATGTGTCAGCCGAAAGTTGGCACAACAATGAGACCTCAAATATGCTTGATGCGTCACCTTAAAGGTATTGACTGATAAAGCGTCCAGCAATGGCTTTAGGGGGAGGTAAAGGTTCATCGTAGGTGAAGCAATACTAAAGCAGTAAGCTTTCCCTAACGATAGATCAACTTAAGGTACGGTTGCCGAAAGGTGTATCTTTTAACCATGCTAATTAGCCCTAAGCGCTTAGACTTACATTAACTAGCGGTCGCGTAACGTTGACTTGTAAAATAAATGTAAAAATGCTTAGGTTAAACCATAAAAACGTGGCGATATAAGATAGCTACAAGACAGATAGATGACAGAGCATCTGTAGTGCGATGTTATATATCAAACAAATTAGTAACTTACTGCGTAAGCTGGAGAGATAAAATGAAAGGTCTTCGTTTAAATAAAGGGCTAAATAAGCAAGCTCAAGGTTTTACCTTAATCGAATTAATGATTGTTGTCGCCATTATCGGTATTTTGGCCGCAATCGCACTACCTGCGTATCAACAATACACTCTTAAATCTAAATTTTCTGAAGTTGTATTAGGAACTGCAGCCACTAAGACTGCTGTTGAGATTTGCGCACAAGATCTTGCGACTGTAACAGGTTGTTCTGATGGTTCGAATGGCAATGGTTGGTCATTGGCTGCTGTTGGAGCTTCAGGTAATATACTATCGATTACAACTGCCGATGGTGTTATTACAGCAACAGCTGCAACTGCAAATGGTTTAACAGGTCAGACTTATACACTAACCCCTGCTTATGCAAATGGAAAAGTAACTTGGACAATCGGTGGTACATGTAAGACTGGTACACCTGTAATGTGCTAATTGAAAATTTCGGGGTTAAGCTCATATAACGACTTAAACCCCGATTTCAATTACTCAAATCCATATTCGTTGTTTTGGAAAAGCTTTCTCTTATGCCAACAACAGGTCTTCATCTCGGTTTATCTACCCTCTTTATCCGTAAGGGCCTGCTAAATGAAGAGCAGATGGCGAATGCCATCACCAAATCCCGCCAAACAAAACAAGCCCTAGTTAGCACCTTAGTGCAGGGCAAACTGATCTCGGCCCGCGCCATTGCCGAGCTTTGCTATGAGGAATATGGCACACCGCTACTGGATTTAGCTGAATTTGATATTAGCGCCATCCCCGAAGAATTTATCAATAAAAAACTGATTGAAAAACACCGCTGCCTACCGCTGTTTAAACGGGGCAATCGCCTCTATATTGGCACCTCCGACCCCACCAATATCGCCGCGCTGGAGGATTTTCAGTTTAGCGCCGGCCTACATGCCGAAGCCATTTTGGTGGAGGAAGATAAGCTCGCTAAGGCACTGGAAAAAATCCTCGAAGAGGATATTACCGGCCTAGATTTAGGCGGTATGGATGAGGCGGCGCTGGCGGGGATTGAAATCACCGATACCGATAGGCGCAATGAGGAACCCACGGGGGATAGCAGTGACGATGCCCCTATCGTTATTTATATCAACAAGATATTAACCGATGCTATTCGTAAGGGCGCATCGGACTTGCATTTTGAGCCCTATGAGAAACGCTACCGCATTCGTTTTCGTATCGATGGGATTTTGCATGAGGTCTCAGAGCCGCCCATTAGCCTGGCGGGCAGGTTATCGGCCCGGTTAAAGGTAATGTCAAAACTCGATATTGCCGAGCGCCGGGTGCCGCAGGATGGGCGGATAAAAATGAAGCTCTCCCGCACTAAGTCCATCGACTTTCGGGTGAGCACCCTACCCACCCTCTGGGGTGAAAAAATTGTAATGCGGATCTTGGACTCCTCCTCCGCACAATTGGGGATTGAAAAGCTCGGTTACGAGCCGGACCAAGAGAAACTCTATTTAGAAATGCTGGCCAAACCCCAGGGGATGATCCTCGTTACTGGTCCCACGGGTTCGGGTAAAACCGTCTCCCTTTATACTGGGTTAAATATTCTTAATACCGAGGAACGTAATATCTCTACCGCCGAAGATCCGGTGGAAATTAACCTCGAGGGTGTCAATCAGGTTCATATTAACTTAAAGGCGGGGCTAACCTTTGCCTCGGCCCTGCGGTCATTTTTACGCCAAGACCCAGATGTAGTTATGGTGGGGGAAATTCGCGACTTAGAAACCGCTGAGATTGCCATTAAGGCGGCGCAAACGGGTCACTTAGTGTTATCGACCCTACACACTAACTCGGCGGCGGAAACCTTAACCCGTTTAATCAATATGGGCGTACCTGGCTATAATATCGCCAGTTCAGTCAACCTGATCATCGCCCAGCGCCTCGCCCGTAGACTCTGTCCCGAGTGTAAGCAGAGTGAAGATGTTCCCGAACATGAATTGCTGCGGTTAGGTTTTAGTGAAGCACAAATTACCCAAGGTTTTACCAGCTTTAAGCCCGTTGGCTGTGAGCATTGCTCCGGCGGCTATAAGGGCCGCGTGGGGATTTATGAGGTGATGAAAATGTCCGATGAAATTGCCCGCACTATTATGGAAGGTGGCAACTCACTGCAAATAGCCACCCAAGCTAAGGCCCAAGGCATGCGCGATCTGCGCCAATCAGGCTTATTAAAAGTGATACAGGGCGTAACCAGTATTGCCGAAGTCAATCGGGTGACGAGTTTTTAACAAGGCTTGATCACAGAACGTCACTGTGTGACTGACAGAATATGGAACGCTACGCTCACCGAAAAACGTTAAAAATAGGCTTTATACTATAATACTGTAAGCGCAGCGTTCCGAACACAGTAAGGGCGCAGCCCGTTCTGTAAGCGCAGCGCTCCTCTTCGTTTTTCAACCTAACAGGATTATTTATGGCTACGGCAACGACATTAAAAAAGCCCCGCGCCAAAAAGACGGAGCAAAAAGGCCAACCGAAAATTTATACCTTTGAATGGAAAGGGGTAAACCGCGATGGCGCCAAAACTGGCGGCGAACTCAAGGGCGCCACAGTTGCCGAAATAAAAAGCCAGCTTAAATCCCAGGGTGTTAACCCTAAAGTAGTGCGTAAAAAATCCGCACCCTTCTTTGCCCGTAATCCCGATATTAAACCTATGGATATCGCTATGGTAACTCGCCAAATTGCCACTATGTTGGCGGCGGGCGTTCCCCTAGTGACCACCATAGAAATGTTAGGTCGCGGTCATGAAAAACTAAAGATGCGTGAACTCCTAGGCACTGTGCTTTCGGAAATCCAATCGGGTATTCCATTATCGGACGCGCTGCGCCCCCATAGGCGTTATTTCGATGATTTATATGTCGACTTAGTCGCAGCGGGTGAGCACTCGGGCTCACTCGATGCGGTATTCGATCGTATCGCCACCTATAGGGAAAAAGCCGAGCAGTTAAAATCGAAAATTAAAAAAGCCATGTTCTACCCCGCAGCCGTAGTTGTAGTCGCAGTTGCCGTTACTGTACTATTACTGCTCTTTGTGGTACCGCAATTTGAAGAAATTTTTAAGGGTTTTGGCGCCGAACTCCCCGCCTTCACTCAACTAATTATTGGCATCTCGCGTTTTTTACAGAGCTCTTGGTATTTTTTCTTCGCAGCCATTGTCATCAGTATCTGGTTATTTGTGCGCGCCCACCGTAACTCACAGGCCCTTCGCGACCGCGTCGATGAGCTAGTGCTTAAAATCCCCATTATCGGCGAGATATTGCATAAAGCGGCTATGGCACGATTTTCCCGCACCTTAGCCACTACCTTTGCCGCTGGGGTGCCGCTTATCGATGGCATGGAATCCGCCGCGGGTGCATCCGGCAATGCGGTCTACCGCAAAGCCCTGCTTAAAGTGCGCCAAGAAGTGATGGCGGGGATGCAGATGAACGTCGCCATGCGCACCACTGGGCTTTTCCCCGACATGCTGATCCAAATGGTGATGATAGGCGAAGAGTCAGGCTCACTAGATAATATGCTCAATAAGGTCGCTAATATTTATGAGATGCAGGTGGATGATGCAGTCGATGGCCTATCGAGCCTAATTGAGCCCATTATGATGGTGGTGATTGGCACACTCGTAGGTGGCCTAATTGTGGGTATGTACCTGCCTATCTTCCAAATGGGAAATGTCGTAGGCTAAGGCTAAAGTTAAGAAGGACGCTTCGCTGCTAGGGCGGACTTCGTCCTGCTAGAGCGTCGCTACGCTCCTTCTAGAACATAAGTACATAAAGCTGGATCCCCGCGTCGATAACTGCTCCTGCGTTATTCTACCTCCTGCATCCATGCAGTCGTACGCGAGGATGACGGCTTAAGCGCGACTTAGCTTAGGGCCTAGAATCTATAAGGGCGTAGCCCGTCCTAGCAGCTGCGCTTTTTGCAGCGTTCTAGAAGCGAAGCGCCCTGTTTTTCCAATAACATTATAAGTAAGAGTATGACTGAATTTATCACTTTATTAGGCCAATCTTTTGGCCACTCTTTTGACCAGAGCCCTTGGCTTTTCGTAACCTTAAGCTTTGTTTTTGCGGCGACTATTGGCAGCTTTTTAAATGTCGTTATTCATCGATTCCCTGTGATGATGAAGCGCGAATGGCAGCAGGAATGTAATCAATATTTACAGGAATACCATGCCGATATAGTTACACAAATCGGTATCGAAAAGCTCAACAAACCCATAGATAACTACCCCGAAAAATATAACCTCGTTGTGCCAGGTTCTGCCTGTCCTAAGTGCAAAACCGCGATAAAACCTTGGCATAATCTACCCGTATTAGGTTGGTTAATGCTTAAGGGCAAATGCGCCGCTTGCCACGCTCCTATTTCAAGCCGTTACCCTATTGTTGAATTAATCACGGGCCTTTTGGTGGCGACCTTGGCCTGGCATTTTGGCCCGAGTTGGCAATTTGTCTGCGCCAGCATCTTAACTTTTGTGCTTATCGCACTTACGGGTGTCGATTTGGATGAAATGTTGCTGCCCGATCAATTAACCCTGCCTTTACTCTGGCTGGGATTGCTGCTCAATTTAAACCACACCTTCGTCAGCCCAACCGATGCGATTATCGGCGCTGTAGCGGGCTATTTAAGTTTATGGTCCATTTTCTGGCTGTTTAAGTTACTCACAGGCAAGGAAGGCATGGGTTATGGGGACTTTAAACTGCTGGCGGTATTTGGCGCATGGCTCGGCTGGCAGCTGCTCCCCCTTGTTATCCTGCTCTCATCCTTAGTTGGTGCCGTTGTGGGCCTCACTATGATTGTCACTAAACGCAATCAACTGGGTAACCCCATTCCCTTTGGCCCCTACATCGCCGCCGCTGGTTGGATAGCGGTAATATGGGGACACCCCATAGTGGATTGGTATTTAAGTACGCTGAACTAACAGAGCGTGCTGCGCGTAAGGATAACGGAACGTTCGCAGGCTCACTTACTGAACGCTTCTCTTACGGTAAGGGCGAAGCCCGTTCCGTTATCTGTGAGTCGCGTAGCGACGTTCTGTTATCTGTGAGTCGCGTAGCGACGTTCTGTTATCTGTGAGTCGCGTAGCGACGTTCTGTTATCCCAGAGGCATCCGTAAGTCACGTAGTGACGTTCCGTAGCCGCAAAGCGGTGTTCCGAATTTTTGTAAGCGCAGCGTCCTTCTTAGTTTATTAAGAGAATTTTATGTCTAAATTTGTTGTCGGCCTGACGGGTGGCATTGGTAGCGGTAAAACGACAGTAGCCAATTTATTTGCCGCCGAAGGTATTACTCTGGTCGATGCCGATATCGTTGCCAGGGACGTCGTTGCCCCGGGCTCAAGTGGGCTTAAGGCTATTGTGGCGCATTTTGGCGCGGATATTTTAACCCCTGAGGGCAGTCTCGATCGTGCCAAGCTTAGGCAAAGAATATTTAGCCATGATGAAGAGCGGGAATGGTTGAATCAGCTCTTGCATCCTATGATCCGCCAAGAAATGCAAAAACAGGTAGAAAATGCGACTTCACCATACGTAATTATGGTCGTGCCCTTGCTATTTGAGAATAGGTTAGATAGGTTAGTCAATCGGACTTTAGTGGTGGATATTTCACCGGATTTACAGATTAGTCGTACCGTAAAACGGGACAATGTCGATGCATCTCAAGTAAATAACATCATTAATAGCCAATGTAGTCGCAGCGAAAAACTCGCAAGAGCCGACGACATTATTGATAATCAGGGAGAGATATCAACCTTAAAACGAGAGGTGCTAGCATTGCACCAACGCTATTTACACTTATCCGGTACAAATAACGCCCATGACTGACTTAGTTTACGAACAGCCATTAAACGAGAAAATTCGCAGCTATTTACGGCTCGAATACCTCGATAAGCAGCTGCGTAACAACCTAAGCCACGACCACCAGCATCGATGCTTTTACCCACTGTTTTCCCTGTGTGAATTATCGGAACGCTGTGATTACCGCAATGAAGTCTTAAAAGATATTGAACGAAATCTACTGCAACTCTACAAATGGCAAGGGCTCGACCATGTAGATAATGAGCAAATAGCCTTTTATATTGACGCCCTCATGCAAGCTCGCGATCCCCTGCAAAAACCCGAACGTTGTGGTGGCCAACTCAAACAAGACAGATTTTTATCCGCACTGAGGCAACGTTTTGGAATGCCAGGCGCTTGTTGTAACTTCGATCTTCCCCAACTGCATTTTTGGCTCTCTAAGCCGTGGGAAGAAAGACAGCAAGATTATCTCACTTGGATTGCCCACTTTGAGCCCTTGCTCACGCCCATCACCTTACTGCTGCAACTGACTCGCAGCACCGCACATTATGATAACGCTGTCGCCCATGCTGGTTTTTACCAAGGCGATAGCGCCCAGGCTTTATCCTTAGTTCGGGTTAAAATTGATGCAGCCCAAGGTTGTTATCCCACCATTAGCGGCCATAAAAATCGCTATGCGATCCACTTTGTCCAATTCGATCAGCAACGCCACTCCGATAGATCCATCGATTTCTTACTAGCGACCTGCGCCTGAAGCCTTTACACTAACCGCATTGATCCGTTATCCGTTATCCGTTATCCGTTATCCAGCAGTAAATCACGGGATCCACATTATGCCTTTAACTGTAAACTGCCCTATTTGCAAAACGCCAGTCGAATGGAAGCCAGAGTCCGAATTTAAGCCTTTCTGTAGTGAACGCTGTAAACTTATCGATCTCGGAGATTGGGCATCTGAAAAACATGCCATCCCCGTTAAGTCGGAATTCGATCCCGAGGCATTGGACGAATTTGGCTTCGATGACGATGCCTTCTTTAAGGAATAACCACAGCTAAGCCCAACCCTCTAAGAGTAAAAGCCCATTATGACTAAACGTGTCCATGTTGCCGTCGGCATTATCCTCAATTCAGCCCAGCAGATTTTACTGGCCAAACGACCAGATCACCTGCATCAAGGGGGCAAATGGGAGTTTCCCGGAGGTAAAGTCGAATCGGGCGAAACTGTCACAGAGGCCCTCATCCGCGAGTTAAAAGAAGAAGTGGCACTCGATGTCACCTCAAGCGAGCCTTTTATGGCCTTAAGCTATGACTATCCCGATAAACAAGTGTTACTCGATATCCACACTGTCAGCCATTTCTCAGGAGAAGCGCAAGGACTTGAAGGACAACAAATCGCTTGGGTAAACCAAGGTGATCTTATCGGCTACGATTTCCCCGATGCAAATAAACCCATATTAGACAAGATATTAGAAAAAGCTTCGCTTGCTGATAACGGATAACGGAACGTTCGCTGGCTCACTCACTGAACGCTTCGCTTACGGTCAAAGCTGAAACGATTACCGCGAGAGCGAAGCTCGTTCCGTGCCCTGTAAGGCCGCATGCCGTTCCGTAAGCGCAGCGTCCTAGCAGCAAAGCGTCCTATCTTTACGTGATCCGGCTTACAGCAAATTAACAATGGCCTTTTAGAAAATCGTGATTGATGCTTGAATGCAGATTCACCATTCTTTTCTTCGATTTAGAGGGCATATCATGCACAATAATGTTAAAGCATTACTCGCCACTACAGCCTTATTTTTTAGCTGTCAGGTATTTGCCAACGGTGGCTGTGGATTTGAAGAACAACAACAGGGCTTGATTGCCACCTGCAGTGAGGAGAAACAAGAAGTGATTTTAACAGGCATAGTTGAAGCGCAGCATTTAGTCACCGAACTCAATGAATTTGCTGATGGTTATAAAAGCTATCAGGTGGATACTGCGGCTATTCCCCCCCTAAAAAACATTACCGAACCAACGGAAATCATAGTGATCATCGGCACTTGGTGCCCAGATTGTCACCGTGAAACCCCGCGCTTTATCCGCATAATGGAACAAGTGGCCAACCCCAATATCAAAGTGACTTATATTGGCGTCGATCGCAGCAAGCAAGATCCTGAAGGGCTGGCGGCAAAATACGAGTTTAAACGAATCCCCACCTTTATCGTGCAACAACAAGGTAAAGAAATTGGCCGCATTGTTGAGCGCCCAACGGTATCACTCGAACAAGATTTAGCAGATATATTGAAATAAAGCAGGACGGGCTTAGCCCAGCGAGAACGCTTCGCTTTGCGCTTTTAGCTTTTAAGCCGTCATCCTCGCGTACGACTGCATGGTCAATTTTATTCCATACAAAATATGACATTTCCACCTTCCATGGTGGTCAGATGCAGGAGTTAGAACTCTTTAATTAGCAAGAGTGCAGGAGCACTTATCGATGCGGGGATCCAGCTTTTTACTCACTTCTTTTTAGATGTTTTAACATTCAAGACGTGACTATGGATTCCCGCCTTCACGGGAATGACACCCATGATAGTGCTGCGATAGAGTCTAGATTCTAGATTCTAGAGCGAGCTTGCGAGCGTCCTAGCAGTTGCGCAGCAACGTCCTAGATTCTAGAAGCATTAGCTTTCAATTATCCGCTGGGCTAACATCACCAATACCCCCTCACGCAGTGCGCCGCCCGATAAGTTCAACTGTTCTATGCTTAATAATTCAAACAGCGCTAATAGGATAGCAACACCCGCGGCGAAGGTCGGGGCGCGTTCACTGCTTAAACCTAGGATCCCCGAGAGCAACATATCCTCTTGAACGAGAATTTCGGCCTTAAGTTGATTCAGCACATTGAGAGTAATGGTTTCGGACAGTTTGCGATGCATTAGCACTTCGACCACAGATTGCACCGCACCAGAGGCACCGACAACACAATG
This sequence comes from Shewanella putrefaciens, assembly GCF_016406305.1. NCBI lineage: Bacteria > Pseudomonadati > Pseudomonadota > Gammaproteobacteria > Alteromonadales > Shewanellaceae > Shewanella > Shewanella putrefaciens. The sequence goes on from NZ_CP066369.1 coordinate 4,029,093, forward strand.
CCAGCCAAGGTCACGCAGTGTCTTTCTATGTTCAGCCAGTGTTGCTAGCACCTGCTGTTTCGCATCATCAAAGTCCAATTGCTGCAGGGGCATATTGCTGAAAAACTGCCGATTATAGGTAACACTCCCCATTGGCAAACTGGTTTTGAACAAGACTTGATGGCCATCACCAATAATAAACTCAGTACTCGCCCCGCCAATATCGATAACTAGGCGGCGCCCTTGCCCACAAGTAGTGGCAACCATACCTTGATAGATAAGCTCGGCTTCACGCATACCCGAAATGATATCAATAGGATGACCCAGCAGAGGTAACGCTCGCCGATTAAACTCATCGGCATTATTGATACAGCGAAGGGTCGCAGTGGCAATCACAGCGACGTGATCTTGATGAATTTTGTGTTGGGCTAACATCTGCGCAAACATGCTAAGACAATCGAGGCCACGTTGCATAACCTCTTGATTTAGCGTGCCGTCCTCGTCAATACCTTCGGCTAATCTCACCTTACGCTTATACTTAGCAATAATATGAGGCTGACCACCTTTTGTTTTGGCGATCAGCATATTAAAGCTATTGGAGCCTAGTGTAATGGCGGCATAAGCGGGTGTTGGCATTTACGAATGTCTACGCGTCCTGTCATGGCGAGGTGGACGTCCACCACTACGATGGGCACCTTGGGGACGACCCGCTCCAGAACGCTCACGTAAATTACGCGTGCCACTGGGGTGCTTACGATGGATCTTAACGGGTTGTGGAATATCATCGAGCAGCGCCGCACTATCGTAATTACTCACAGGAATGGAGTGATTAATATAGCTTTCAATCGCCGGCAAGTTCAGTGCATATTCTTCACAGGCAAAACTGATAGATACCCCTTTGTTACCTGCGCGGCCAGTACGACCGATACGGTGTACATAATCCTCACAATCATCAGGTAAATCATAGTTATAGACATGGGATACATCAGAAATATGCAAGCCACGGGCTGCAACATCAGTTGCAACTAAGATATCTAACTGGCCACTGGTAAACTGCTCAAGAATACGAATACGTTTCTTCTGTGGCACATCACCGGTTAATAATCCTACACGGTGACCATCACCCTCAAGCCAAGACCATAAATTTTCACAGCTGTGCTTAGTGTTTGAAAAAACGATGGCTTTTTCAGGCCAATCCTCTTCAATCAAGGTCAATAGCAAACGCATCTTCTCTTCTTGGGAAGGATAGAAGATTTCTTCTTTGATGTTTTTTGAAGTTTTTTCTTCGGGGGCAATCTCAACCTTAACCGGATCATTCATATGATCGTAGGCCAGTTCCTGCACCTTCATAGATAAGGTCGCCGAGAACAGCATATTCAGGCGCTTATTCGCCTCAGGCATACGTCTAAAGAGAAAACGTATATCTTTGATAAAGCCTAAATCGAACATCCGATCCGCTTCATCTAATACCACAGCCTGAATCGAATTGAGGCCGATAATCCCTTGGCGAACGTAGTCAATAATACGGCCTGTGGTACCAATCAGGATATCCACGCCTTGATCGAGCACCTTACGCTGCACGTCATAACTCTCGCCACCGTACACAATCCCCACCTTCAAATGGGTATGTTTAGCCAGCAGAATCGCGTCTTTAGCGATCTGGATAGCCAGTTCACGGGTCGGCGCCATGATAATGGCACGGGGTTGATTTAGCTGACGACCTTCAGGGATCGGGGTCGATAATAAATGGTTAAATGTAGCAACCAAAAACGCCATTGTTTTGCCAGTACCCGTTTGGGCCTGACCAGCGATATCTTTTGATTGAAGTAATACGGGTAATGATAACGCCTGGATTGGCGTACAAAATTCAAAGCCGTTTTCTGCAAGAGCCTGTTTTACCTCTGGATGTAGAGGAAGGTCGGCAAATTTTTGGGTAGATAAATGTGTTTCGCTCATAGCGCAAGCATACCATTTGGGGTTGCAATAAGATACTCGATCGTTTGAAATAGCCACATTGTAAAAAGGTAACTTGAAAAGCTATTTTTCAACCCCAATATACATGGTAAGCCATTAACAAACCAGCAATGGCAACCAAACTGGAGAACATCATGAGCGATAAAATTATATACCTGAGTGACGACAGCTTCGAAAACGACGTATTAAAGTCTGATTTACCAGTATTGGTAGACTTCTGGGCTGAGTGGTGTGGTCCTTGTAAAATGATCGCTCCAATCCTTGATGACGTAGCTGAAGAGTACGCAGGTCGTGTCACTATCGCTAAATTAAACGTTGATCAAAACAATGTTTCTCCTGCGAAATACGGTGTTCGTGGTATCCCAACTTTACTGTTATTCAAGAACGGTGAATTGGCGGCCACTAAAGTTGGCGCATTATCTAAAACTCAATTAAAAGAGTTTATCGACGCACAAATCTAATTTGTTGTCGTATTGAGTGACCTCCGGCACAGGCTATAAATTAATTGTGCCGGAATCCCCCTAAATTTCTGGACGCCCCGCTTTGTTAGTGCTACTTTAATAACCAGATTCTTTCTAACTAAACCACTTCTCGCTCGTCAATCACTATCCTGAATCACAAACTTTACTGATTGATCGCGGTAAGCTTTGTCGCGTAACACAAGACCCCCAAAATGAACTTAACTGAATTAAAAGACACGCCGATATCCGACCTAGTCTCGCTAGCCGAAAATATGAAACTCGAAAATATGGCCCGCGCTCGTAAGCAGGACATTATTTTCTCAATCCTTAAAGCCCACGCCAAAAGTGGAGAAGACATTTTCGGTGGTGGTGTATTAGAAATACTCCAAGACGGTTTCGGCTTCTTACGCAGCTCAGACGGTTCTTATTTAGCCGGACCAGACGATATTTACGTCTCACCAAGCCAAATTCGCCGCTTCAACATGCGAACGGGTGACACCATTTTTGGTAAAATCCGTCCACCCAAAGAAGGTGAGCGTTATTTTGCCCTGTTGAAAGTCAATGAAGTTAACTTCGATAAACCAGAAAACTCCCGTAATAAAATCCTCTTTGAAAACTTAACCCCACTCCACGCAGAAGAACGTATGCGTATGGAGCGCGGCAATGGCTCAACTGAAGATATCACTGCCCGTATTCTGGATTTATGCTCGCCAATCGGCAAAGGTCAACGTGGTTTGATTGTTGCGCCACCAAAAGCCGGTAAAACCTTATTACTGCAAAACATCGCTCAATCCATTACCTATAACAACCCTGAAGTCGTGTTGATGGTATTGCTGATCGATGAACGCCCAGAAGAAGTGACCGAGATGCAACGCCTAGTTAAGGGTGAAGTGATCGCATCTACCTTCGATGAGCCAGCCAGCCGTCACGTACAAGTGGCTGAAATGGTGATTGAAAAGGCTAAACGCCTCGTAGAACACAAGAAAGATGTGGTGATCCTGCTCGACTCTATCACTCGTCTAGCCCGCGCCTATAACACTGTGATTCCTTCATCGGGCAAAGTGTTAACCGGTGGTGTGGATGCTAACGCCCTGCACCGTCCAAAACGTTTCTTCGGTGCTGCACGTAACATCGAACACGGCGGCAGCTTAACCATTATCGCCACCGCATTGGTCGATACGGGTTCTAAGATGGACGAAGTGATCTACGAAGAATTCAAAGGTACAGGTAACCAAGAGCTGCATCTGTCACGTAAAGCGGCAGAAAAGCGCGTGTTCCCAGCCATTGACTTCAACCGCAGCGGTACGCGTCGTGAAGAAAAGCTCACCAATCAAGATGAGCTACAAAAAATGTGGATCCTGCGTAAGATCTTAAATCCTATGGATGAAGTCAGCGCAATGGAATTCTTAATTGATAAATTGGCTATGACCAAAACCAATGAAGAGTTCTTTACTGCTATGAAACGCGCTAAGTCTTAATCTTCGCGAGTCGCTAAAAAAAGCCGCATGATGCGGCTTTTTTGTTATCTAAGATTTTTTTACTGCCAATATTTTACCTAAGCTTTTACTCAAAGCCTGTGTGCGTTGCCGCAGCATTTCCCGCAACAATAAGACGACAGGCGTGACATGCTCCCGCCCAGGGCACACTAAGTACAAATTGACCGACTCGCCACGATATTCGGGCAATAAGGGCACTAAACGCCCTGCCATAATATCCTCTGCCAAATCTAAGCTCGACTTAAACACCAGCCCCTTTCCCGCTACCGCCCAGCGGCGCGCAATTTCAGCATCATTGGCACTACGATTCCCCGTGACGCGGACTTTGCATTCCTGGCCATCACGCTCAAATTGCCATTGGTCGTGAGTTCGATCATCTAACTTATAAAACAAGCAATTATGCTGTGTCAGTTGTTCTAATGTCTCAGGTTTACCAAACTTGGCAAGGTATTCTGGCGATGCACATAGCACTCTGTCGGCACTGCAAATCGGAAAGGCTACTTGATTAGAATCCTGCGGCTTACCATAGCGCACTGCCACATCAATTTTATCGTGGTAAAAACTGCTGATATTGTCGCCCAAATGCAAACGTACTTGCAGCTGTGGAAAATCTAGGAGGAAGTCATCAAGCCAAGGGACGAATAAGTTTCGCCCAAAGTCTGATGAAACCGACAGGCTTAAGGTGCCAGAGACCTTACCTTTATCGCTGGCGATCGCCTGCTCTCCAAGGGCGAGATCACTTAAGGCGCGGCGACAATGGATTAGGTAACGCTCACCTTGAGCGGTTAATCTAAGGCTGCGGGTTGTGCGCACAAATAGGCTGGTATCAAGCTGTTTTTCAAGGCGTTTAATCGCTGCGCTCGCTGAAGCAGCAGATAGGTCCATTTCGGCCGCTGCGGCCGAAATACTGCCGCAATCGGCAACGCGAACAAATAAGGCGAGATCATTAAGCAACATGATTATCAAATTTCCTTTGAAAAAATTACAAACTTTACCCCGTTTATCTAAAGGTTAATATTTCACACAATGGTGCTCAATGACAAGTGACAGACATGAGTCGCCAGTGAGGAATGATTATGAGAGCCGTAGGTTACCAAACAGCAGGCGCAGTCGATGCGCATAATGCATTAGAAAACATCACATTAGCCAAACCAACTCCAACGGATTTTGATTTGTTAGTCGAGGTTAAGGCCATATCGGTTAACCCCGTTGATACCAAGATCCGCGCATCAAGCTCAGCGCCTGCTGGGGAGTATAAAATCCTCGGTTGGGATGCCGTTGGCGTTGTAAAAGCTATCGGGGACAAAGTCAGCCTATTTAAGGTAGGCGATGAAGTTTGGTATGCCGGCGATATTAGCCGCAGTGGTAGTTATGCCGAATATCAGTTAGTGGATGAGCGCATTGTCGGCCATAAACCGCAAACCTTAAGCAACGCACAGGCGGCAGCCTTACCCTTAACCAGTATCACGGCTTGGGAATTGCTGTTTGACCGTTTAGGTCTACCACAGGATGGCTCCGCCACGGATGCACGTATTTTAATTATCGGTGCCGCAGGTGGTGTGGGTTCGATTATCACTCAACTGGCGGTCAAATTGACTGGAGCAGAGGTTATCGGTACCGCATCACGGCCAGAATCAGCAACTTGGGTGCAAACCTTAGGTGCCGATGCAGTGATTAATCACAATAAACCCCTCTCGGAAGAGCTGGCTAAGCTCGATATTGCCGATGTCACCCATGTGATTAGCCTGACCCAAACCGATAAGCACTTTGACGAAATTGTAAAAGTGCTCAAACCACAAGGAAAACTGGCACTGATTGATGATCCGGTAGCCCCGTTAGATGTGATGAAGCTTAAGCGTAAAAGCCTGTCGCTGCATTGGGAGCTGATGTTTACCCGCAGCCTGTATCAAACCGAGGATATGATTGCCCAGCACCATCTACTCAATCGCATTGCAGAGCTTATCGATACCGGCAAAGTAAAAAGCACCTTTGGTGAGCATTACGGCACGATTAATGCGCAAAACTTGCTAAAGGCCCATGCACAAATTGAGTCGGGCAAAGCGATTGGTAAAATTGTGCTTGAGGGATTTAGCCAATGAAAATCACGGTTTTTGCGCAAATCCAAGCGCATTCAGGCCAGAGTGATTCACTCTTTAAAGTCCTCAAACAACTGGTAAGTGACACCCACACCGAGGCAGGTTGTTTGGAGTATACGCTGCATCATTCTTTAGATAATGCTAATCAGTTTTGGATGTATGAAGTGTGGCGATCACAAGCGGCGATTGATGCACATATGGCAAGCCATCACTTTAATGCCTTTGTCGTCGCTTCCGAAGCGTTAGTGGAAAAAGTCGAGATCCATAAGAGTTATGCTTGCTAACGTCATTAACAAAAAAGCGCCAAACTTGGCGCTTTTTATTTTAAAATCAAAGCAATAAAATTTATTAAACCAATGTCATTGCCATTTTACGGCGCAGATAGGCGATTTGTTGCATATGGGGTAAATCCTTAGGGCAGTTATCCTGACATCCAAGTAAGGTCATACAACCAAAGACCCCATCCTGATTACCGATCACATGGTAAAAATCCTCTGCTGTGCGGGCGTCACGACTATCCATCTCGAAACGGGCAATTTTCATCATGCCCACTGCACCAACAAAAGTTTCACGCATTTGTTTAGTCGCACAGGCTGAAACACACACACCGCACTCAACACAGCGCTCTAGCTCATACAGGCGTGCAGCTTCGTCTGGGTCCATAGGATCTTCTAGGCGATGCACGCTTATATCATTGGCCTTAGGATGTAACCACAGCTTTAAGCGTTCGGCTAATTCACGCATAAACTTACCCGTGTTAACCGAGAGATCACCAATCAACTCAAAGCCAGGTAGCGGCATAAGAGTAATTTCACCCTTAGGGTATTTAGCGGTTAAGGTGCGGCAAGCCAACGTTGGGAAGCCGTTGATCACCATAGCGCAGCTACCGCAAATACCGGCGCGGCAAACAAAATCAAACTGCAGGGAAGTATCTTGTTCTTCCCTGAGTTTATTCAGGGCGATAAATACTGTCATCCCAGGGGTTTCAGTTAACTGATAACGCACCATTTTCGGCTTATCGTTTGGCTCCTGCGGATCATAACGAAAGATATTAAAGGTGAGCGTGCGACCTTGGCTCATTATGATTTTTCTCCTAACGCATTGGCAGATGGGCTTTTTAAAGTATCACTTAATCGTTCGTTCTTAGGTTGTAGGCTCGGTGGCAACTCAAATGGCATAAGGGCCTGTTGCCGCTGATAGCGGTCAGCATCCTCACCTAGTGAGGCCAAAATCTCGGCAATTTGCTGCTCGCGCTTCTCGGTATCGGGATGCACTATGGCATTGTTAATACCATAACCGCGGTAACCCGGCGGTAATTCCATTTTCATTACATCGAGCGCTTCGTAATTCAGCACAGGTTCGAGGGCGTTGGCGTCGGGCCAACTCGCTAGGGTGCGATTTAACCAATCACGGTCATTGCGCTGCGGATAATCCTCACGGGCATGGGCGCCGCGACTCTCGGTACGCGCCGCAGCACCGCAGGCAACAGTTAGTGCCACTTTGAGCATACGCTTAACCCGCAGGGCTTCGACCAACTCAGGATTAGCATGGCGTTTTTTACATTTAAGCCCAAGCTTACGCGAACGCTCGAGCAACACTTTAAGTTCGGCGACGGCCTTATCTAGCTCAGGCCCATTACGGAAAATCCCCACATAATCCATCATAATGCGCTGCATTTCACGCTTGATTTCGAAGGGATTCTCCTCCCCATTGCCCTCGACCAAAGTGTCGATTTCAGCTTGCACTTGCTGCATAAATTGCTCGGCAAGCTTAGTATCGATTTCAAGGCTATTATTTTCACAGAAATCGGCGACATACTTACCGATAATCATGCCGCCAACCACAGTTTCGGCCAGCGAATTACCCCCGAGGCGGTTAAAGCCGTGCATATCCCAACAGGCCGCTTCACCCACGCTGAACAAGCCCTTAAGTTGCGGGCTTTCACCCGTGGCATTAGTGCGAATACCGCCCATAGAGTAATGCTGGGTTGGCCGCACTGGGATCCAGTCTTTCGCGGGATCGATACCGAGGAAATTCTCACAAATTTCCTGCACTTCCCTTAAGTTAGTTTCGATATGTTTACGGCCCAGCAGTGTAATATCCAACCACAGGTGTGGCCCATAGGGGCTATCGACGCCCTTGCCCTTACGCATATGTTCTGTCATGCGCCGTGAGACTACGTCCCGTGATGCCAGTTCTTTTTTCTCGGACTCGTAGTCCGGCATAAAGCGGTAGCCGTCTTTATCCCGCAATAAGCCGCCATCACCACGGCAACCTTCAGTGGTTAAAATCCCCACGGGCACAATCGCCGTGGGATGAAATTGCACCGCTTCCATATTGCCTAGGGTCGCGACGCCCGTTTCGAGAGCTAAGGCTTGACCTATGCCTTCGCAGATAATCGCATTGGTCGAAACCTCGTAAATACGGCCATAGCCGCCAGTCGCAATCGTTGTAGACTTAGCCACATAGGCACGCAACTCGCCGCTGATAAGGCAGCGGGCGATGACCCCATGGCAACGTTTACCATCGTGAATAATCGCCAGAGCTTCGACTCGCTCATGCACTGGGATGTCCATGGAAATCGCTTTATTATCCATGGCATATAGCAGTGAGTGACCAGTGCCATCGGCGGTATAACAAGTACGCCACTTTTTAGTGCCACCAAAATCGCGGGCATTGATTAACCCATGCGCTTCCTGCGCCTCATGGAGAGTCACCTTTTGCGCGTTGACTATCACTTCCCTTGGGCCAGCCGTCACCCTTGACCAAGGCACGCCCCAGTTGGCCAACTCACGCACGGCCTTAGGTGCGCAGTGGGCAAACATCCGCGCGACCTCTTGGTCGCATCCCCAATCGGAACCTTTCACTGTGTCTTGAAAATGCACGTCTTCATCGTCACCCATTCCCTTAACGGCATTACCTAAGCTCGCCTGCATTCCCCCTTGAGCGGCTGCCGAATGTGAACGTTTGGCCGGAATAAGCGATAAAACTAAGGTATCGAGCCCACGCTCTTTGGAGGCAATCGCCACCCTTAAGCCTGCCAGCCCCGCACCAACCACTAATGAATCGGTATAAATCAGTTTCACGCCTGCTCCTTAATGGGATCTGCTGTTATTGTCGGGTTTATTCGCATATTATCTTTGTTGCAACTCATTATTATTAATTGATTTTATTGCCTTTTAACTGGCATAGGGTAAAAATGCCAGCAGGGAAGCAATCCCCACAGTGATAAATAGTACGCTGACTATGGTCTTAATTTTTCTCAGTCGGATGCGGCTATTAAGATCCCGCGCCGCGCCCCACTTAAGCGCCACACGGTAAATACCAATGGCCGCATGTAACTCCACTGTGAGTAATAACGGCAGATACAACATCCACACGCCTTGGTTCCAAATACGATCGGCGCTACCCTGCGGGCCTATGGTCTCGGGTGCGGAACCGATCAGCCACAAATGCACAGGCAATAGCAGTAAAATCACCACTCCAGTAATGGCTTGCCAGCGCCATAGACGTGTATCCCCATGGTTGATCACCTGCATTTGTTGTTGCAGCGCCCTTTGCTGCCGCAAACTCATCGGCAGTTTTTGTAGTGCCACCAGCACATGTACTAAGGCCAAAGCCGCAATGCCGATAGCAATACAAGTCACCACCCAAGGGTAACCATGGCCATCGGCGGAGAGAAAACTCAGCTCCATAGTGCGCGCCACCCAACTCATGGCATCGCTCCCCAATAAGATCGATGACACAAGCACTAGATGAGTCCATAAAAACACCGCGAGAATGACTCCCGATAAACTCTGGCTTAGATCCAGCCACGCACTCCATTTTTTTATATTTAGTTTTATCGCCATCGCTCTTGCCTCGCGCCGTTAGCTCTATCGAGCCAATCCCATAAGTCCCATTACTCAAAATCAATATCGCTCACAAATCCACCCAAAAACCTGAGTTAGATCAAGTAGGAGACGAATAATTAATCGAATGCTTAAATATTAGCAGCGAAACAAAATACTGCTGCACAGCGTTGACACAACTCACCGCAGACGCAGCAGTATCGGGTTTCTAATTAGTGAGGCACAAAGGGTTGCACCGGGAGACTCAGCTCGCTACCAATAAACATATAAGAAACAAGGCTGGCGGCACCGAGACACAATAAATAAATGATCAGCACTTTCGCGAGCTTACGCAGACCAGAGCGGTTTAAGGTCAAGCCCCACTTTACCGCCACCCGGTACAAACCAATCATGGCGTGTATCACCACAGCAGGCAGCAATAAGGCGTATAGCAACCAAGCGTTATCGTGATAAACCCGCTCGGCCGATAAATGCGGGCCAATTTCGGGATTCAAAATCATGGTAAAGAGATGCACTGGTACGAGGAAAAATAGAATAAAGCCAGTGATAAGTTGCCAAAACCAGGCATGGGTATCTTTATGCTTAATGCCCCCAAGATGTGAGCGCAGCGCCCGCCACTGCCCAAGCTGTGCCGGAAAGCGCCTTAACGCCACGGCGGCATGCACTATCACCACCAATAACATAAACACTGAAAACACTTTAGTAACTATCGGGAAACCATGGCCCGTACTGCTAAACATACCGCCTTCAAGCAATTGAACTACATGGTAAAACGCCTCTTTACCCAGCAAAATACTCGACTCAAAATGCATATGCAGCAACAGGAAGCAACCGAGTAAGATACCCGTTGCACTCTGCAATCTATCCGCCTTGGCCGACCAAGGGTGGCCTAGTGAGGGTGTGCTCACTCTCGTGTGAACGCGCGTTACGCTTGTCATCTTGCATCTACCTTTGTGGTTTATCGTTGGCACCTCTGGGCAAGCTACACCATAGCAGCAACCAAAATCACCGTTCAGTGTCACAGATTTAAAGCGTGAGCCAACTCACTGAGCAGAGTGGAACTCTTAGAAGATGATCACAAAAAAACCAGCAAAGCCAAACAAAGGTAAAACCAATTAACCAATATATTTCATAGTGTTAAGCTTAAAAATAAAACTGACAATTCGCTTTTTAACCATAATGCGTTAAACCTGCTAACACTTTGACAAGACTGAAATAGCTCTCCACAAGTACGGTAGCAATGGCATAAAGATATCCATACGGTAGCCAGCATAAGGCGGGTTAAATTCCCGCACGGTCCTGCATTTTCAGGTAGCTTGGGTATATACCCAAGCTACCTCAAGATACTAGTTTCAGAGCGTCTAGGGTGCTTCAATTCTAGGCGCATCAATGAAAGAATGTCGGCTACCTTTTGAATTGATGCAACACGGAAGTGGAGTGCCCTAGGCGCTCCGTCCCGGCGGGTTTTAACGCACTTTATACTGCGTTGGTTATTTTTAACTTAGCCCGCTAGGTCTGCAAATAACCGCCTTGCCTAAAGTGCGTTAAATTCCCGCTGAATCCTGCATCTTGAGGTGGTTTGGGTATACAATACCGCGATTATTTAACCCTTAGCCGCAGGATACTCCCATGCCTTGGATCCAACTCCGTATAAACACCAATAGCGACGATGCTGAAACCATCAGCGACCTGCTTATGGAAGAAGGTTCAGTCTCTATCACCTTTGAAGATGGTAAAGACACCCCTATTTTTGAACCTAAACTGGGCGAAACTCCACTGTGGCGCGATACCGTAGTCGTCGCATTATTCGATGCCGAAACCGACCTGACTCCCACCATAGCCATGCTGAAAACCTTGCCTTTCCTCGGTGAGAACTTCAGCCACAAGATTGAACAAATCGAAGATAAAGACTGGGTACGTGAATGGATGGATAACTTCCACCCCATCCAATTTGGCGAACGTCTGTGGATCTGCCCAAGCTGGCGCGAAATCCCCGATCCCACAGCAGTCAATGTGATCTTAGATCCTGGCCTAGCCTTCGGCACTGGTACTCACCCAACCACAGCGCTGTGTCTAGAGTGGCTAGATAGCTTAGATTTAAGCGATGAAGAAGTGATCGACTTTGGCTGTGGCTCGGGCATCTTAGCCGTTGCAGCATTGAAGTTGGGCGCGAAAAAAGTCACAGGTATCGATATCGACTATCAGGCCATCGACGCCTCACGCGCTAATGCCGAACGCAATGGTGTCGCCGACAAACTCGACTTATATCTACCCGAAAATCAACCCGCCGATCTTAAGGCCGACGTACTGGTCGCCAATATTCTCGCTGGTCCACTGCGCGAACTCGCCCCACTCATTGCCGAACGGGTGAAAACCGGCGGCAAATTAGCCCTTTCTGGTCTGCTCAAAGAACAAGCCCAAGAGATATCCGACTTCTACAGCCAATGGTTCGATATGGACGAAGCGGCTCACAAAGAAGATTGGAGCCGCTTGACAGGCAAGCGTAAATAGCGCTAAAGGGCGGCGTAACGTGCGCCACTACTGGCTTAGGCCAATTTTTGGCGCTGACTTCTCAAGGCTAAAAAGTCAAGAAAAAAAATTGCGCCTAGGTCATTTATTGACCTTTTCACGGCCAACAAAAAGGGCTACTATAGCGCCCCTTTGAAGAGCTAAGGTGAAACAGTAAATGCGGATTGGACCCTATCAACTGAAGAATCAGCTGATCGTGGCACCAATGGCAGGTGTCACCGATCAAGCCTTCCGTAATCTCTGTCTTCGTTATGGCGCGGCCCTAGCGGTTTCCGAGATGCTTTCATCTAATCCCGAGGTTTGGGATACGGATAAAAGCCGCCAGCGTATGACGCATTCTGGCGAGGAAGGAATACGCTCAGTGCAAATAGCAGGGGCAGATCCAGAGTTAATGGCACAGGCCGCCCAGTTCAACGTCGAACAGGGTGCCCATATCATTGACATCAATATGGGATGCCCGGCAAAAAAAGTGAATAAAAAGCTGGCTGGCTCGGCACTGATGCAAAATCCACCGCTAGTAAAAGCCATTTTACAAGCCGTGGTCGCCGCAGTGAATGTGCCCGTCACGTTAAAGATTCGCACTGGCTGGGAGCCAGAACACAGGAATGGTGTTCAAATCGCCCAGATTGCCGAGGATTGTGGCATTGCCTCGCTCGCCGTTCACGGCCGTACGAGACAATGCATGTACCGGGGTTTTGCCGAGTACGACACAATTAAAGCAATCAAACAGAATGTCTCGATTCCTGTTGTCGCGAATGGGGATATCGACAGTCCGGAAAAAGCCCGCTTCGTGCTGGACTATACCGGTGCCGATGCTCTGATGATAGGACGGGGTGCTCAAGGACGACCTTGGATTTTCAGAGAAATCCAGCACTACTTGGACACAGGTAATAAGCTAGCGCCCATTGAGATTGCCCAGCAGCGTGAAGTCATGCTGGAACATCTCACCAAATTGTATGATTTATATGGTGAATATAAGGGTATCCGCTTCGCCAGAAAACATATGGGATGGTACCTAGACCAAGAAGCTCAGTGCCAATTTAGGGCTGACTTTAATCTGCTGGAAACCGCTGCAGAACAGTATTCCCTCGTGGAATGTTATTTTGATGAATTAGTACAGAATTAATAAAGAGCAGAATAGAATGTTTGATCAGACAACTAACACAGAAGTTCACCAGCTTACCGTTGGCAAAATCGAAACCGCAAACGGCACTATCAAGCCCCAGTTATTACGTGACGCCGTAAAACGCGCCGTAACTAACTTCTTCGCACAGTTGGACGGTCAGGAAGCACAAGAAGTGTATGAAATGGTGCTAAGTGAAGTTGAAGCGCCTCTGCTTGATATCATCATGCAACACACTCGCGGCAACCAAACCCGCGCAGCAAACATGCTAGGTATCAACCGTGGTACCCTGCGTAAGAAATTGAAAAAATACGGCATGAACTAATCCGCAAGGATTAAGTGATTGTTAGGAAAGGGGTTAACCTGCAAAGGTTAGCCCCTTTTCGCATTATATGCCCCCATATGTACCCCGAGATAAATGTACCCCAAGAGAGTTCCTAATCGAATTTCTACCAATAAAATCTCTTTTTCTGAAATTGAAAATGGCTGCTTCACAGGCCAGTTCAATATCTTCAAAGTTTGCTCGATGCGCTGAGTTTTCAGTTTAATTTGATACACGAATGACACCTATTGCCTGCGTCATCCGCATAATAGAACGCTCCATCAGCGGCTACCCCACGACATTCCATTCAAGTTAATTTTTACGGAAAAATAACCAAAGGAAACGCTTTGGCTGTGTGGGCACTTAGCGCTAATTCACTTCCCCCATGAAACTGAATTTATTCAAATTTCACCTAGCTATATTAAATTAAAAATAAATATGGATTATTTGAATGGCCTTTGACTACTATCTATACTACATCGGCAAATAAATAGAGATATCGCAGCCACACTATATAAGCAAACAATAAACAACAGAAAATTTATAGCATTAAATCAACAAGTTAAAAATGTCGCTCCATTAACTAAATAACAAGGTGATGCGGTTAAACATCTTATCTATTTTTGATTTAGTTACTGCTCGACTCGCAGTCTGCTGATTTAGTCATACAAGGGATTTTTGTTAGTAATGTGTTCATCACTCATTGAGGCAACACCGAAATGGAAAACAATGAATTAATCGCAGTTGAAAAACGAATCGTCGCCAAATTTTTGGATATGTTTATTAAGTTTAGTCTGATCTTGGGGCTCGCCTCATTCTGCTTTACCGTGTTTTCGCCCTTTATGAACCTGATGCTCTGGGCGTTAATCTTAGCCGTTACTCTTTATCCTTTACATCAACGTTTCGCCAAACGCCTCAATGATAAACAGGGCAAAACCGCGACCTTACTAGTGTTGCTCGGTTTACTCTTGTTGGTCGTGCCGACCATAGCCATGGTTAGCTCCATGGGGGACAGCATTAGCAATCTGATTGAACGCGTCAATAACAATACCCTAGAGATCCCCCCACCATCGGCCAACATAGCCACTATTCCTCTGGTAGGTGAGAAGCTCAACGCAGTATGGCTAAAAGCCTCCACCGATTTACCATCTTTAATCAAAAGCCTGCAGCCACAGCTAGGTGATGCAACTAAAAAAATCATAGGTACACTGGCCAGTATGAGCGGTAGCTTACTGATGAGCATTTTTTCCTTTATCGTGGCGGGGATCATCATGGCCTATGGCCGCGCAGGTGCCAATAGTGCCGACCGTATTGCTACCCGCATTATTGGCGCAGAGCGTGGTTTAAAACTCACCGCCCTGTGTACAGCGACCATCCGTGCAGTGGCCTTAGGTGTTATCGGTGTTGCCTTTATTCAAGCCCTGTTAGTCGGCATTATAATGACCTTCGCGGGTATTCCTGCGGTCGGCATTTTCTTTATCATCGCGCTGATTTTAGGCATAGCGCAAATCCCCGTCATTCTCGTCACTATCCCCGCTATCGCCTACATGTGGATGACTGGCGATCACGGCACAGCCCTTAATATCGTCTTCACTATTTTGCTGATTGTGGCGGGTATGGCTGATAACGTACTTAAGCCATTACTCCTTGGCCGCGGTGTCGATGCGCCTATGCCTGTGGTATTGATCGGTGCTTTAGGGGGTATGGCGGCTAGCGGTATTCTTGGTATGTTTGTTGGGGCCACCTTACTTTCTATCGGCTACCGCATTTTCATGGCCTGGGTTGACGACGGTCTGGCGGAGACGAGCGAGCCCAATGACCACCAATAACCCTTTTACTCGGACTCTACTCGGTGGGGCCTGTGTACTGCTCAGCAGTTGCAGCGTGCTAGGCCCCGATTATCAAAGGCCTGAGGTCAAAGAAATACAGAGTTGGCAAAATGTGAGCCAAGGCCTCTTTAAAAATGAGGCCCATGCCGTTGATTATCATCGATGGTGGGCTCGCTTAGACGATCCGGTATTAAGTGCCTTAGTCGAAGAGTCCTTAGTCAAAAATCCAGATGTACGCATTGCTGGCCTGCGCATCCTAGAGGCGCAAGCACAACTCGGCATCGCCGAAAGCTTGCTTGGCCCGCAGGTCACGCAGGCAACGGGTGAGTGGCTGAGGGCTGGCCAAACACAAAATGGCCATAGTGCATCGGGTAGCAGTTATGGCGCCGCCTTTAATCTGGGGTGGGAGCTCGATTTTTGGGGCAAATTCCAACGCGGTATTGAATCCGCTGACGCTAACTACTTTGCCAGTCTCGCTCAATACGATGATGTTCAGGTATTGATGATTGCGCAAGTCGCTCAATACTATGTGAACATTCGTACCATAGAGGCCAGACTCCAGATAGCCCAAGAGAATGCGCGAATTCAAAAACGCAGTTTGGAAATTACTGAGCGGCTATTCCAAAGTGGCAACAGTGCCGAACTAGACGTACAGCAGGCCAAGACTCAATATCTGGGCACCCTCTCAGGTATTCCACAGCTCGAAACCAACCTACGCCAAAGCCAGAATGCCCTGAGCACTTTACTGGCAAGGGCGCCAGGGCCTCTGCCGGAAATGATGTCCAATACTGGCCATATTCCACCAGGTAAGCTGGCACTGGTCGCCGAAATGCCCGCTGACCTACTGCGCCGCCGCCCGGATGTTCGAGTCGCCGAACGGCAACTGGCCGCCCAATCGGGGCTTATTGGTATCGCCGAAAGTGAACTTTATCCATCAATCACGCTGCTAGGCACCTTAGGCATTAATGCCACAGGGGTGGGTAACGAAACATTTTCCTGGGCCGCAGGCCCTTCTATCAGTTGGAATTTACTGGATAGAGGCACCTTGACCAACCAAATCCTGATCCAGGATGCCCGCTTCCAGCAATTACACGAGCGTTACCGTGACACTGTATTTAAAGCGGCTCGGGAGGTTGACGATGCCGCCATCGCCTATGCCAACGACCAGAGTGAGATTCAGTTATTAACCCAAACGGGCGAAGCGGCACGCCGCTCCCTCGAAATAGCCAATACCCAATACCGTGAAGGGATGGCCGATTTTCAGCGGGTACTCGACTCCCAGCGTGCGCTATTTAACCAACAGGAACGCCTGGTAAACAGTCGTGGGGCCCAAATCCGTAATCTTATCTTGCTTTACAAAGCGCTAGGTGGCGGTTGGGAACAAGGCCGCCAGCGCGCCTTAGTCACCCCTGAAGTCGAAGCTCAACTTCGAGCCCGTTCTGAATGGGCGCCACTACTCGATGCGACTCAGCCCCAACCCGACAATCAGCCCCAACCAGATAGCCAGTCCCAACCCAATACTCAGAAGGTGATCCTTAATGACTGATAGCACGTCTTCTCCCGGTCAAACCAGCCGCCGCGCTACATTTGGATTACTGGGACTCATCGTTCTTCTACTTACTTGGTATCTGATTGCCGATAGGCTAACGCCTTATAGCTCCCAGGCGCGGGTGCAAGCCTTCGTCGTTCCTATCGCAGCCGAAGTGTCGGGGCAGATCCTAAAAGTGTATGTCAATGATAATCAAGATGTTGACATAGGTGAGCCGCTATTCGAAATCGATCCTGAGCCCTATGACATTGCACTGGCTAAGGCGCGCTCTGATTATGAAACTGTACTCAGTGGTGTCAAAGCGAGCAGCGAAGGAGTGAGGGCCGCCGAAGCAGCGCTACAAGCGATGCGAGCCGCCTATGATAATGCAGCCAAAGACGCCGAACGCCAGGAACGCCTCTACCGTGAAGATCCGGGGGCGATATCGGTACGCCGCCTTGAAATCGCCCAAGCGACACGCGAAACAGCTAAAAGCCAAGTCACTGCGGCCGAAGCCGACGTGCGCCGAGCCATAGAGTCTGCGGGGCTCACAGGCGAGAATAACTCCCAACTTCTCAGCGCCCGCTCGGCCGTGAACAAGGCGGAGTTGGATAGACTCAATACCCGAGTTCTAGCACCAAGTCGTGGTCTCATTACCGATCTCAACACAGATGCTGGCCAGTTTATGAGTGCTGGCGCACCAGCCATGACACTGGTCGCCATCCATGATGTTTGGATCTCGGCGGACATGACTGAAAATAACCTCGGTAATATCAAAATTGGTGACAAGGTCAGTATCTTACTCGATAGCTTACCGGGTCAGCTGTTCCAAGGGGAAGTTCGCAGCATTGGCTATGGTATAGACGATGGCAAAAACCAGCAGGCAGGTTCACTGCCGACGGTAGATAACAACCGAGATTGGTTGCGCCAGGCCCAGCGGTTCCCCGTTAAAATAGCCTTTAGTGCCGATGACCCTCCTCCCGCAGTGGGGCTGCGTGTCGGTGGTCAAGCCGATGTGCTGGTTTATACCAATGAGGATGGCTTGATGAATTTGATCGGGGCCTTGTATATCCGCCTGATGAGCCTCTTCTCATTCCTCTATTGAGATGCCATATGCATAACGCCGACAGTGCGGTAATTAGAATTAGTGCAGGTGTCGCGATTAGCGTGCTGATTTGCTACGGATTAGCCCTGCCTATGCCCCACCTTGGCTGCATTATGGCCTGGATAGTCCTATGTCGCCCGGGCGCTGCGTTGAGTTTGAAGCAGGGCTTGGTCGGCGCTACGCTCCTGCTGGGCATGATGGTTGGCGGAGTCCTGTTAGTGCCCCTACTGGAACATTATGCTCTGGCGGGCGTGCTCTTGGTCATGCTACTTCTGTACCTCTTGATGCAAAAATCGATCGCTGGCGTGGGGGCGATAGCCATGCTGCTCATTATGGCGATCACTGTTATCCCGGTCGCGGGACTTATTGAGCAGGCATTGGCCATTGCAATTGCCCAGATGATGGCCGTAGGGATCATCATTGGAACCTTAGTCAATGGGATAGCCCACGCTCTATTTCCCCCGAACACTGTGGCAGTCAAAACTCAGCAAGCCGTACTGCCACCCGAGCACCCCAAAAGACTGGCGCTGCGTGCGGTGATCATAGTGCTCCCCATATGGTTACTCGCGCTGGGTAATCCTGCCTTTTATATTCCGGCTGTCATGAAAACCGTGATGCTGGCACAACAAAGTACCTCACTCGACGCTAAGCATGTGGGTAAGGAGCTGGTGCTATCAACCTTAATGGGCGCCTTTCTCGCCTTTGCGCTCTGGATGGGGCTGAGTATCTGGCCGTCATTATTGATGTTGGTATTGATGCTCTGCCTAATGACACTTTGGTTGACGAGACGCTTAGTCCAACTCGTTCCAGGACGTTTCCCGCCCTCCTTTTGGAGCAATGCTTGGATCACTGCCCTGATTCTGTTTGGCCCAGCAATTGCCGACAGCGCTACAGGTAAAGATGTTTGGTTGGCGGGTGCGATACGCACTGGCCTCTATTTAATGGTCGCAGGCTACGGCTGGCTATGCGTCATCATGCTTGAACATTGGTGGCCAGCTGGTCGGCCGGCACCAGAATCTAATATAGGAGAATAAAATGCTGACAATTATGTTGGTCGGTTTGCCCGTCATTTTGATAAACATGTTACTGCAATCCCTAGTCTCCATCTGGTGCATTCGCTTTTACAGCAAACGCTTTTCTCATAACGATACCCTAACCGCGGGCGTACTGAGTCTATTTGGCATTATCCTGATAGTTATGCTGGGCAATTTCGCGCAAATCGTTGTTTGGGGAGCCTTATTCTTACTGCTCGGTGAGTTTGAGACACTAAGGGATGCGGTGTATCACTCAGGTGTTAACTTTGCGACATTAGGCTATGGCGACGTGGTCATGAGTGCGCAATGGAAGATGCTTGGCCCGTTAGAAGCCGTCAATGGCGCGCTAATGATTGGCTTGTCAGGCGCATGTATGTTGGCCGTGTTGCAGCACAATATCCAAAAAAGAACACACTAAGCCCCACCCTATTATCATGGTGGCGTGCTTAATCGCGCGCCACCATGACAGCGCTCGAATCCCAGCACTGCTAGGCTTTTTACATCCTTGATAATTCCCATGCGTTCTACTCCCTTAGGGATATTTCATCCAATGAACTGTGACTTCGTTTGCAAATCCCGACTGTTTTAGTCGGGATTAGTTGCGCCATTTTAAAGATGCAAATAATATATATGTAAATTTATTGTCTGCTTTGGAGTGTTGCTATGTCGTCTGCCAATCTGTCATCAGAGCTAAGCTTGCAGGAAGAATCATCGGTATTACCACAATGGTTAGATAGAAAAGTCGGGGAACTCGTCGCCGAAGATTTTCGCCGTGCCCATATATTTAGCCAATTTGGAATTGATTTTTGTTGTGGTGGTGGCAAACCACTATCCGTTGCCTGCGAGCGCGCCGAAGTCGATCCTGATAAGGTCATAGCTGCACTAGAAGAGGCTGCACTCGTAGGCAGCAGAGAAGATGAGTTGAATCAATTACCTCTAGGGCAACTGATTGATTATATCGAAACCACTCACCACCAATATGTACGGGCAAAAGCTCCATTACTGATTGAATATTCTGAAAAAATGGTGCGGGCGCATGGTGAGCACTATGCCGAAATCATTCCCTTTGCAGGTTGGGTTAGAGCCTTAATCGAAGAGCTAATGCCACACCTAATGAAGGAAGAAAAAATCCTATTCCCGGCGATCCGCGCACTATCTCAAGGTGAGCAGCTTGAAGGCTGTTTTGGCCATATAGGTAATCCGATTAACGCTATGCAGCATGAACATGAGGAAGCGGGACAGATCCTGCAAAAACTGCATGAATTAACGAATGATTTTACCCCGCCAGAATATGCCTGCACCACATGGCGCGTCTGTTATGCCACCCTAGCGGAATTTGAAGCAGATCTGCATAGGCATATTCATCTAGAGAGCAACATCCTGTTCCCTAAAACGCTCAAGCTCGCCTAGCGCTAAGCGCTTATCCTGTCATAGATATCAACCTCAAGATGCTGAAACTCATCTCTTGAGGTTGCTTTAGTATAAAGCAAAGGCCAAGTCTGGCCTTTGCGGCTTTTGCATGCTACAAAAAGTCATGTGTCACTGACGGATATGCAGCCATGACATTTCAATCCTTTGCACTCGATGATATTGCCGATTTACATGAATCGGCCCAGGTGGAATTTAAGCTCGCCGGTGGTCGTGATGGTCAAGGTCAATTACCCGAGGATATTTGGGCTACTTACAGCTCCTTTGCCAATACCTTAGGCGGCGAAATCATTCTCGGTGTGCGGGAAATTCGCGGGCATTTTACCATCGAAGGCATTCCCAATCCCCTACCCGTACTGCAAGAATTTTGGGAAATACTCGACGACCCAAGCCGGATTAGCCACAATATTCTGGCGATTTCAGATGTGCAACTGATTCAAATAATGAATAAAAAGCTGATCAGGATCCGTGTCCCACTCGCACCCGAGCACCTAAAACCCATCTTTATTGGTAATGATGCCTACACTGGGACTTACTTTCGATTAGGGGATGCCGACATGCATGCAAGCCGTCGACAAGTGAGTCAATTACTACGCCGCGCCCGTTACTGCAATAAACAGCTCAAGGCGCGCTAACCTTTTACTGTTAAAATCCCGCTAACAAATAACCGCCCACTGTGGCGATTGCCGCCCCAGAAATGCGCATTAACTTCCGCTGCCCAGTTAAGCGCTGCATCCCAAGGCCAATCATGACCCCGCCTAAATGGATAACCGCTGTCCCACATAAAAATCCCAGCGCATACAATACAGGGCTCGCTAATTCGGGCATTTCGGCACCGTGGGCATGGCCGTGGAATATGGCAAACACCCCAACAAATGCCATAGCAAATAATAGGGGAAGCTGGCGGTCAAAGGCGATGGCAAGCCCGAGTAACAACACGGATAAGGCGATGCCAATTTCGACAAAGGGCACGGGAATCGCGTACAACCCTAAGATACCACCCACCAACATAAAGGCGACAAACGCTAAGGGAACCGTCCAGATAGCACGGCCACCGAGTTGGGTACTAAGCATACCCACACTTAGCATGGCGAGCAGATGGTCAAACCCTAACACTGGATGGTTAAAGCCAGACATAAAACCACCGCCAGAATGGATCTCATGGGCCGAAGCCGGCGCGATAAGCAGGAGGAAGAGTAGAGCAAATAAGCTTAAGCGCACCATAGTGAGATCCTTGATAAGCAATTGAGAGTCATAGGAATACCATCTAAGACTCTACTGCATATCATGATGCTAAACGTTGATCTTTATCACCCTTAGGTTGGCAAAAGTGTACTGCTAAGTAAAACGCTCGCCAACAACGCCTTCGCTTAAGATCATAAAATATCGCTGAGCGAGCCTAGGGCGGCGATCTCCATATGGGGCAAAAGTGCCGCTATCGGCAATGACTCAAGTTGACCAAAACTGGGGTTCAGCCACACCGACTGACAGCCAGCTAAACGCGCACCCCGCACATCGGCATTCAGGCTATCCCCCACGTGCAACAGTTGTTCCGGCCGAATGCCTAAGCGAGTACAGGCGAGGTCAAACATATCCTTAGCAGGCTTCATGCGCACACCGTTTCCTGGGTGCAGAACAAACTCGAACGTATCAC
The DNA here is from genome assembly GCF_016406305.1 of Shewanella putrefaciens. Taxonomy (NCBI): domain Bacteria; kingdom Pseudomonadati; phylum Pseudomonadota; class Gammaproteobacteria; order Alteromonadales; family Shewanellaceae; genus Shewanella; species Shewanella putrefaciens. The sequence goes on from NZ_CP066369.1 coordinate 4,051,502, forward strand.
CAAGGCCAATACGCTCGGCATCCACATTGCCATTAGTAATGCCGACCAATCTAAAACGCTGCGCCAAGCGCCGAAGTAACGAGAGCACGTCGCTTGATACTTGAAAATGGCTACGATGAAAATAAAAACACGCTAACCCTTCTGCAGCGCCGCGCTCGGCCTCACTCGCACTATAACCCAGTTGCAGCAACCCTTGGCGCAACGTCGCCACCCTTGCCGCCGTCGTATCATGGGCTAATTCGGGCATTTGCTGTAAAAGTAGCAGTTTTAGCCGCCGCCAATCCTGGGATTGCCACGCCGCGGTGAGGGGAAAGGATTGATGCAAAAACTGAGTTAACTCGGCTTCTGCATTCAAAATATAGGGTTGGTTGTTGTACAAGGTATCATCGAGATCGAAACTGATCGCGTGGATATTTTGGGGTCTAAGGTAACAACGCATTATTTATCCTGTGGTTTTTTCGCTCTAGGATGGGTGTTATCATACACCTTAGCTAAGTGTTGGAAATCTAAACTGGTATAAATTTGCGTGGTCGCAAGGTTCGCATGGCCCAATAATTCCTGTACCGCCCGCAAGTCGGCGCTCGCTTCTAGCATATGAGTGGCGAAGGAATGACGCAGCTTATGGGGATGCACCCGCACCGACAATGCTTGCTCTTGGCCCCATTTAGTCATGCGCGCCTGAATGCTACGGTGGGATAAACGCCGGCCCTTTTCGGTCACAAACAGGGCGTTATCTTCACAGGGGATTTGCCTTCGACAGGTGAGCCACGCTTCTAACGCCTTGATGGCATAACGGCCTACTGGCACAATTCGCTCTTTATTGCCTTTACCTAATACCCGCACTTCCCTTAACTCATAATGCACACTGGTTAAGTCGAGTGCCGCAAGCTCTGCCAAACGTAAGCCACTGGAATAAAACAGCTCCATGATGGCTTTATCCCGCAGACTCAAGGGATCTGTGCCCTCAATTTCCAGCAAATGGGTTAGGGAATCGACATCGATATTCTTCGGCAGCGGTTTAGCCTGTTTAGGCGCACTTAAGCCTTTAGCGGGATTAAGGGCTATCACACCTTCGCGCAGCAGAAACTCGCCCCATTGCTTTATCGCGGACAAACACAATGAAAGGGAGCGTGGACTTAACCCCTTGCGGTGCAATTTGGCGAGCACTTGTTGCCAGTGCTCACGCGCGACATTGAGCAGATTGATGCCATCTGGCAGCAATTCATTGGCGCGGTGTAACTCGTAGAGATAATTCCGCACCGTATGATCTGATAACTGCCGCTCCGAATGTAAGTAACGCTCAAAGGATTGCAGGTAGTTTTCACTGGGATCCGCCACCTTGGGATCCGATATATCGCTCGCTTGTGCACTCATATCGGGCTCCTTATCGGTGGGGATTGAGCATTAACTCGATAATAATCAAAGCTTAGCTAACATATGAGCCAGCAAACGCCGTAACTGTTCCAGCAGCATATTGTCCATATCGGGGTGAAAATGGGTCGCATCTTGGCTGGCGATGGCAAAGATAACGGGGATCTCTTCGGCTAACTTGACTAAGGCAACTGAGCCCACTTCGGCGCCAAATAAGCGTTTAGCTTCCTGTTGCGTCACGCGGCCAAAATAGTGACCTTTACGCAAGCGTTGCTCCCAAATCGCTTTCATATCAAGGTCGACATCGAGCACACTAATAAGGCGCACATGGGTAAAATGAAACTGATCCTTCAAGCTGTCGGCTAAAACCTCTTTAAGCGATACCAGATCGGCACAATTGAGCAACTTAAAAGACAGCTCAGAGTTAAACAGATAAATTTTCTCGTTGCGCGCCGCCATCGCCAACAGATGAGTGATTTCTTCTTCGAGCTGACCCACTCGCTGGCGCAACAACTCCTGTCGCCTCTCAACCAGAGAAATAGCGCCACGTTCCAGATGGGGCAAACGCATCGCTAACAATAGCTCGGGATAACGATTAAAAAAGTCAGGATTATCGAGCAGATACTCGCGAATGAGGAGTTCATCGAAGGGCACATCTGTCTGCGGCATAAGGGGCTCTGTCATAACTGAATTTGTCCGTCGTAAACATGTTGCGCGGGCCCGGTCATCCACAGGGGTTTACCCTCGCCTTCCCAATTGATGGTTAAGGTGCCACCGGGTAAATCCACCCGCACTTGTTGGTCGAGCTTCCCTTGAACTTGCCCGACAACCACTGCGGCACAGGCCCCCGTACCACAGGCTAAGGTTTCGGCCGCGCCGCGCTCATACACCCGCAGTTTGATATGGCCAGAGTTCACCACTTGCATAAACCCAACATTCACCCCACGGGGAAAACGCTCATGCTTGGTCAGCAGTGCGCCAATTTCGGCAACGTTAGCATTGGCAACATCTTCCACATCGAGCACACAGTGGGGGTTGCCCATAGAAGCCGCGCCACATAAAAAAGTTTGTTGGGGGGTTTGCAGCAGGTAGGTTTTTTCGGCCTTCTTGGCTTTAAAGGGGATTTGACTGGGGTCGAGAATAGGCACGCCCATATTGACGGTCACAGTGCCATCACGTTCCAAACGCAGCGTCATTTTGCCCGATGAGGTGCTAACACGAATTTTATTCTTATTTGTCAGCCCTTTATTACGTACAAAACGGGCAAAACAACGGGCACCATTACCGCAATTCTCCACTTCCCCTCCATCGGCATTGAAGATGCGATAGTGAAAATCTAAATCGGGATCATAGGGCGGCTCGACCAAGAGCAACTGGTCAAAACCGATACCAAAGTTACGATCGGCTAAACGGCGGATCTGCTCAGGCGAAAAGAACACGTTCTGCGTGATCCCATCGACCACCATAAAATCGTTGCCCAGTCCGTGCATCTTAGTGAATTGAATCAAGATACTTATCCTTTAAGCCGAGGCGCCGCTCATAACATATGAAACCAAGCGCCTGAATCAATATAATTTTTCTAGTTTACGGCAGGAGTTGCTCACCTTGCCAGAGCTGAGACAGTTTTTCTCGCTCGCGCACTAGATAAGCCTTGTCGCCATCGACCATCACTTCGGCGGCCCGAGGACGGGTATTGTAGTTCGACGCCATCGCAAAACCGTAGGCGCCACTCGAGCGTACCGCCAGCAAATCCCCCGCCGCTATGGCTAACTGGCGGTCTTTACCGAGGAAGTCACCAGTCTCACACACTGGCCCAACAATATCAAAGGCATAGGTCTGCTCATTCCTTGGATTAACGGGAATAATATTTTGCCATGCGCTGTAGAGTGCTGGGCGAATTAAGTCGTTCATCGCACCATCGACTATCGCAAAACGCTTGTCGCTGTTCTCTTTAAGATAGAGCACCTCTGTGACAAAAATCCCCGCGTTGGCGGCAATCGCACGGCCAGGTTCGAAGATTAGCTTGAGCTTGCGGTCACCTAAACGCGCGAGCAGTGCGGCGGCATACACATCAGGGTGTGGCGGTGTTTCAGCATCATAGGTGACCCCCAAACCACCACCCACATCGAAATGCTCAATCACTATGCCTTGCTCGGCTAAACGATCGATCAGTGCCAACATCCTATCCATGGCATCGAGGAAAGGTTGAATTTCAGTCAGTTGCGAGCCGATATGACAATCGACCCCCTTCACCTGTAAATGCGGCAGCGCATGGGCACGGGCAAAGACGGTTTCAGCCTCATCCATAGCAATACCGAATTTGTTCTCTTTAAGGCCGGTCGAAATATAGGGATGGGTTCCCGCATCCACATCGGGATTGACTCGCAGGGACACTGGCGCGACTTTGCCTAAACGGCCGGCAACCTGGTTTAACAGCTCAAGCTCGGCACTCGACTCAACGTTAAAGCAGTAAATCCCTAGGTTGAGCGCCTGTTCCATTTCGGCAACGGTTTTACCTACGCCCGAGAACACCACTTTATCGGGGGAGCCACCCGCTTCAATCACTCGCGCTAACTCACCACCGGAAACGATATCAAACCCACTACCTAAGCGGGCTAGCACATTCAGTACGGCCAAATTCGAATTGGCTTTAACCGCATAACAAATCAAATGTGGATGATCTGCAACGGCATTGTCGAAGGCATGCCAATGGCGCTCAAGCGTGGCGCGGGAATAGACATACAGTGGCGTGCCATAGGTCTGGGCCAAATCGTTCACTCTACAGCCTTCAGCATGCAGGGTATTATTGTGGTAGAGAAAGTGATCCAATGTCCGGTTCCTTACTGCGCTTTGTTGTCGTATTGATTATTCTAATTAGCGGTGGTTATTGTGTTTTTTCCGCTTCGATGGCGTTAATTTCAGTGTTGATCTTTTCAGCCTCAGGCACTGTCTTAGGCACTTCAGCTTCGGTCGCTTGACTCGCCTCAACGGCAGGTGCTTTATACAGAGGCCCTTTTTGGCCGCATGCCGTAATGAATAGGCTACCAAGCATTAACAATAAAAACAGTCTCATTTTTCTCAACATCTGTGCATCTGGTGACTAATGGCCTTATAATCGCACCCATCTTGACGAAAGCAAAGGACAGAAATGCATGGCCATGACAGATACAGAATTTCACCAGCTCGCCGATGACATGTTCCAAGCCATAGAGAATGCCATTGAAACCGCGATTGATGAGCAAGATGCCGACGTCGACATCGATGCCAGCGGCAACGTACTGCAATTAGAATTTGTGGATGGCTCTAAGATAGTGATCAACAAGCAAGAACCTTTGCATGAGATCTGGGTTGCCACCCGTTTTGGTGGATATCACTTCGGTTTTGTCGATGGGAAATGGTTAGATGGACGCAACGGCGGAGAGTTTATGCCATTCGTGCAAGAGTCTATCCAGCGTCAGGGCGGCATTCAACTTAGCTTCTAGTCCTTGCTACGCAAGATAAATAGGGAAGCCTTGGCTTCCCTATTTATATCGACATTCCTTGTTATCATCCGTTGTTATCAAGCGTTATAAAGAGCGATCAAAAACCATTTTTCACTATAAATATTATTAAAACTCAAGATCTTGATCGGCAACATCGATACCGAAGGGTGTCACAGTTAACTCGCCCGCCACCCGAACCAGATGGAAAAACTGCGGAATATTAAACCGCGCCTTAGAAGCATAATGTTCACCAAACACATAGTGATGGCTGACTTTATTCACTAGCTCAGTCATGTTCGATCCCGCCTGTACATAGTGGCTCAGGTGATTTTCCTCATCGAGAATAAACACATCTAAGTTATCCACCCTTTGACGTAGAAAATATTGGATAGATCCCTTAGCCGCATAATTCTGCACCACTTTAGGCATACTCGAAAAAGGATCATCCCCCAATTCTGGCCGTGGCAGTTGCACTAAATGACTGCGGGATAACTGTTGGTAGAAAGATTTTGCATCGCTTAAATCTTGATACGCCATCCCCAGTGGGTTGAAGAAAATGCCATAGCGGGTGTGACTTATCTGCAGCGGCTGAACTAGAGTGCTCGATTGCTGCGCCTGCTGACATAAACGCATTGTTTGCATAAGCAGATTTTTTACCGCTAATTTAAGTTGGGGACGTAATTTTTGCGAGCAGCTGATCACATCCATATCGACGGGCAAAGTCGCACGCCTTAATCCTGGCGTGACAAAGGCCAAGGCTTGTAATACCGCGGTTTCACCTTCAAAGCGATGACATTGCCACTCGCCCCAACTATTCAGGCATATCGCATCTAAGGCGCCGAGCATATTTTCCTTTTTACGCCCAAGGGAAAATACGTTCGCATTCATCATATCGACCATCATCTCCTGCCCGTGCCATTGGGTGGTGGGATCATTGTCTAGGTTCAGCACAAAGATCAGCTTTCTGAAATGCCAAGGTTGGCATAGGTCTCGTTTGGACACTCGCCAATCATGGTCAATAAAATTCAATAATCGCTTAGAGGCCTCGGTAAGGCGTTTCGACTGTACTTTGCCCCGCCCTAACTCATACCATTTAGTATCAGGGGTGGAAACACCATTTAAGCAAGCCCAAATCATTAATGCCGAAGGTGTTTTACCTTTGCATATGGCAGATTCACCCAATAAGTTCTGTGGCTTTGGTGCTTGTCTGTACAGGTAATATTGATTCTCACGGCTGCTTGAGACCATAGTCAGTTCCGATTCGGCAACGGAACGACTCCAGAGTAAATTCAGCTTAGAGATTTGATCTTCATCTTGGGTAAAATAGGTGTGCAGTTTGCGGGTGAGCATCCCCAACTCTTCGACACGCAATCCCTCATTTAGCTCGTGGGTCGATGCAAATCGCAATAGCGTTTGGTAGCTCGCCAATAACAACTCATTCAATTGATCGTTAAACCAATTGAGTTGGCCGCTATGCCAATGTTCACAGTCGTCTAAGGTGCGGATCAAACTCTCGGGCCATTGCCAATCCTGCACTAGCTTTTGTAATTTGGCGTAGCGCCAGTCTTTGCCCTGATCTGGCCGACTTAAAAAGACCCCGCATTTTAAATAAAAGCAGCGACGCGCGATCTCGAGCCGGCGGGTATCATTTTGCTTTAACAGGTAGGCCTCAATGACTTCATAGATGGAGTAATAGGCATCATTCGCGGTTGAAAAGTCCCCCGCGAGCGTTTTTTGCCACAGGCGATCGCAGAGCAATTGCGAATGGGGATATTCACTGGCATAGGCCTCGAGTAACAATACTTTGATCAAGGCCTTGTGTGGCTTATCAAGGCCTTTGTAGAGCAGCCATAACGAGGCGCCAAAATACTCACTTGCGGGTAATTCATGCACATTCCCCAGATACAAGAGATCAGGATTTAATTTAGCATCTGGCCACCAAGCAATAGCTTTACCCGCCAAGCGAATTTGACTACGGTAAAACTCCTCCAGCAACAGCCAATGCTGCGCGCTACCACTGTGCTCGTGGGCCATGGAAGATTGGCATCCATTACGCCCCTGACCGCCACTAAACTGCTGCGAATGAACTAAATAGAAGTTCACCTCAAACTGATATTCGGCAAACCATGCGGTTAATCTATTGGCTTTAGTGCGAATTAAGGCTAAATCCCTATCGCACAAATCGGCACTATATACCAACCAAACATCGACATCGCTCTTAGTATTCTGGCCAAAGCTGGCGGTACTTCCCATGGCATAAACGCCTTCGAAGGCACACACATCAGGCTCTTGGGCCATAAAGGGCAACTTAACAACATCGCAGGCATGCGACTCGAGCACACCCGCTGAATATTCCTTAATACCACAGGGAGTATTGGGAGCATGATACCCGGGATACTGAATGCTGTTCTGGTGGATCAGGAAGGGAATTAAATGGAATAAATGCTTTTGTAACGGCGACAGCAAAGCCAAAGCTCGCGCGATGCGAACCTTATTAAGTCTTTCTGCAATATCAGGAAATAGGCCTTGCTGATCCATCCTAGAACACAACGCTTAAATACTTATGAGAAGTGTGCTCATGTTAACACTTTTACAAACCCAAGCAACCAAACGTGAAGTTCGTCACACTTTATGGCTATTTAGAACACAGCCAACTTCAAAGAATCGATAGAGCTTCCTTACATAAACGAATAGCCAATGTTAGCATTGGCGCAACTAAGATCTTTGATGGAAACTAGGCATGTCTGAAAACCGCATACGTATCGCAACCCGCAAGAGTCCGCTGGCCATGTGGCAAGCTGAATTTGTTAAAGCCGAATTAGAACGCATTCACCCCGGTATTGTGGTGGAGCTATTGCCAATGAGCACTAAGGGCGACGTGATTTTAGATACGCCGCTAGCAAAAGTAGGCGGTAAAGGTTTGTTCGTCAAAGAACTTGAAGTCGCCATGCTAGAAGACCAGGCCGATATCGCAGTGCACTCCATGAAAGACGTGCCCGTCGACTTCCCTGAAGGCTTAGGCCTTGAGGTGATCTGCGAGCGTGAAGATCCCCGCGATGCCTTTGTATCGAATTTATATAAATCGATCAGCGAATTACCACTAGGCGCAACCGTGGGCACCTCGAGCCTACGTCGTCAATGCCAACTGCGCGCATCACGCCCTGACCTCATTATCAAAGATCTACGCGGCAACGTAGGCACACGTTTAGCTAAGCTTGATAACGGCGAATACGATGCCATTATTCTTGCCGCAGCCGGCTTAATCCGCCTGAAATTATCTGAGCGTATCGCCAGCTTTATTTCGGCCGAAGAATCCTTACCCGCTAACGGCCAAGGCGCTGTGGGTATCGAATGTCGCACTAACGATGAACGCGTTAAAGCGCTACTGGCACCATTAGAGCATTTAGAAACGCGCTACCGTGTGATTGCCGAGCGTGCGATGAACACTCGCCTCGAAGGCGGCTGCCAAGTACCCATTGGCGCCTTTGCCGAAATCGATGGTGACGAGATGACCCTACGCGGCCTAGTCGGTAACCCCGATGGCAGCGAAATCATCGAAGGCGTGATCACAGGTCCTAAGACCGAAGCCACGCAATTAGGCGTTGCCCTTGCAGAAGAGTTACTGAGCAAAGGTGCAAAAGGCATTCTCGACGCTGTTTACGCTAAAGCCTAAGTCAATGAAAGTCTTACTGACGCGCCCCGAGGGGCGCAATCAGTCCATGGTCGATGCCTTGAATGAGCGAGGCATTAGCCATTGGGTCACCCCTCTGCTGTGTGTCGAAGCTACGCCACCCATAACAAGCGATACCCCACATCCCTTGGCACAGGCCGATATGATTATCTGCATCAGCGCCAATGCGGTGACTTTTGCTGATAACGCCTTAACAGCCGCGAATTCTCCAATCAAAGGCTGGCCACAAATTCCATACTTCGCCGTTGGGCATGCGACTTGGGAAGCATTAAATCAGCTCGGCATTGAAGCCCTCGAAGCTCCTGATGATTGCCAGCAGACCGAAGGTCTACTCACACTCGCGCCGCTGCAAGATATTAAAGCTAAGCAGATTACTATCATACGTGGCGTAGGTGGCCGTGAAGCGCTTGCCGAACAACTGGCAGAGCGCGGTGCAGATGTGCGCTATTGGGAAGTGTATCAACGGGCCTGCCCACCGCTCGATGGACAACACTTAGTACAACAATGGCAAGCCTTCGGGATTGATACTATTGTGGTGACCAGTGGTGAAGTGCTGGATAACCTGATTAATCTAGTGCCAAAAGAGTTATTTGCATGGCTGCGCTCATGTCATATCATAGTCCCAAGTAACCGAGTAGAAGCTCAAGCTCACGCCTTTGGTATAACCCAAGTCACCAATGCCAATGCCGCCAACAGCAAAGCCGTGCTAAACGCCCTTAAACTCTAAGCGCTATTTAGCCCGATTTTACTCGAATTTCGGCAGTAGCATGTTTTCAAGGACTGTTAAATGGATAACAACAAGCACGACGCAAAGAGCCCAGAATCACAGGCCATTTCTATTATAGCGTCACCGGAAACGACCGATGACACGTCCACAACTCCAGCGTCATCCACCGAACCCAAAACAGCTAAAGCCACACAATCAACCGCACCGAGTCCAACGTCAGCCGCCAAGAGAAGCTCGTGGGCGATTCGCTTTGGGGTGTTATTAGCGCTCGGTTTAACCGTTTGCACCCTTGGTGGCGGTTTTATGCTGTACCAACAGCTACAACAACAACTGCTCGTTCAGGATGCGAAAAATATTGCCCTGCAGGATCAATTACAACAAGCATTATTGCAGCCAAATCAACGTATTGGCCAGCTTGAACAGCAGCAGCTGAACGATGCCAAAACTTTCCAAGAATTAGCAAAGCTGGCCGAAGACCAAAACCAGCTGCAGGATAGACTCAATAAACTCGCCCAGCGCAGCCCAACCCATTGGATGGCCTCAGAAGCCGAATATCTAGTGAATATGGCGGGCCGTAAACTTTGGTTAGAGAAAGATCCCCGCACCGCCACCGATCTATTAAAGTCCGCGGATGAAACCATTGCCGCGATGAACAATCCCGCTTTGCTGCCTATTCGTAAGGCGTTAGCGAAAGATATTGCTGCCACGGCCAGCATTAAAACCACGGATATTGATGGCAGTGTATTAGCCCTCGATGCCTTAATTGAGCAACTCGATAAATTGCCGCTTAATCGCGCCGATGCAGCAGCCGATACCCCTGAAGATACAAACATTACTGGCGATTTAAATGACTGGCAGAGCAACTTAGGCAAGACGTGGAAAGCGTTAACCCAAGATTTTATTACCATACGCCACAGAACCGCCGATGCCCCCGCATTACTCGCACCGGAACAGCAATGGTATTTGGTGGAAAATATTCGTCATAAACTGCTGCAATCCCAACTTGCGTTATATCGCTATGACAGAGCGGCCTATCACCAATCGTTGATGATGGCACGCAAATGGATCCAAACCTACTTCGATACTCAGGACCATAAAACGGTCGAAGCCATCGCCGAAATCGATAAGCTAGCCACAGTTGTGCTCGACCCTATTACCCTGAAATCCTTTGCCGCTAAACCTCTGCTATTACAGCTAACCAGCTATGGTGAGTTGACATCATCAGAGGATGCGCCACTATGATCAAGATATTAATTTTCTTAGGAATTGTGCTAATAGGGCTCTGTATCAGCCCTTGGCTGGTTGGCAATACTGGTTATGTGTATATTGCGGCGGGTGATTATCAGATAGAGACCAGTTTAGTCTTTGGGATCATAGCTTTAATTGTATTTTATGCCGTGTTTCAGGTGCTCGAATGGCTCGTGATTAGCGCCATTAATCTGATGCTGCGCAGCCGTTTTATCCCTTACCATTGGCGCCGCCGCTCAGCCAAAAAACATACCTTAATGGGTGCGCTCGCTCTGGCTGAAGAAGATTGGCCAGCAGCAGAACGCGCTATGATAAAAGGCGCAGATAACGGTGAACTCCCCGCCGTTAACTTACTGGCGGCGGCCCGCGCTGCCCAGTATCAAAATAAAATAGCCGAGCGTGATCAATACCTTGACCGTGCAGCTACGCAACCCCTTGCCGCAAATGCCGTCGCAACGACCCGCACTCGATACCTCTTAAAACAAGGGGAATTAACCCTAGCACGCGCCGAGTTGGATAAATTAGCCCCGACAAGTAAGAGCAAGGCTCCGGTGCTCAAACTCGCCCTAGAGTTATATCGAGCCCAAGAGGATTGGGATGCACTTAAGCTATTGTTGCCTATTTTAAAGAAGCGCCAAATCCTCAATGATAGCCAGTTAAATGAACTCGAATTAGCAACGAACAGTGCCCTACTCAAAGCCGCTTCTATCAAAGGTGAAGAAGCCTTAGAACAGTGCTGGCAATGGTTATCGCGCAGCGAACGCAATCAGTCTGAGTATCTGGCGATTTATGCCATAGGTTTGTGCCGTTTTAATCACAAAGATCAAGCGCTGAAACTGCTCTCCAAGAAGTTGCGAACGTCTCCCGAATCAGCACTTTTACAAGTCATCCCCGAGATAGTGACAGCCCAAGATATTGAAATTCGAAAACAGTTACTGAAACATGAAGTGACCCACGAAAATAATGCTGACTACCAGATGTGTCTCGCCAAGCTATATCAGCAAACGCGAGATATGAAAGAAGCCAAAACCTGCTGGCAAAATGTGTGTCGGCTCGAGCCCACAAAGGCCTCTTGGTTAGCACTAGCTCGTATTCAAGAGCAACTAGGCGAACAAGGTCACGCTAATCAAAGTTATCGCCAAGCGGTTAATGTGTAGCTCTATACAATCAGGCCAACTATACAATCAGCCATCAATATAGACGCCGTAGTTTGCATAAGCAGATTACGGCGTTTCGCCATAACATCACTCGTAAACGATTGACTCATCCAGTGTGGGCTCCTCCTCACCCACAATTTTTTACCTCTCACTAAAGTTTTTATCTAGGCTCCAAGATTATTTTGTTATAAATATGTTTCTATATAGAGTTGATATACACTAAATAGAGTTAGTTTTATTTATTAAGGCACTACATCTAGTTAGCCCTCAAAAAAATGTCAGTTTTACGTACTGCACCCCATAAAATCCAGTCATAGCAAGCTATACAGGCGCGTCAAAAAATTGACTTACCACGCTTCACCAGCTAAAATTTCACCACTTGTATCACAATTCAACATTTTTGTTGTTTTTGTGCGTCTTCGGATTAACACAGTTGAGCTGTTGGGAGCTTATTATGGGATCGGTCATTACATCAAAAAAAGGTATGCTCAAGCTTGTTAAAGGGCAAATCAGCGTCGAAGTTAATGGTACAAATCAACCCGCTAAGGATGGCGAACTACTCCCGAAAGGTGCAGTTCTCCATATTGGGGAAAACGCGACATACGAGATCACCTTCGATGATGGCACTAAGCTATCTAATGAGGTAGCCCCGAACGCAACCGCCGCAGCCGCCCCCAACACGGCCAGTGAAGCAGCCTTAGATGAAATCCAAGCATTACAAGATCTTATAGCATCTGGTGAAGATCCAACCCAGAACTTGCCCGAGACCGCAGCCGGTAATGCCCCAGGCAGTGATGGTAACTCCGGTTACGTGTCACTGGCCCGTGATGGTTCAGAAGCACTCGCCACTGCAGGTTATTCCACCGCAGGTCAACCATTGGCTGATGCCGCCACACCGACGCCAGAACAAACAATAGCAACTGACTCACCTTCTCTATTAGTTAATGATACAAACACTGTCGCGGAAGACTCCGTTGCCACAGGTAATGTGCTTACTAACGACAGCGACATCGATACCCTACTGACGGTGGTAAGTTTTGAGATCGATGGCACCTCCTTTGCCGCAGGCACTCAAGTAACCTTAGACGGCGGTATTCTTGTCCTCAATGCCGATGGTTCTTACACCTTCACCCCTAATGAAAACTGGAATGGCCAAGTCCCGGTCATCACCTACACAACCAACACAGGCTCAACCGCCACGTTAACGATTGAAGTCACCCCGGTTGATGATCCGTCTGTATTGGTTAACGACACCAATACCGTGGCAGAAGATACCGTCGCAACCGGCAACGTGCTAGACAATGACAGCGATATCGACAGCAGCCTTTCCGTTGTCAGCTTCACCGTGAACGGCAATACCTTTACCGCAGGCACCACAGTTGAACTCGAAGGCGGCAGCTTAATTCTTAATGCCGATGGCTCTTACACCTTCACCCCTAATGAAAACTGGAATGGTCAAGTCCCGGTCATCACTTACACAACCAACACAGGCTCAACCGCCACGTTAACGATTGAAGTTACCCCAGTTGATGATCCTTCTGTGTTGGTTAACGATACCAATACCGTGGCAGAAGATACCGTCGCCACCGGCAACGTGCTCGACAATGACAGCGATATCGACAGCAGCCTTTCCGTTGTCAGCTTCACCGTAAACGGTAATACCTTTACCGCAGGCACCACAGTTGAACTCGAAGGCGGCAGCTTAATTCTTAATGCCGATGGTTCTTACACCTTCACCCCTAATGAAAACTGGAATGGCCAAGTCCCGGTCATCACCTACACGACCAACACTGGCTCAACCGCCACGTTAACGATTGAAGTTACCCCGGTTGATGATCCATCTGTATTGGTTAACGATAGCAATACCGTGGCAGAAGATACCGTCGCCACAGGCAACGTGCTCGACAATGACAGCGATATCGACAGCAGCCTTTCCGTTGTCAGCTTCACCGTGAACGGCAATACCTTTACCGCAGGCACCACAGTTGAACTCGAAGGCGGCAGCTTAATTCTTAATGCCGATGGCTCTTACACCTTCACCCCTAATGAAAACTGGAATGGTCAAGTCCCGGTCATCACTTACACAACCAACACAGGCTCAACCGCCACGTTAACGATTGAAGTTACCCCAGTTGATGATCCTTCTGTGTTGGTTAACGATACCAATACCGTGGCAGAAGATACCGTCGCCACCGGCAACGTGCTCGACAATGACAGCGATATCGACAGCAGCCTTTCCGTTGTCAGCTTCACCGTAAACGGTAATACCTTTACCGCAGGCACCACAGTTGAACTCGAAGGCGGCAGCTTAATTCTTAATGCCGATGGTTCTTACACCTTCACCCCTAATGAAAACTGGAATGGCCAAGTCCCGGTCATCACCTACACGACCAACACTGGCTCAACCGCCACGTTAACGATTGAAGTTACCCCGGTTGATGATCCATCTGTATTGGTTAACGATAGCAATACCGTGGCAGAAGATACCGTCGCCACAGGCAACGTGCTCGACAATGACAGCGATATCGACAGCAGCCTTTCCGTTGTCAGCTTCACCGTGAACGGCAATACCTTTACCGCAGGCACCACAGTTGAACTCGAAGGCGGCAGCTTAATTCTTAATGCCGATGGCTCTTACACCTTCACCCCTAATGAAAACTGGAATGGCCAAGTCCCGGTCATCACCTACACAACCAACACAGGATCAACCGCCACGTTAACGATTGAAGTTACCCCGGTTGATGATCCGTCTGTATTGGTTAACGACACCAATACCGTGGCAGAAGATACCGTCGCTACCGGCAATGTACTCGACAATGACAGCGATATCGACAGCAGCCTTTCCGTTGTCAGCTTCACCGTGAATGGCAATACTTTTACCGCAGGCACCACAGTTGAACTCGAAGGCGGTAGCTTAATTCTTAATGCCGATGGCTCTTACACCTTCACCCCTAATGAAAACTGGAATGGCCAAGTCCCTGTCATCACCTACACCACCAACACAGGCTCAACCGCCACGTTAACGATTGAAGTCACCCCAGAGAACGATGACTTCACCGATAACGATGAAGTGGTGTCGATTGCCGAAGACAGTGGCGAGAAGACCGGTAACGTGATTGATGGCAGCAGTGTCGATGGCCCGTTAACCGTCCAAAGCTTCAGCATCGCTGGCGTGGCCGGTCCCTTCGTGCTCGGCCAAGCCGTGGCTATCGTCGGTGTCGGCAGCTTCACCTTAAACAGTGATGGCGTGTATACCTTTACCCCTGTGGCCAACTACTTTGGCCCCGTGCCCGTCATTACCTACATCTTGACCGACGGCTCTGGCAGCAATGACACCTCGACCCTGACCCTCGATGTCACCCCTGTGAACGATAACTTCACCGACGACAACGAAGAGCGCAGCATTGTCGAAGACAGCCCCGAAGTGACCGGTAACGTGATTGATGGCGTCAGTGTTGACGGCCCCTTGAGCGTGGTCAGCTTCACCATTGCCGGGGATGACACTGTCTATCCCGCCGATGGCAGTGACATCAACATCGACGGTATTGGTACCTTCAGCCTCAACAGCGATGGCGTGTATACCTTTACCCCTGTGGCCAACTACTTTGGCCCCGTGCCCGTCATTACCTACATCTTGACCGACGGCTCTGGCAGCAATGACACCTCGACCCTGACCCTCGATGTCACCCCTGTGAACGATAACTTCACCGACGACAACGAAGAGCGCAGCATTGTCGAAGACAGCCCCGAAGTGACCGGTAACGTGATTGATGGCGTCAGTGTTGACGGCCCCTTGAGCGTGGTCAGCTTCACCATTGCCGGGGATGACACTGTCTATCCCGCCGATGGCAGTGACATCAACATCGACGGTATTGGTACCTTCAGCCTCAACAGCGATGGCGTGTATACCTTTACCCCTGTGGCCAACTACTTTGGCCCCGTGCCCGTCATTACCTACATCTTGACCGACGGCTCTGGCAGCAATGACACCTCGACCCTGACCCTCGATGTCACCCCTGTGAACGATAACTTCACCGACGACAACGAAGAGCGCAGCATTGTCGAAGACAGCCCCGAAGTGACCGGTAACGTGATTGATGGCGTCAGTGTTGACGGCCCCTTGAGCGTGGTCAGCTTCACCATTGCCGGGGATGACACTGTCTATCCCGCCGATGGCAGTGACATCAACATCGACGGTATTGGTACCTTCAGCCTCAACAGCGATGGCGTGTATACCTTTACCCCTGTGGCCAACTACTTTGGCCCCGTGCCCGTCATTACCTACATCTTGACCGACGGCTCTGGCAGCAATGACACCTCGACCCTGACCCTCGATGTCACCCCTGTGAACGATAACTTCACCGACGACAACGAAGAGCGCAGCATTGTCGAAGACAGCCCCGAAGTGACCGGTAACGTGATTGATGGCGTCAGTGTTGACGGCCCCTTGAGCGTGGTCAGCTTCACCATTGCCGGGGATGACACTGTCTATCCCGCCGATGGCAGTGACATCAACATCGACGGTATTGGTACCTTCAGCCTCAACAGCGATGGCGTGTATACCTTTACCCCTGTGGCCAACTACTTTGGCCCCGTGCCCGTCATTACCTACATCTTGACCGACGGCTCTGGCAGCAATGACACCTCGACCCTGACCCTCGATGTCACCCCTGTGAACGATAACTTCACCGACGACAACGAAGAGCGCAGCATTGTCGAAGACAGCCCCGAAGTGACCGGTAACGTGATTGATGGCGTCAGTGTTGACGGCCCCTTGAGCGTGGTCAGCTTCACCATTGCCGGGGATGACACTGTCTATCCCGCCGATGGCAGTGACATCAACATCGACGGTATTGGTACCTTCAGCCTCAACAGCGATGGCGTGTATACCTTTACCCCTGTGGCCAACTACTTTGGCCCCGTGCCCGTCATTACCTACATCTTGACCGACGGCTCTGGCAGCAATGACACCTCGACCCTGACCCTCGATGTCACCCCTGTGAACGATAACTTCACCGACGACAACGAAGAGCGCAGCATTGTCGAAGACAGCCCCGAAGTGACCGGTAACGTGATTGATGGCGTCAGTGTTGACGGCCCCTTGAGCGTGGTCAGCTTCACCATTGCCGGGGATGACACTGTCTATCCCGCCGATGGCAGTGACATCAACATCGACGGTATTGGTACCTTCAGCCTCAACAGCGATGGCGTGTATACCTTTACCCCTGTGGCCAACTACTTTGGCCCCGTGCCCGTCATTACCTACATCTTGACCGACGGCTCTGGCAGCAATGACACCTCGACCCTGACCCTCGATGTCACCCCTGTGAACGATAACTTCACCGACGACAACGAAGAGCGCAGCATTGTCGAAGACAGCCCCGAAGTGACCGGTAACGTGATTGATGGCGTCAGTGTTGACGGCCCCTTGAGCGTGGTCAGCTTCACCATTGCCGGGGATGACACTGTCTATCCCGCCGATGGCAGTGACATCAACATCGACGGTATTGGTACCTTCAGCCTCAACAGCGATGGCGTGTATACCTTTACCCCTGTGGCCAACTACTTTGGCCCCGTGCCCGTCATTACCTACATCTTGACCGACGGCTCTGGCAGCAATGACACCTCGACCCTGACCCTCGATGTCACCCCTGTGAACGATAACTTCACCGACGACAACGAAGAGCGCAGCATTGTCGAAGACAGCCCCGAAGTGACCGGTAACGTGATTGATGGCGTCAGTGTTGACGGCCCCTTGAGCGTGGTCAGCTTCACCATTGCCGGGGATGACACTGTCTATCCCGCCGATGGCAGTGACATCAACATCGACGGTATTGGTACCTTCAGCCTCAACAGCGATGGCGTGTATACCTTTACCCCTGTGGCCAACTACTTTGGCCCCGTGCCCGTCATTACCTACATCTTGACCGACGGCTCTGGCAGCAATGACACCTCGACCCTGACCCTCGATGTCACCCCTGTGAACGATAACTTCACCGACGACAACGAAGAGCGCAGCATTGTCGAAGACAGCCCCGAAGTGACCGGTAACGTGATTGATGGCGTCAGTGTTGACGGCCCCTTGAGCGTGGTCAGCTTCACCATTGCCGGGGATGACACTGTCTATCCCGCCGATGGCAGTGACATCAACATCGACGGTATTGGTACCTTCAGCCTCAACAGCGATGGCGTGTATACCTTTACCCCTGTGGCCAACTACTTTGGCCCCGTGCCCGTCATTACCTACATCTTGACCGACGGCTCTGGCAGCAATGACACCTCGACCCTGACCCTCGATGTCACCCCTGTGAACGATAACTTCACCGACGACAACGAAGAGCGCAGCATTGTCGAAGACAGCCCCGAAGTGACCGGTAACGTGATTGATGGCGTCAGTGTTGACGGCCCCTTGAGCGTGGTCAGCTTCACCATTGCCGGGGATGACACTGTCTATCCCGCCGATGGCAGTGACATCAACATCGACGGTATTGGTACCTTCAGCCTCAACAGCGATGGCGTGTATACCTTTACCCCTGTGGCCAACTACTTTGGCCCCGTGCCCGTCATTACCTACATCTTGACCGACGGCTCTGGCAGCAATGACACCTCGACCCTGACCCTCGATGTCACCCCTGTGAACGATAACTTCACCGACGACAACGAAGAGCGCAGCATTGTCGAAGACAGCCCCGAAGTGACCGGTAACGTGATTGATGGCGTCAGTGTTGACGGCCCCTTGAGCGTGGTCAGCTTCACCATTGCCGGGGATGACACTGTCTATCCCGCCGATGGCAGTGACATCAACATCGACGGTATTGGTACCTTCAGCCTCAACAGCGATGGCGTGTATACCTTTACCCCTGTGGCCAACTACTTTGGCCCCGTGCCCGTCATTACCTACATCTTGACCGACGGCTCTGGCAGCAATGACACCTCGACCCTGACCCTCGATGTCACCCCTGTGAACGATAACTTCACCGACGACAACGAAGAGCGCAGCATTGTCGAAGACAGCCCCGAAGTGACCGGTAACGTGATTGATGGCGTCAGTGTTGACGGCCCCTTGAGCGTGGTCAGCTTCACCATTGCCGGGGATGACACTGTCTATCCCGCCGATGGCAGTGACATCAACATCGACGGTATTGGTACCTTCAGCCTCAACAGCGATGGCGTGTATACCTTTACCCCTGTGGCCAACTACTTTGGCCCCGTGCCCGTCATTACCTACATCTTGACCGACGGCTCTGGCAGCAATGACACCTCGACCCTGACCCTCGATGTCACCCCTGTGAACGATAACTTCACCGACGACAACGAAGAGCGCAGCATTGTCGAAGACAGCCCCGAAGTGACCGGTAACGTGATTGATGGCGTCAGTGTTGACGGCCCCTTGAGCGTGGTCAGCTTCACCATTGCCGGGGATGACACTGTCTATCCCGCCGATGGCAGTGACATCAACATCGACGGTATTGGTACCTTCAGCCTCAACAGCGATGGCGTGTATACCTTTACCCCTGTGGCCAACTACTTTGGCCCCGTGCCCGTCATTACCTACATCTTGACCGACGGCTCTGGCAGCAATGACACCTCGACCCTGACCCTCGATGTCACCCCTGTGAACGATAACTTCACCGACGACAACGAAGAGCGCAGCATTGTCGAAGACAGCCCCGAAGTGACCGGTAACGTGATTGATGGCGTCAGTGTTGACGGCCCCTTGAGCGTGGTCAGCTTCACCATTGCCGGGGATGACACTGTCTATCCCGCCGATGGCAGTGACATCAACATCGACGGTATTGGTACCTTCAGCCTCAACAGCGATGGCGTGTATACCTTTACCCCTGTGGCCAACTACTTTGGCCCCGTGCCCGTCATTACCTACATCTTGACCGACGGCTCTGGCAGCAATGACACCTCGACCCTGACCCTCGATGTCACCCCTGTGAACGATAACTTCACCGACGACAACGAAGAGCGCAGCATTGTCGAAGACAGCCCCGAAGTGACCGGTAACGTGATTGATGGCGTCAGTGTTGACGGCCCCTTGAGCGTGGTCAGCTTCACCATTGCCGGGGATGACACTGTCTATCCCGCCGATGGCAGTGACATCAACATCGACGGTATTGGTACCTTCAGCCTCAACAGCGATGGCGTGTATACCTTTACCCCTGTGGCCAACTACTTTGGCCCCGTGCCCGTCATTACCTACATCTTGACCGACGGCTCTGGCAGCAATGACACCTCGACCCTGACCCTCGATGTCACCCCTGTGAACGATAACTTCACCGACGACAACGAAGAGCGCAGCATTGTCGAAGACAGCCCCGAAGTGACCGGTAACGTGATTGATGGCGTCAGTGTTGACGGCCCCTTGAGCGTGGTCAGCTTCACCATTGCCGGGGATGACACTGTCTATCCCGCCGATGGCAGTGACATCAACATCGACGGTATTGGTACCTTCAGCCTCAACAGCGATGGCGTGTATACCTTTACCCCTGTGGCCAACTACTTTGGCCCCGTGCCCGTCATTACCTACATCTTGACCGACGGCTCTGGCAGCAATGACACCTCGACCCTGACCCTCGATGTCACCCCTGTGAACGATAACTTCACCGACGACAACGAAGAGCGCAGCATTGTCGAAGACAGCCCCGAAGTGACCGGTAACGTGATTGATGGCGTCAGTGTTGACGGCCCCTTGAGCGTGGTCAGCTTCACCATTGCCGGGGATGACACTGTCTATCCCGCCGATGGCAGTGACATCAACATCGACGGTATTGGTACCTTCAGCCTCAACAGCGATGGCGTGTATACCTTTACCCCTGTGGCCAACTACTTTGGCCCCGTGCCCGTCATTACCTACATCTTGACCGACGGCTCTGGCAGCAATGACACCTCGACCCTGACCCTCGATGTCACCCCTGTGAACGATAACTTCACCGACGACAACGAAGAGCGCAGCATTGTCGAAGACAGCCCCGAAGTGACCGGTAACGTGATTGATGGCGTCAGTGTTGACGGCCCCTTGAGCGTGGTCAGCTTCACCATTGCCGGGGATGACACTGTCTATCCCGCCGATGGCAGTGACATCAACATCGACGGTATTGGTACCTTCAGCCTCAACAGCGATGGCGTGTATACCTTTACCCCTGTGGCCAACTACTTTGGCCCCGTGCCCGTCATTACCTACATCTTGACCGACGGCTCTGGCAGCAATGACACCTCGACCCTGACCCTCGATGTCACCCCTGTGAACGATAACTTCACCGACGACAACGAAGAGCGCAGCATTGTCGAAGACAGCCCCGAAGTGACCGGTAACGTGATTGATGGCGTCAGTGTTGACGGCCCCTTGAGCGTGGTCAGCTTCACCATTGCCGGGGATGACACTGTCTATCCCGCCGATGGCAGTGACATCAACATCGACGGTATTGGTACCTTCAGCCTCAACAGCGATGGCGTGTATACCTTTACCCCTGTGGCCAACTACTTTGGCCCCGTGCCCGTCATTACCTACATCTTGACCGACGGCTCTGGCAGCAATGACACCTCGACCCTGACCCTCGATGTCACCCCTGTGAACGATAACTTCACCGACGACAACGAAGAGCGCAGCATTGTCGAAGACAGCCCCGAAGTGACCGGTAACGTGATTGATGGCGTCAGTGTTGACGGCCCCTTGAGCGTGGTCAGCTTCACCATTGCCGGGGATGACACTGTCTATCCCGCCGATGGCAGTGACATCAACATCGACGGTATTGGTACCTTCAGCCTCAACAGCGATGGCGTGTATACCTTTACCCCTGTGGCCAACTACTTTGGCCCCGTGCCCGTCATTACCTACATCTTGACCGACGGCTCTGGCAGCAATGACACCTCGACCCTGACCCTCGATGTCACCCCTGTGAACGATAACTTCACCGACGACAACGAAGAGCGCAGCATTGTCGAAGACAGCCCCGAAGTGACCGGTAACGTGATTGATGGCGTCAGTGTTGACGGCCCCTTGAGCGTGGTCAGCTTCACCATTGCCGGGGATGACACTGTCTATCCCGCCGATGGCAGTGACATCAACATCGACGGTATTGGTACCTTCAGCCTCAACAGCGATGGCGTGTATACCTTTACCCCTGTGGCCAACTACTTTGGCCCCGTGCCCGTCATTACCTACATCTTGACCGACGGCTCTGGCAGCAATGACACCTCGACCCTGACCCTCGATGTCACCCCTGTGAACGATAACTTCACCGACGACAACGAAGAGCGCAGCATTGTCGAAGACAGCCCCGAAGTGACCGGTAACGTGATTGATGGCGTCAGTGTTGACGGCCCCTTGAGCGTGGTCAGCTTCACCATTGCCGGGGATGACACTGTCTATCCCGCCGATGGCAGTGACATCAACATCGACGGTATTGGTACCTTCAGCCTCAACAGCGATGGCGTGTATACCTTTACCCCTGTGGCCAACTACTTTGGCCCCGTGCCCGTCATTACCTACATCTTGACCGACGGCTCTGGCAGCAATGACACCTCGACCCTGACCCTCGATGTCACCCCTGTGAACGATAACTTCACCGACGACAACGAAGAGCGCAGCATTGTCGAAGACAGCCCCGAAGTGACCGGTAACGTGATTGATGGCGTCAGTGTTGACGGCCCCTTGAGCGTGGTCAGCTTCACCATTGCCGGGGATGACACTGTCTATCCCGCCGATGGCAGTGACATCAACATCGACGGTATTGGTACCTTCAGCCTCAACAGCGATGGCGTGTATACCTTTACCCCTGTGGCCAACTACTTTGGCCCCGTGCCCGTCATTACCTACATCTTGACCGACGGCTCTGGCAGCAATGACACCTCGACCCTGACCCTCGATGTCACCCCTGTGAACGATAACTTCACCGACGACAACGAAGAGCGCAGCATTGTCGAAGACAGCCCCGAAGTGACCGGTAACGTGATTGATGGCGTCAGTGTTGACGGCCCCTTGAGCGTGGTCAGCTTCACCATTGCCGGGGATGACACTGTCTATCCCGCCGATGGCAGTGACATCAACATCGACGGTATTGGTACCTTCAGCCTCAACAGCGATGGCGTGTATACCTTTACCCCTGTGGCCAACTACTTTGGCCCCGTGCCCGTCATTACCTACATCTTGACCGACGGCTCTGGCAGCAATGACACCTCGACCCTGACCCTCGATGTCACCCCTGTGAACGATAACTTCACCGACGACAACGAAGAGCGCAGCATTGTCGAAGACAGCCCCGAAGTGACCGGTAACGTGATTGATGGCGTCAGTGTTGACGGCCCCTTGAGCGTGGTCAGCTTCACCATTGCCGGGGATGACACTGTCTATCCCGCCGATGGCAGTGACATCAACATCGACGGTATTGGTACCTTCAGCCTCAACAGCGATGGCGTGTATACCTTTACCCCTGTGGCCAACTACTTTGGCCCCGTGCCCGTCATTACCTACATCTTGACCGACGGCTCTGGCAGCAATGACACCTCTACCTTAAGCTTAACCGTCACCCCACTGAACGATGCGCCAGTGATTGTTTCGGCTGATAATGCTGTCGTGTCTGAAGAAGGCCTAACCGGCGGTATCCAAGATACTGTTGGAGATAGTGACACCACCAATTTGAGTTCAATGACTGGCGAAATCAATATCACTGACGTTGATAATGACTCCCTAACTGTCTCGCTTTCTGGCCCAGCGGGCCTGACTTCGGGCGGTGAAGATATTGCTTGGTCTTGGATTGGCAATACACTTACTGGCTACATAGTAGGTACAAACGTTCCTGTCATCACAATAACCCTAACTCCACCTATCGGTAATTCATCTGGCACTTGGGGATATGAAGTAACACTACTAGGGCCTATTGATCACCCCAACTCTACAGGGGAAAACGAGCTACCCATTGAAATTGGCATTTCTGTTGATGATGGAAACCAAATAACCAATGGTAGTTTTGAGATAAAAATTGAAGATGACTCTCCGGTCGATCAAGTAGATCAAGATCTCGCTCAACACATACTTAACGGCAGTGGAATGATCAGTGGCGATTTACTCGCTCCTGGTGCAGATGGGTTAGATGAAATCACATTTAGCATCGTCACTACTGGCTTATTTTGTGATGGTAAGCCGCTGCAGACATTAATGTCAGGTAATACCTTAACTGCATGGGCAGATATTAATAACGATGGTGTTTTCAATGCTGGCGAGGAGGTGTTTACCTTAACGGCAGTTCCTGATGGTAATGGCAACTATGATTATCAGCTTGAATTATCTAAGGAAATACAACTAGATAAAACCACCACAGCATCCTTTGTTGGAATACAAGCTGGCGCAAGCGACGCCTATCACGTATTAACAGATGGAACGCTCGATACCCATGGTGACGCCAGTGCAGAGGATACACTCATCACCATAACTGGTATTGGTAGTGGTAACCACAAAGTAAACTCAAACAGTTTTGGTATTGGTGTGGGCGATCCATCAATATCTACTGGTGAATCAATTAATTTTGCTTATAGTTCTACAGGCACAAGTGCTGCAACTATCAGTCTAGGTACCGGCTCAAATGGTTCCCATGATAGTGTATCCACAGCTAAGGTAGTCATCACATATGCCAATGGTACGACTAGTGAACAGTTTATTGAAATAAACGGAACTTTAGAATTCGAAGCCTTGGCTCTGAATGGATCCAATATAACTTCGATCACTATTAGTTATGAAAGTGGTAGTGATTTCCAAATTATAGATGTTTCAGCTAACACAATAGTCACTGAAGATCCTATCGATATTGAGTTTGCTTACAATGCAACAGACAACGATGGGGATTCTACTGAAGGTTTAATTACTGTCACTGTAGACCCTGCAGCACAACCTATTGCCAATACACCAAACGCCCAAGTGTTTTTGTATGAAGACGTATTACCAAGTGATGGTAATGATACAACAGTACAAACACTGAGCTTTAAATCTGGTAGCAATTCAATTGAAAGCTTCCAATTTGGTAACTTATCAAATATTTCAGTCGTAGGTATTAACGCCCAAATCCATTGGGCACTCAATGGTGCTGGTCAATTAATCGGTACCGTCTATGGTAGAGAGGCACTTCGCTTAACCTTAGATTGGGATCGTATCAATGCGGGAGAACAAGGCGATGTCACAGTTACAGCCGAATTGCTGACCAATCTCCCCCATAGTGTAAATGCCAACAGCTTAACAGTTAATGGGATTCAAGTCGTGGCAGTTGATGGTGCTGGTCATACAGCACATTCCACAGTCACAGTCACAGTCGCCGATGACGTGGACATTGCCCAAAATGATACTGCACAGTTGGATGTAATGGTCGATTCGTTTAGCTTCTCAGGAATTCTAGCGACTTGGATTAGTACCACTGGTGGTGAAGATGTTAATACCTTCGATGGTAATATCGGCTCTGGGGGTGAAGATAACGATTCAGCTCACGATCAAGTTCGTTGGGGGGATCCTGCAAATTACAACGATCGTCAATCTGGCTATGGATTTATGGACAACGATGCGGGGCTGAATGGCACACTCGCGTTAAACCAAGATATAGTGTTAGGAACTTTCACACACTATAACTACCCTATTGATTCAGGCTCCTCTATCACTGCTGCAACAATGGAAATAACATTTAATGTGACAGATGCTTACGGAGTTGTAACCCCTGTAACCTTAACGTTGAATTTTAGCCATAATGAAACACCCAATGACGGTTCCGACCCAAGGGATATAGTGACAGTTGGTCAAACGAGTGTGACTTTCAACTATGAAGGTCAAATGTACACCATGCAAGTTATTGGTTTCAAAGATGATGACGGTAATATTGTCAGTTCTATTTACACGGATGAGGATGCAGCAACCAGCTACCAACTAGTCGTTCGCATGGTGGCAGGCGATGGTTACACTCTGCCTCATTCCGATGGTAATGTACTGACTAATGACACAGTTGGTGCCGATGATGAACTTGAAATTGTCGGCGTTGCTAGTGGTGATCACACTAGTACAGGCGTGTCTGGCCACGTAGGCTCAACCATCAATGGTGTATATGGCACGCTCGTGCTTAATGCTGATGGAACCTATCACTATCAATTGACTGCAAGTGCGAACCTGCTTCCTGCATCAGGAGCTGTAGAAACCTTTACTTACACTATCCAGGATGGCGATGGAGATACTTCAAGCGCAACCTTAAAGATTAATGTCAATCCAGTAAATGCAGACGGTATCAATATTGCTGACGCCAATGCACTCACAACTCAAGGATCTAGCTTAAATGACACTATGGTGGTTATCGATGGTGAACGAGCTACTAACCATAATAAATTGAATGTAACTTTTGGTGGTGGTCAAAATGGCATCATCACTAATAGCAACGGTGACGAAATTATTGTCTCAGGCGCTAATAAAAAGAGTTTTAGCACTACTGATGCGCAAGTTGTCAGTGGCGGTGACGGTAACGATCATATTGAAACTGGTAGAGGTAACGATGTGATCTATGCAGGCAAAACTGGCACAAGCAATTATGGTTCCGATGATAACCTGGAGTTGTCGGTTAATGACCTTTTAAATCATCACATTATGACGGGTACCTTAACAGGCTCAAATAAGATTGTTGATAATGATGGTTTATTGTTAGCCAACGATGTTGCCTCAGAAAAAGCAGATGTCGTCAACGGAGGTAGTGGCAATGACCGCATTTATGGTCAATCAGGCTCAGATATCCTCTATGGACACACTGAAGATGATTATATTGATGGAGGCAGCCACAACGATGCTCTTCGTGGTGGCGCAGGCAATGACACTCTGATCGGTGGTCTCGGTGATGATGTATTGCGGGGCGATAGTGGTGCCGATAAGTTCGTCTGGAGATATGCAGATGCAGATAACGGCACCGACCATATAATGGACTTTAATGCCAACCAAGATAAGTTAGATCTGAGTGATTTACTCCAAGGTGAAACTGCCAATACTTTGGAAAACTATCTCAACTTTAGCTTAGACAATGGTTCAACCGTGATTGATATCGACGCTAATAAAGATGGAGTCTTTGAGCAACATATCGTCCTCGATGGGGTTGATCTCTACAGTCAATATGGTGCTATCGATAATGCAGGCATAATCAATGGCTTATTAGGCTCTAATGGTAATGGTCCTCTGATTATAGATGCTGCACCTGTCACGCCAGATGCACCGCAGGGACTGACTCAACCTTTAGATCCCAATAACAACAATGGCACTATGATTCCTTAATAAATCAGTTCAGATGGCCTATAGAAATATAGGCCATCTTGGACCATACTTCTGATAATCAAATAGAAATCAAAGGATAGATAACTAGGTGCCTGCTACTGCGTCAGAAAGAGTTGAGCAGTGGACTATTTCCGCTTCTCAGCGAGTGATAGTCGACCCATTGCTAGATTGTTTAGTGCTCCTCACTGAGCATTTTGGAAACCCATGCTCAAGCGATTCGCTTGCGGCAGGCTTGCCTTTGTCTGGCGCAATATTAACGCCAGATTTGGTTCCGCAAGCTGCGTCGCGTGCGGGTTTAGCTGCAAAATTATCTCGTAAGGGATTAAATGAAATATCACCAATACTGCTTCCATGCATTTTATTATTAAAAGATAAGAAAGCCTGCATATTACGTGAATTTAGCCTTGAATCTGATCGCGCTGTCATTCAACTGCCTGAGACTGGCGGTGAAGAAGTTCTAAATATTGAGTCCCTTGAAGCCTTATATGTCGGATATTTATTCTTAGTTAAACAAGAATACCGTGGCGATATGGGTTTCGATGTTTACTTACACGATAACAAAACTCACTGGCTAGTCCAAACACTAAGGGATTCAGCACCTATTTATCGTGATGCCTTAATTGCATCCATATTAGTCAATATATTCGCCTTAGTTTCACCGCTTTTTATCATGAATGTGTATGACAAAGTGGTTCCCAACCTCGCCTTTGAATCACTCTGGGTTTTGGCTATTGGGGCTTCGATTGCCTATTTATTTGATCTGGTGATGCGACAACTTAGGAGTTATCTTATTGATGTTGCAGGTAAAAAAGTAGATATCATAGTTTCATCTCGGCTATTTGCGAAAGCCATCGGCATTCCATTGGAAAAACGCTCCCCCAGTATTGGTGGCATGGCAAAGCAGCTTGGTGAATTTGACAATATTCGTGAGATCTTAACCTCGGCAACCATAACCACTTTAGTCGACCTACCCTTCGCGCTTTTCTTCATTATTATTATTTATATCGTTGCGGGTGATCTGGCCGCGATTCCCGTGATTGGTGGCTTAATCATTATCGGTTTTACACTCTACACTCAGCCCAAATTGAAAGCCGCAATCGAAGAAGGTAATAAATTCTCAAGTCTTAAGCACGGACATTTAATTGAAAGCCTCTCGGCACTTGAGTCCATTAAGGCAAATGGCGCTGAGGGTATAGTTCAAAGAAGCTGGCAACAGATGATAGGGCACAGTGCAAACTGGCAATTAAGATCGAAAAAACTCTCTAATTCAGTCTCAAACCTTGCCAACTTTATCGTCCAATTTACTGTCGTCTGCGTAGTGATTTTGGGTGTTTATCGCGTTGCCGATAATGTGATATCAATGGGCGGGATCATCGCTGCGGTAATGCTGTCGAGTCGCGCTATTGCACCCATGGCGCAATTAGCGGGCCTGATGACTCGAGCCAATCATACCGCCAGTGCATTGCGTCAACTTAATGAGTTAATGATGCAAGAGGATGAATTTGAAAACAAAGGCCATTTAGTTAGTAAATTAAGGCTATTAGGTAAGATTAACGCAGATAATGTTGGCTTTAGTTATCCAGGTTCAGAAAAACCAGTATTGCATCCAATGTCACTGACGATCAATCCCGGTGAACGCATCGCCATTATCGGCCGCAATGGTTCAGGTAAGAGCACCCTAGCCAAACTTTTAGTCGGACTGTTCCAACCCACTACCGGAAGCCTACGTTATGACGGGGTCGATTCAGCTCAGATCCACCCCAGTGATTTACGCCGTAACTTTGGTTATTTACCCCAAGACGTCACCCTGTTCCATGGCACTATTAGGGATAACATCCTCTTCGGCACTCGCCAAGTCACAGAACATCAATTAATACGTGCAGTACAACTCTCAGGGGTTAGCCAATTCACCCATCTTGAGGCTGAAGGCCTAGATCAACAAGTTGGTGAAGGCGGGATGTCACTTAGCCGGGGACAAAGGCAAACTGTAGCGCTAGCCAGAGCGACGCTCAATGATCCACCAGTGCTGTTAATGGATGAACCCACAGCAAGCTTAGATGCTCGTGCAGAGCAACAGTTTATTCGTTCTATGCAAAATGTGAGTAAAGATAGAACCTTAATACTCATCACACACAAAATGCATCTATTACAACTGGTTGACCGTATTATCGTGCTCGAACGCGGTCATGTTGTGGCCGATGGTCCTAAGTCTGAAGTATTAGAGAAACTCAATTTTGGCCTCGTTAATGGAGGCGTTAAAAAATGAGTAAACACCTAACGACAACCGATCTTGATATGGTCGATGATGTCTATGGCGCCATGATGACCGATGCGCCCAGTGGCCATAGGTTAATCATTTGGGCTCTCGCTGCCATGGTAGTTTGTTTCTTGTTTTGGGCTGGTTTGGCCCAATTAGATAAGGTCACCACAGGTTCAGGCAAAGTGATCCCTTCCTCACAGGTGCAAGTCATCCAAAGTTTAGATGGCGGCATCATGCAAGAGCTATATGTGCAAGAAGGTGAAATCGTCACTAAAGGGCAGCCCTTAGTACGCATTGATGACACTCGCTTCCGCTCCGATTATGCCCAACAAGAACAAGAAGTGTTTGGTTTAAAAACCAATGCCATTCGTATGCGGGCAGAACTCGATAGCATACTGATTTCAGATATGACTTCAGATTGGCGAGAACAGGTCAAAATTACCAAAGAAGCGTTGATTTTCCCCGAGAACATTGTCGCCGCCGAGCCTGCGCTCGTTAAACGGCAACAGGAAGAATACAACGGTCGCTTAGACAACCTCAGTAACCAACTCGAGATTCTCGTACGGCAAATTCAGCAACGCCAACAAGAGATCGATGATCTTGCCTCTAAGACAACGACACTAACAACGAGTATGCAGTTGATTTCCCGCGAGTTGGAACTCACACGTCCCTTAGCAAAAAAAGGCATTGTTCCCGAAGTTGAGCTGCTAAAATTAGAACGGGCGGTTAACGATGCCCAAGGTGAGCTTAATTCGTTACGATTACTCAGGCCAAAATTGAAAGCAGCATTAGATGAAGCCATCTTAAAACGTCGTGAGGCCGTATTTGTGTATGCGGCAGACCTTAGAGCGCAACTAAACGAAACTCAAACGCGGCTATCGCGCATGAATGAGGCCCAAGTTGGCGCACAGGACAAAGTGAGCAAAGCTATTATCACATCTCCTGTAAATGGCACTATTAAAACGACGCATATCAACACATTAGGTGGTGTTGTACAACCTGGAGTCGATATTATTGAAATCGTTCCTTCCGAGGATCAGTTGCTTATAGAAACTAAGATCCTGCCGAAGGACATCGCATTTTTACACCCAGGTTTACCGGCGGTAGTTAAAGTAACCGCCTACGATTTTACCCGCTACGGTGGTCTTAAGGGGACGGTAGAACATATCAGCGCCGACACTTCACAGGATGAAGAAGGCAATAGCTTCTATCTTATTAGGGTTAGAACAGAAGAATCGAGTTTAATCAAAGACGATGGCACACAGATGCCAATTATCCCAGGGATGTTAACCACGGTTGATGTCATTACGGGACAAAGATCCATTCTTGAGTACATTTTAAATCCAATTTTAAGGGCTAAGGATACTGCGCTCAGAGAGCGTTAAGCCTGTTATAAACCGGGAGGTTTGCAATGAATACTTCAGTAAGACGACAATTTCAATGTTCAAAGATAGCCATAGTGCTGTCATTAATCCTATTACCGTTATCGGCTCAGAGCCAGACGCTAGAGCAAGCGGTCGCGCATACACTCGATACCAATCCGGATCTACGTGTTGCGTTTAACCGTTTCAAGGCCAGAGAAGAGCAAGTTAATCAAGCGATTGCAGGCTACATGCCTACTGTCGATATTACTGGCGGTTATGGTTATGAACAAACTGACAGCGTATCAACACGTAGACGTAAAAATGTAGGCGATGTCGATAGTAACGGTGTGGCAGAGCTAAACCGCGGAGAATTTGGCGTTAGCTTAAAGCAAATGCTATTCGATGGTTTTTACACCAGCAGTGAAGTTGATCGTTATAGCTTTGAAGCCAGCGCAGACCAGTGGGCTTTGCTTGCCGCAGCTGAAGATATGGCCCTCGATGTCAGTAAGGTTTACCTTAACTACCTACGCACTGAAGAAGTGCTAAAACTGGCGGAAAAGAACCTAAACAGTCATAAAGAAATTTATGAGCAAATCAAGCAACGTACTGATTCAGGCCTCGGTTCGACCGCAGATTTATCACAAATTTCCGGTCGTCTTGCGCGTGCAAATGCCAATGTGATTTCGGCTCGCAATAATTTCCTCGACGCGAAAGCCCAATTCATCCGCGTGGTTGAAGTAGAGCCCGTTGATTTAATTCAACCCGTTCCCGATGCTGATATGCTACCTAAGGATCTCAGTTCTGGTTTAGTTGTCGCCCAGGAAAATCACCCGATCCTTAAATCCGCTGCCAATGATATTCGTGCAGCAGAAAATGAACGCTCATCGGTGCAAGCTAACTACTATCCTCAAGTTTCATTGGAACTGAATGGTAATTGGAATAATGATGTCGGCGGTGAAGATGGTGTCAGTGTTATACCTAGCCAAGATGTAGGCGGTTATAGCAACGATATCGTGGCCATGGTGCGAGTGAGATACAACTTATTTGCCGGCGGCAGAGACCTTGCCCGCGAAAAAGAAACGGCCTACAAACTCGGCGAAGCCAAAGAAATAAACCAACGTGCACAACGTGAAGTGGTTGAAGGCGTAAACCTAGCTTGGAACGCGTTTGAAATGCTTGCTCCACAAAAGCAATAC
Source organism: Shewanella putrefaciens (assembly GCF_016406305.1). Classification (NCBI taxonomy): domain Bacteria; kingdom Pseudomonadati; phylum Pseudomonadota; class Gammaproteobacteria; order Alteromonadales; family Shewanellaceae; genus Shewanella; species Shewanella putrefaciens. The sequence continues at coordinate 4,083,284 of NZ_CP066369.1, forward strand.
ATTCGTGACCATGTGATAGCAGCAAAAGACACTCAATCGGCCTATGCGCAACAATTCAACCTAGGTCAACGCAGCTTACTCGACTTACTTGATACTGAAAATGAACTCTTCGAAGCCCGTAAAGACTACCTACAGGCTGAATATGATGAAATTACGGCAAAGTATCGCGTACTCAACTCCACTGGACGTTTACTCGACTCTCTTAAAGTCACTCGTCCTGAAGCGTGGCGTGGAGAGCGTAACTATGAAGGAGGCGCCAACCAATGAAAACAACTATCCTATTCATCAGTATCGCTCTTTTAGCTGGCTGTTCGGTACGAGATACAGTTAATATTGAGGAAATGACAACAACTCAAGTCAATGATCTATCGGATAAAGACGGAGATGGTGTCATCGAAGCCCGCGAGCGCTGTAACGACACGGCAAAAGGCGCAGGCATAGATAACTATGGCTGCGGCAACATTAAGGCGATTAATGAGCGCAAGGAAATAAATATTTTATTCCCTAATGACTCAGCCTTTATTGCACCCGAGTATTATCCTCAGATTGAGGAAATCGCGGTCTTCTTGCGTCAGTATCCAACGACTAAAGTGACCATCGAAGGTCACACTAGTCGCACAGGAACCGACGAACGTAATGCTGTGTTATCACAGGAGCGTGCCGATGCGGTTACCGCAGTACTTGCGGAACGTTTTAGCATTGATAGAAGCAGGCTAACCGCTATTGGTTATGGGCCTAGTCGTCCTCTTGTTTTAGAGCACACGCCCGAAGCTGAGACCCGCAACCGCCGCGTTGTTGCGGAAGTCACGGGGGATGACACTATGGCAGATATGAAATGGACGATTTATTCCGTCGATGAACCAACAAAAGATGAACCTACAAAATAAGGGTTAGCAGAATAGGCTATGAACGGCAGACTTGGTTATAAAGCATCATATTTGCGAGTCTGCCGCTTAAGTCTAATAGCGTCGGCATTAGGCATCTGCTGCCTCTATGCCGCACCAACTCAAACCCTTGATGAAACTAGAATCACTTCCACACTGGAAAAGCGTTACGGTGAACGCGCGGGTATGCGTGCAAGGGCTTGGTTCAAGGTATTGTCGGAATCGGTCACAATGAGTGAGCAGGACAAATTATTGAAAGTAAATAATTTCTTTAATTTGTTCCGTTTTGTTGATGACATTAAATTATGGGGCGATTCAAATTATTGGGCCACACCGATGGAGTTTATTGGTGTGAATGGTGGGGACTGCGAAGATTTTTCGATAGCGAAATACTTTACGCTACTTCAATTAGGGGTTTCTGAAGATAAGATGCGAATTACTATGGTTAAAGCAACCAGTGTGAATCAGTATCATATGGTATTAGCCTACTATGAGACCCCCTCATCAATTCCCCTCGTCCTCGATAATCTCGATCATGCGATAAAACCAGCGACTCAGCGCAGAGATTTATTACCTGTGTACAGTTTCAACGGTAAACAGTTATGGCTTAACAAAGAACAAGGACGAGGCGTCTTAGCCGGCTCGTCAACACGACTCGAAAAATGGAATGACCTTAATCATAGGTTAGGGGTTGACCGACTCAGGCAACCCAAATTGAAACTGGAGTAGCATCAAAGATGACACTGTTTAGACAGATTTATTCGCTGCTTTTTAGCCTTTTCTTGCTCGTGGTTGCAAGCCTTGGCTATGTGCAATTCACTGAAACTCAAAGCTTTTTAACCAAGCAAATGGAGTCAGATCTAAACAACGTCAGCACTTCGCTTGGTCTTATGCTCACCCCAGCCCTTGAGGCAGGGGATACAGTGGCTGCAGAAACCCTAGTGAACGTGATTTTTGAAGGCGGTTATTACCAAAATGTCAAATTGACCTGGATGGTCGACGGTAAACAGCAAGAGTGGAATAATCCCCTTAAAATTGAAGATGTTCCCCAATGGTTTCTCAATCTAAACCTCTTTAAAACAATCAAAAAACAAAGCACTATTACCTCTGGCTGGCTACAACTGGCACAGCTTGAAATTACGGCGCACCCGGGATTTGGCTACCATGAGTTATGGCGGATTATGTCTAATACCATTATCGCCTTTTCACTATTATTCTTAGTCGCTATTTTTACCGCTAGACTCGGGCTAACTTGGATCCTAAAACCTTTACACGATTTATCGGATCACGCTAAAAGTATTGCCGACCGCCAATTTGGCCCGGATATGCCCCTCCCAAAAACCACAGAGTTAAAGGACCTTGTCACCGCCTTTAATAGCATGTCAGCCCAACTCAAGCAGGTCTTCCAATCCTTGGATGAAGAAGTAGGCGCATTACGTAAGAAAAACCTAGTAGACCCAGCGTCTGGCTTACCGAATCGCCAATATGTGGTGAGTAGACTCAACGGCTGGTTAAGCGAACCTAGTAGCGGGGCACTCTTTCTTGCTAAGCTCGATTGGCTTGAGGAAGTCCATAGCAAATATGGTTACCAAGTAAGGGATGAAACCATTCGTATTCTGGCCGAAAAATTCCAACAGCAACTAAATGAAATCACGCCTTCGGTCATCGCACGTATTGCAGCCTTTGAATTTGCTTTCCTTGTGACAGAGGTGGAGCATGAGCAGATAAGTAAATATCTTCAAACCTTAATCCGCACCATCAATCAAGAAATATCAAAGGCAGGCTGCAAGCCGAATGAGAGCTTTGCCATCGGTGTAGCCGAACGAATTGGACAAATGAACGTCTCCGACATTCTGGCGCAGGCAGATAATGCCCTGCAAAAGGCCCTCAAGGAGAACAAAACTTTCCATTGGTTTGAAACGACTGAACAACAGCTGTTTACTCGCGAACAATGGCGAGACAACCTAAGCCATGCTATCAGCAATAAGAAATTTAAGTTTAGATGGCAACCCATTCAATTTTGCGATGGCAATGGCATAGCGCAACGCGAGTTATATTGCCAATTAGAACTTGGAGATAAGCTAGCCCACGCTGGGCAGTTTATGCCCTATATAGAACTATTGTCACTCGGTGCACTGCTCGACAAATGCCTTATTGAAACCGTCTACGAGCAAAAACTACTCGAACGTAGTTATGAGCCCGTGGCAATCAACTTAACGCATCAGAGTATTAGTGATCTTCAATTCCATGAATGGCTGAATCATTTCCTACGCACCGCCCCAAATATTGAACGCATTTGTTTCGAAATTCCAGAAGCGGGCGTCTACAGCGATTTAGATTCCTGTTTATTGTTGTGTAAAATTATTCGCGATAATGGGGCTAAGTTTGGTATCGACCACTTTGGCCGTCAATTCGGTTCTATGACCTATCTTCAAGAGCTGAGACCAAGTTATGTGAAGCTAGATCAGTCCTTCTCCTATTACGATGAAGCGCAGCACAATGGTGAATTATGCCGTGCAATCATCAATGTAGCCAAGGGGTTAGATATTCAGGTCATAGTGACAGGCATTCAGGAGAAAGCACAGCTTGAACGCTTTAATGAATTAAGAACCGATGCTTATCAAGGCTTTATTGCCCCACCAGAAAACCTAGATTAAAACCGTCAATCGAACCAATAGTAGAGCTCCTTCGGGAGCTTTTCTATTATCGCTATACTTTGGTTTTCACCCAGCGCACACGTCCAACAGCTAGTGCTAATTGGCAAAGCATAAAAGGCCAGATGCAAAAAAGCCCCAACATTGTATGCTGGGGCTTTTCACTATTTGGTCGGTGATAGAGGATTCGAACCTCTGACCCTCTGGTCCCAAACCAGATGCGCTACCGGACTGCGCTAATCACCGAAACTGTTAACTATTTGCTCGTAAAATCAAGCGCGCTAGTCATGCGAAGAATTTGGTCGGTGATAGAGGATTCGAACCTCTGACCCTCTGGTCCCAAACCAGATGCGCTACCGGACTGCGCTAATCACCGAATATTAAACTGTTTTCTAAGGGTCAAACCCTCTGGTCCGTTCTTATCCAAAATCTGGATGCGCTACCGGACTGCGCTAATCATCGAGTAAAAAATCTATCATAGTAAATGAAATGGGGTGACTGATGGGGCTCGAACCCACGACAACCGGAATCACAATCCGGGACTCTACCAACTGAGCTACAATCACCACTGATTTTCACTTACTTCACCAACCATAAAGCTCACAACGTTCTACGGAAGTGGTGCGCCCAAAAGGATTCGAACCTTCGGCCTCACCCTCCGGAGGGGTGCGCTCTATCCAGCTGAGCTATGGGCGCTCGCCTTGGTTAGCGCCGCATATAGTATGGACAAATAGCCCTTGAGTCTATAGCTGTTTTGCACTTTTTTTACTGACTGCTCAAGTTTTGATACATTAGCCTGCTTTTCCAGCGTAAATCCCCGTTAAATATGACTTGGATGTTACGGTATTTCGTGTTAATTATAATGTTTGGCAACAACATAGATAGATCTGACCTGTGAGTATCATGTTTAGGGATGAAGATGAAACCGCGCAACCTCGCACTAAAGAGATTGAACGCTTAGAAAAACGGCTTATTCGCTTAAAATATCTGGCGCATAAGTATAAGCGTGCCGAAATCATTCAAAACGCCTTACTCGAATTATCAAATATTGCGACACAAGTCTCCTCATTAGAAGAATTCTATCTGGGTGTACATCAACATCTCAAACAGCTGCTCTCTGCCGATAACTTCTTTATTGCTACTCTCGATGTCACCACTGGTGGGTTAACAGTCCCCTTCTTTGCCGATGAAAAAGATGCCCATCCAGCCCAACTCTACCCCGAACAATCACTGTCCACTTTGCTACAACAAGGGCTAACGGGTTACGTATTTAAAACCGGCAAACCGCTCCTGTGTGACAATACTAAGGTTGATGAACTCGTCGCCGCGGGACAAATTGTGAATTTAGGTTCCCCTTGTCATTTATGGTTAGGTGTCCCTATTAGACATGAAGATAATGTTACGGGTGTACTTGTGGTACAAACCTACGATACCAATGTCCATTATGGCGATATTGAAGTCGAGCTAATGACCTTCATCTGTCACCATATTTCAGGGGTTATGGAAAGGCTTAAACACCAAGAACAATTAGAACAAGCCATACAACAACGCACCAAAGAGCTCAGCCAAGCCTACGATAAACTGAAACAAGAAGTCTACGAAAGACGTAGGGCTGAACGGCTGCAAAAGTCACTGTTTGAGATAGCAGAACTTGCCAACTCAAGCGCAGATAATCCCGATTTTTACGCTCAGCTGCACAATGTTATCCGCCATTTAATTCCGGCGAACAACTGTTATATCGCCTTGCTTAATGAGGAAGAAACCCATTTAACCTTTCCTTTTTACGTATCCCAACTGGGTAATGGACATCCAGGAACTCGCCCACTGCAGGATGGACTCACCGAATATGTGCTTAAGCACAAACGCCCACTGCTACTGGATCAAAACGACATCAATGCCCTTATCGCCTCTGGTGAAATCTATGCTAAAGCGCCCTCGTTAAACCATACCCAGACAATGCACCAATGGATAGGCATTCCCCTCTTTATCCATGACCAAGTGCGTGGTGCCTTGACTATTTATAGCTTTAGTATGACGCAAAATTATCAGATCAAAGACTTAGAGCTATTGACCTTTGTGTCACAGCATATTGGTACCGCTATTGAGAAAAAACTCTCAGCCGAGTCGCTACAACGCAGCTACGAAGAACTCGAAGAGAAAGTGATTGCCCGCACAAGGGCCTTAGCCGAATTAAATAAAGATCTTGAAAAAGAAATCCGCCAACGTCGCAATATGGAAGCAAAATTAGTCCATGATGCCAAGCACGACGCACTAACAGGCCTTCCCAATCGCGCCATGTTTATGGAGCGTTTAAATCAAGCAATCAAACATGTCCGCCGCCACAGCCTAGAACAATTTGCCTTACTCTTTATCGATCTCGACCGTTTTAAGCAAATTAACGATACCTTAGGCCATATCGAAGGCGACAGATTTTTAATTGAAACCGCAAGCCGCCTCAGATCCTGTATTCGAAGTAATGATACTTTAGCCAGACTCGGTGGTGATGAGTTCGTTATTCTACTCGATTGCGTCAACAGCATTGATGATGCAAAAGATGTCTCCGAGCGAGTGATCCAAAAAATCTCCCAACCCTACCACTCAGGCTCGCTCGAATTTAATTCTGGCGCCAGTATAGGCATCACCATGAGCGGTAATCATAGGCTAGATACGAGCGAGTCGATGCTACGTAATGCCGATACCGCCATGTATCAGGCTAAAGCGAATGGTAAGGGTTGCTATGTGATTTTTGACGACAGCTCGTCCGAGCAAGCCATGCAAGATGCCGCATTTGAAAATGACTTTAGGCTGGCACTACAAGCCCATGAGCTACAACTGTGTTATTCCCCTATAGTGGATCTACAAACCCAGCAAACCTACGCACTAGAATGTCGTTTGTTTTGGGAACATCCCCAACGAGGCACGATACAACAGGAGCAACTCGGTGCGTTGGCAGAACAGGCCAACCTTATGGTTGAATTAGATAAGTACGCAATAACCATTTTAGACAGCGCCTATATTGAGTTACTCAGGTGCCATGGCGATCAGCTAGACTTGCATTTAATGCTATCAAGTCAACACCTTAAACATAAGCATGTATTGCGTAGCCTTAAAAACACCCTAAAACAAACTCGGCTCAACCTGAACCGCTTATGGTTATTCTTTAATGAAAAAGCCTTAGTTCAAGAAACCGAAAACCATATTAATGGCTTTGGTTTGCTACAAAAGCTCGGCGTTAATCTGGGGATAAGTCACTATGGCAGTGGCCATAGTTCATTGAATAGTTTGTTATTTTTACCAATAAAAGCGCTAAAACTCGACACAAATGTCGCTAAACAACTGCAGGACGAGCAGCATATTAAACTGATATCTGCTTATCAAAAAACCGCATCCACCTTAGATCTGCTCATTTTTGCCAGCGGACTCACAAACCAAGAGCACATACAAATATTTAGCTCACTTGGTTACCAATTTGGCCAGGGCGGTGCCTTAACCGACACTTTTACGCTACTGGAAAGTCCGCAGCAGGTCTGCGCTTAATTCTATTATTGGATAATAAAAAATTTAGCTAAACCTTTATTTCTTAAACATATCCCTCAAGTTAGAAATATGACTTCGCCCGGTTTGGATACGCTCCTGTTCCGTTTGCTGGGGTTTACGATTTTCCCAGACGACATCATCCTGCGGTAACTCCAACAGGAAACGGCTTGGCTCACAGCGCATCGTTTCACCAAACTGACGCCTTTCACGACAAAGGGTAAACCAGAGTTCCCGTTGGGCCCGGGTGATGCCCACATAGGCTAAACGGCGCTCTTCATCGACGTTATCCTCATCTATGCTAGTTTGATGGGGTAAAATTCGCTCCTCAACACCAACCATAAACACATAGGGGAATTCCAGTCCCTTTGAGGCGTGTAAAGTCATTAACTGTACCTGATCGCCGCCTTCATCCTCACTATTACGTTCCATCATATCTCGCAGCGTGAGCCGATTGACGACTTCGGGTAACGTCATAGGCTCATCCAATTCATCGCCAGCAAGCATCTCAGTCACCCAACGATACAGTTCGGAGATATTTTTCATCCGCATTTCCGCGGCCTTAGCGCTAGTGCTAGTTTCGTATAGATAGTCTTCGTAATTGATTTTGCGGATAAGCTGCTTGACCGCTTCAACGCCTTCGCCACGCTGCGCATGATCGCCGGTTTCCACAATAAAGCGGCCAAACTGATATAAGGACGACATAGCCGCCGGCGGCAAATGGTGATTCAGTTCAGGCTCAAAGATCGCGGCAAACATAGAGATATGTTTTTCATTGGCAAAATTACCTAAACGCTCCAGGGTCGATGGACCAATACCACGCTTAGGCAAGTTAACGATGCGCAAAAACGCATTATCGTCATCGGGGTTCACCACTAACCTCAAATACCCCATGATGTCTTTAATTTCTGCTCGGGCAAAAAATGACGTGCCGCCACTGAGCTTGTAGGGAATACGGTTTGTCATCAATGCGCGCTCGAGTAAACGAGACTGATGATTGCCCCGGTACAGAATCGCATAATCGCCAAATTGAGTTCGTCCAACAAACTTATGACGCACTATCTCGGCGACCACGCGCTCAGCTTCCTGTTCCTCATTGGCGGCAAATAACACCCGCAGCGGCTCACCATAGGCAAGTTCACTGAAAAGGGCCTTATCGTAAACGTGGGGATTATTCGCAATGAGGATATTGGCTGCGCGCAAAATTCGCTGGCTGGAACGATAGTTTTGCTCCAGCTTGATCAACTTAAGTTTAGGAAAATCTTTCCCTAATAAGACTAAGTTTTGTGGTTTAGCACCACGCCACGAATAGATAGATTGATCATCATCCCCCACCACGGTAAAACGAGCGCGCTCACCCACCAGCAATTTCACCATTTCATATTGGCTGGTATTGGTATCTTGGTATTCGTCCACCAGCAAATATTGGATTTTGGTCTGCCAGCGAGTCCTCACCTCTTCGTGGTGTCTAAGTAGCAGCGTAGGCAAAAGGATCAAATCATCAAAATCCAATGCGTTATAGGCTTTCATATGTTGGGCATAACGCTGATACAGGCTCGCAAATAAGTGCTGTTGCTCATCCTTGGCAATTTTGCTGGCCTGTTCGGGGATGATTAAGCCCCCTTTCCAATTCGAAATCGCCCCCGCTAAAGCCTTGAGCAAATCTTTATCTTCGTCTAGCTCGTCTTGGGTTAACTCTTTGAGCAATGCCAAGGTATCTTGATCATCAAACAAGGAAAAACCCGGTTTTAGCCCTAAGACCTTATGTTCGCGTTTAATGATCTCGAGTCCTAAGGTGTGAAAGGTCGAAATCCACAATCCTCTGGCCTCTTTGCGACCCATAGACTGTGCAACCCGCTCCTTCATCTCACGGGCGGCTTTGTTGGTAAAAGTTACGGCCGCGATATTGCGAGCCTTATAGCCACACTTTTCAACTAAGTAAGCGATTTTATTGATAATAACGCGGGTTTTACCACTGCCCGCCCCCGCCAGCACTAGGCAAGGGCCAGAAACGTAATGAACAGCATCGTTTTGGGCGGGATTGAGTTTCATCTTTGCGTTATATCCAAACAAGTAGCAGAAGGGCTGGAGATCATAGCAGAATCGACGCTTTTAAGGCTAACAAATCCCCTTGATTGAGCATAGGGAGCAACTATACCCAAGCTATCTAAATCCTGCATCTTCAGTATAGATAACGGCTCACCTCACTCCGCTGACTCTGACACATGCTCTGCCATAGTCAGCCGCACTTAAGTATTTTGCAGGCCAATCAACTCTTCACCTTAGATAAAAATCACTGCGGGCTAAAATGGGCTATTTTTTATTCACTGGGATTGCCAAGTGGCTGCTTAGCTATTAGAATTCCCAAGTGAATGAACATTCATTCACTACTGAAAATGGTAAATCGAATGGATAATAAACGCGACTTAATACTTCGTGCGGCAGAAAAAATCATTGCCACCGAGGGGTTACATAACCTGTCTATGCAAAAACTGGCACTCGATGCCGGCGTTGCTGCGGGCACCATTTATCGTTATTTCAAAGATAAAGATGATTTGATCATCGAGTTACGCAAAAACGTATTACAGCTCATCGCCAATGAACTCTTGGTTGATATTGAGCAAGGCTCCTTTGAGGAACGTTTTAAGCGCCTCTGGTACAACATTATTAAACTTGGCCGTGAGCATTCACATGCCAACCTTAGTTTTGCACAGTATTCCCACCTGCCAGGTGTGGATGCGCCTGAGCATCAAGCATTTGAAAATGAAACCTTTAAGCAATTGCATCAGCTATTCGAAACAGCAAAAAGCCAAGGGATTATTCAACCATTGAGCGATGGGATCTTGTTCTCTATCGCCTTTGAGCCCGCCGTAGCCATAGGTAAACGTCTACGGCGTGGCCATGTAGATTTTAACGAACTTGAAATACAAAAAGCCTGTGAGCTTTGCCTTAGGGCGATTTCAACTTCCCCTCAAACCTAACTCTGGGAATTTTTAGTGCCATGAAAAAATGGATCCTAAGTATGCTCGTCATTGCTGTGCTCGCGTTTGGCTCAGTGATCGGTTTTAACTTGATGGTGAAAGGCAAGATTGCCGATGCTATCGCCAATATGCCCGAAGCAGAGTTTCCAGTGACGGCTATGACCTTAAACGCTCAGAAGTGGCAACCCACCATAGATGCCATTGGATTTGTTGAGCCCCATCAAGGGGTAACGATTGCCAACGAATTAGCTGGGCGAGTCACCAGTATCAGCTTCGAAAACGGTAGCCGCGTCGAGAAGGGACAAATGCTGGCCGAACTGGATGCGAAAGTAGAAAGAGCCAATCTTAAGAGTAAGATGGTGCAACTGCCTGCCGCAGAAGCCGATTTTAAACGTCTCTCAAAACTTTATGGGCAAAAATCGGTTTCTAAACAGGATTTAGACAATAGCGAATCAAAATACCTCGCACTGCAGGCCGATATCGAAAGCCTAAAAGCCACGATTGAGCGCCGAGAAATCACTGCGCCCTTCAGCGGTTTAGTAGGGATCCGTAATATCAACCTAGGCGAATATCTGCAACCCGGCACCGACATAGTGCGCCTCGAAGATATCAGCACTATGAAGATCCGTTTTACCATCCCCCAAACTCAGCTCCCGCGCATTGCCGTAGGGCAGAAAATTCACGTTTACGTTGATTCATATCCCGAACAACCCTTTGAAGGTGAAATTGCCGCCATTGAGCCTGCGGTTTTTTACCAGAGCGGCCTCATTCAAGTACAAGCACGCATTCCTAACGACAACGCCAAACTGCGCAGCGGTATGTTTGCCCGTGTGTCGATTTTATTACCTGAACTCGAAAACCAATTCGTACTGCCACAAACAGCAATCAATTTTACCCTCTATGGCAACTCTATTTATGTTATTGAACCCTTAGAGGAAGAAGGTAAAAAAGTTGAGCGAGTGAAACAGCTTAACCTGACGGTACTAGAACGTAACGGCAACAATGCCTTAGTCAGTGGCGATATCAAGGCGGGCGATCGTATTGTGACTTCAGGTCAAATTCGCCTAAGCAACAACAGCAAGGTCACAGTCGTTGAGGATAAAGCCCTCTCGCCCTCAGCCACTATGCCTAAGTTGTAATAGGAGCTAAACAATGCGTTTTACTGACATTTTTATTAGGCGGCCGGTCCTTGCCGCCTCCATCAGCTTCCTATTGCTGTTATTAGGTTTTAACGCCCTTAACAGCATGCAGGTGCGTGAATACCCTAAAATGACCAACACGGTCATCACTGTTACCACCAGTTACTACGGCGCCGATGCCAACCTTATTCAAGGTTTTATCACCCAGCCGCTGGAGCAAGCACTGGCGCAGGCGGATAACGTCGACTTTATGACCTCGGATAGTTTCCTTGGTAATTCAAAGATCTCCGTCTATATGAAGCTCAATACCGATCCTAACGGCGCCTTGGCGGATATTCTCGCTAAGGTCAATTCGGTGCGGTCCCAATTGCCTAAGGAGGCGGAAGATCCCAGCGTCGAGATGTCAACGGGTTCACAAACCTCAGTACTCTATATCTCGTTTTTTAGTGATCAAATCAACTCCAGCCAACTCACAGACTACCTAGAGCGGGTGGTAAAACCCCAGCTATTCACCATAGATGGTGTCGCCAAGGTAAACCTCTATGGTGGGATAAAATATGCTATGCGCATCTGGCTCGACCCAGCACGCATGGGAGCGTTTAATCTGTCATCCACAGATGTGATGCAGGTACTGCAGGCGAACAACTACCAATCTGCCGTTGGTCAAACCAATAGCGTCTATACCCTGTTTAATGGCACCGCCGATACTCAAGTAGCAACGATTGAAGAGTTAAAACGCTTAGTCATTGGCAGCAAAGATGGATTAGTGGTTCGCCTAGGAGATATTGCCGATGTCAGCCTTGAAAAAAGCCATGATATCTACCGCGCCTTAGCCAATGGTAAAGAAGCGGTAGTGATCGGGCTCGATGTGACTCCCACAGCCAACCCACTCACAGTGGCGGCGGACACCCGCGCCCTATTGCCTGAAATCGAACGCAATTTACCTCCATCCATAGAGTCTCGCATCTTGTATGACTCTTCATTAGCCATTGATGAGTCCATCAAAGAAGTCGTAAAAACCATAGGTGAAGCGGCGATTATTGTGATTGTAGTGATCACTTTATTCCTTGGCTCGCTGCGGGCGGTGATCATCCCTATAGTGACTATCCCATTATCGCTGATTGGGGTAGCCATCATTATGCAACTGTTTGGCTTTACCTTAAACCTGATGACTTTGCTCGCCATGGTGCTCGCCATCGGTCTTGTTGTGGACGATGCGATTGTGGTGGTCGAAAACGTCGACAGACATATCAAACTCGGCGAATCCCCCTTTAGGGCAGCCATTATTGGTACCCGCGAAATTGCCGTGCCTGTCATCTCAATGACCATTACCTTAGCAGCGGTTTATGCGCCGATTGCCCTTATGGGAGGGATCACAGGTTCACTCTTTAAGGAATTTGCCTTAACCCTCGCCGGAGCAGTATTTATCTCAGGGATTGTCGCTCTGACGCTCTCCCCTATGATGTGCGCCAAAATCCTTAAACCCCATACTGCGCCTAATCGCTTCGAACTCGGGGTGGAAACCTTCCTCGATAATTTAACCCGTCGCTACGCGAGTATGCTCGATGCCGTTATGGCGCATCGCCCCGTGATAGTCGCCTTTGCGATTATCGTGTTCGCTTCACTGCCTGTGCTGTTTAAGTTTATCCCGTCAGAACTTGCCCCCAACGAAGATAAAGGCGTAGTCATGATGATGGGCACGGCCCCCTCAACGGCCAACTTAGATTACATTCAGGCCAATATGAGTCTAGTGACGGATATCATTAAGGCCCAGCCTGAATCTGCCGCCTCACTTGCCTTCGTCGGCGTACCGAGTTCTAGCCAAGCCTTCGGGATTGCCCCCTTAGTACCTTGGAGCGAGCGGGATAAGAGCCAAAAACAGATGCAGGAGTTTTTTGCAAAGGAAGTCAAACATATCCCTGGGATGGCCGTCACGACGTTCCAAATGCCTGAACTGCCGGGCGCCTCTAGCGGCTTGCCAATCCAGTTTGTGATCACTACCTCTAACTCCTTCGCCAGCCTGTTTCAGATAGGTACGAGTGTGTTAGACAAGGTCCAAAAGAGTCCGCTGTTTGTGTACTCGGAAATCAACTTAAAGTTCGATTCTGGCACCATGAAACTGCACATAAAGCGCGACCTAGCGGGCACCTATGGCGTCACTATGCAAGACATAGGGATTACCCTCTCGACTATGATGAGCGATGGCTATGTGAATCGCATTAACTTGGATGGCCGTTCCTACGAGGTTATCCCGCAAGTTGAACGGCATTTACGCGCCAATCCTGAATCCTTGGCAAATTACTATGTTAAAGCTGCCGATGGCCGCTCGATCCCACTGTCGAGCTTAGTCGAAATTGAAATGGTATCTGAGCCACGTTCATTACCGCACTTTAACCAAATGAACGCACTTACGGTTGGCGCCGTCGCCTCGCCAGGGGTAGCTATTGGTGATGCGATCAGTTTCTTACAGCACATTGGTGACAACGAGCTACCTAAGGGTTATCGCTACGATTTCCTCGGTGAAGCTCGCCAATTTGTGACCGAAGGCTCGGCGCTTTACGCGACGTTCTTGCTGGCCATCGCCATTATTTTCCTCGTATTGGCCAGCCAGTTTGAGAGTCTTAAAGATCCCCTAGTGATCTTAGTGTCTGTACCACTGGCGATCAGCGGTGCACTTATAGTGCTCGGCTGGACCCATGTGTTTGGTTTAGCCAAAATCAATATCTACACCCAAGTGGGACTTATCACCTTAGTCGGCCTTATCACTAAACACGGGATTTTGATGTGTGAAGTGGCGAAGGAGGAGCAATTGCACCGAGGTTTAAGCAAGCTTGAAGCCATTAAACTGGCGGCAACTATACGTTTACGCCCCATTTTAATGACCACAGCCGCGATGATTGCAGGCCTACTACCCCTGCTATTTGCTTCGGGCGCTGGCGCCGTTGCCCGCTTTAATATTGGTATAGTCATTGTCGCAGGCCTATCCATAGGAACGGTTTTCACCCTGTTTGTTCTACCGGTGATATATACCTATCTTGCAGAAAAACATGAGCCTTTACTTGTGTTTGATGAAGATAATGAAACCGCGGCTGTCGATCATTAATCCTATCGCCCTTAACCCCTACGTCCTCTGGGCGTTGCGGTTAAGGGCACAGCTTTACTTTTGAAACTAAGCCCACTGGGTTACAATCGACCCATTCAGTAAAGAGGCGGACAAGATCATGATCAATCCAAAGAAAATCGAAGAAATGGCAAAACAACTCAGCGACAGTTTGCCAAGCGGACTGAAACAATTTGCCGGTGAATTTGAAGAGCGCAGCAAGCAAGTATTGCAAAATCAATTGCTCAAGTTAGATATGGTTTCCCGTGAAGAGTTTGATGTGCAGCAGCATGTGTTACTGAAAACCCGTGAAAAATTAGAAGCACTGCAAGCACAAGTCAATGAACTAGAGAAAAAGCTTAACGCCGCAGATTAATTGCGCGTTAATCAAAGTGATGAAGTGTTTTTTCTTAAAGCACAGCAAGCGGTGGCTGTGCTTTTTGTTTTAAATAACATCATTCGCTTAACCCCAAATCTAATATGCCGAGTTTTCTATGCAGTCACTCGCTAGCTATATCCTTGCCATTGAAGGCTATCCCAGCCCTGTCTCCGTGGTAAACCAATCAAACGAGCAGCAAACCTATCACGATGATAATGTGGAGATTTGTGAATCTATAACGCTTTATCACTTCGATAACGGGGTTGTGATTAGCAAGCTAAGCGAGCAAGATAAACAGCCCTATGAATCAGACATGGTTTGTGAAGATTATTGGCTCAGCTATCGGGTTGTAACAGCCCATATTGCGATTTCGCCGCCGCAAAAATCCTTTAGCAATCTATGTCAGCAAAGCTTTTGGCTTAAGATGCAGCAAGGGCTGGCAGTCACACAGCAGCAACCAGAGCATAAACAAACTTAATGCTTTAGCGTCGACCAGTTTAGGGAATAAAGCGGCAATGGATATCGCAATCAGCACAGACTATCAGGACTATCTGCTTTGGGGACTATTGCTCCTTGGTGGCCTGCCGCTACTCACTTATCCCGGTGTGCTTCTCGCCAGTTTGATGGGGCTAGGCAGCCAATCGAGCATCAAACCCGCTTTTATCTATCGATTGATGAATCAGTGTTTTCTATGGGGAAGCCTAGCTTATCCCGCCGTGTATATTCCCTGCTATCGCATCGCCCGCGCAAACATGACCACTTCTTCCCTCGTTATCGCCGCATTGCCACTGCTGTATCTCATCTTACTCTATGGCTGCTTTCGCTTTATGGATGCTCCAACTAAAGAGACAAATAGTTAAAGCTTTTGTTGGCGAGCATACTTTTGCTTAAGGCCTTTATGGTTAGCTTTAACTAACTTCCAGCGGTCACAACCATTGAAACGAGCATATTCACTGACTGCGATATCAAAGGTCGCACAGAAATCCTCATCTAAGCCATTCACCATCACGCCCGCTTCTAAGGTCAATTGCTGCAGTAACAATCGGCCCGTTTGGCGCTCGGCTTTAACATCCACACGGCCAACAAAAGTGTCGCGCCACAAAATGGCGAGAGAATAATAACCATATTGGCGTTTTTCGGCGGGCACATAAACTTCAATTTGATAATCAAAATCAAACCATTGCTTTAATCTTTGCCGCTGGATAAGCAGATTATCGAAGGGATTTAGTAACCAGACCTGATTAGGCATAGCTGAGGTTAACTGCAATTCAGGGCGATAAAAATACCATTGTCCCTCGGCCTTAAAGCTTGCCAACTCACCTTCGGACTGCATTGCGGCTAATTGCGCGCTCACATTGGCTTTAATCCCTTTACGCAGATAAGCGATTTGTGCCGCCGAGCCAAAGGCGTGGGCATCGAGGTAACGAGCAATCAAATGGCGGGCAAATTCAGTGTCCGTAGGCACCTCAATATTGATGCCCTTTGGTAGTACTCGCTCCGTAAGATCGTACACTTTTTGGAATTTTTCCCGCCGCGCCACCATCAACTCGCCGCGCATAAAGAGTTGTTCCAGCGCTTTTTTCGCGGGTTTCCAATCCCACCATGCACCATTTTTACCCTCGGTATGCTCAAAATCGCTCGCCTTTAATGGCCCTTCGGCATGAATGCGGGCACGCACTTCCTGCATCACCTTATCGTCCGGCTCAAACCAATGTTTACCGCCATTTTGCAGTTGCTGTTTACGTTGCAAACTGAAACGATAATCGGCCATCGGCAGGTAAGCCGCAGCATGGGACCAATACTCGAAGATCTCCCCCCGGGCCAAGGCGGTATCTAGCATACTGCTCTGGTATTGCGGCATTCGGCTATGCAGCACATGGTGATGCGCCCGCTCGACCACATTGATAGAGTCAATTTGCACATAACCTAGGCGTGAGATCAGCGCGGGAACAGATGCCTCAATATGCAGCAATCCTTGCTGCTGCATATTGAGCTGTAACCATTCGCGGGGGGAAAAGGGACTAGACATCAAGACTCCAAACTCACCAGATACCAAGTTTCATACCAAGCTAATACATTGAAAATCAGTACCATTTACGATTTATCATACTTGCGCTGACTCAAACGAACACGTTAACCTACTCACCCAGCGCCAGATTTAGATAACATAAAGCCGTTGCCATAATTTTGCCACTATTGATCAGCAACTTGCCCGCAACTTCCGTGAGTAAATCTGTTTTAATACCCGCACTTGCTAAGGTATTCAATCGCATTCTAGGCACTAATAACGCATTTCATAGGGAATGAAATCATATGTTCGATATTATCCTGGGCGTTGTCGCCCTATTCACTTTGGCATTATTCGGTGCTGCCGCCTATTTAGTCGGGCGCGCACTCCTTAAAAAATTCAATCGAGAAGCAGGAATAGACATGGAATCGCCACAGGCACAGTCATCCCCCAATAAAGTAACCCCGAAGAACACCACATTATTAAAAGCCTTAACCATAGGCATATTATCGATTATCGCTTTGATCCCATTAGGGATCATTATGGATATGACCTCAGATCGTGAGGCGCTTTACCACAGCGTAGTCGATGAAATTGGCCACTCATGGGGCGAACAGCAAACCCTATCTGGACCAGTGCTAGTTATCCCCTACAGCTATTTTGTGATGCAGGAGGAAGTCAGCAACGACGGCAAAACCCGCCACCAAGTGAAGCGTACCTATCAGGATGAATTAGTGATCCTGCCTAAAAAACTTCAGCTCGACCTAGACCTTAAACATGATTTTCGCACCCGTGGCATTTATCAATCCTTAGTCTATAACGCCGCGCTGCAAGGTAAGGCCGATTTCAGTTTAAATAACTATGAGATCCCCAACCTGATTGCCTTTGATAATACAAATGCACGCCTAGTGTTTGGGGTATCGTCGAATCAAGCTATTGATAAAGTGGATAAACTTGAGATAACAGGCGATACAGTCAAACTCTCAGGCTCGCTGATGTCGGGCACAGGTTTAGGCACCACTGGCGGCCTAGAGAAGGGCTTCAACCAAGGTGTACAAGTCGGTGAGGCGAGTGACTTTAGTGTGGACTTTGCCATGACGCTGCGCGGCTCGCAGTCGATTAGTGCCTTGCCATTGGGCGAACAAACCCTGCTCAATATTCATGCTGACTGGCCCCACCCTAGTTTTAAGGGATTATTACCCGCCGAGCGGGAGATCACCGCCAATGGATTTACTGCTAGCTGGAATATCAGCCACTTAACCCGTAACTACCCACAGGAATTTATTAAGAGTAATCAATCGACCCTGACCGAAGTATCGGCCAATGCGATTCTATTCGAGCCCGTGACCCACTATGGCAAGATTGAGCGTTCGGTAAAATACGGTCTGCTATTTATCGTGCTGACTTTTATCATGTTGTTCATTTTTGAACTCGGCCAAAAAACCAGCCTCAGCACTATCCAATATATGTTGGTTGGCAGCGCCATGGCCCTGTTCTATCTGCTACTACTGTCGCTTTCTGAGCATCTCGCCTTCTTGCATGCCTATTTAATTGCCGCCTGTATTCCCGTGCTGTCGGTATCCGCCTATGTGGGCAGTGCCACGGCGAGCATGAAGCGTGGCTCCATCGTTGGCTTAATGCTAGTGAGTTTGTATGCCGTGCTCTATTCGATACTGCAACTGGAAGATTACGCCCTGCTGATGGGCACAGGATTACTGTTAGTGGTCCTGCTGATTTTGATGTTTGTGACAAGGCATCAACCTAAGAACACGGCGCAATAACGCCCAACTGTTCCACCCTTGAAGACCCCCGACAGCGACCACTTTGGCTGTCGGGATTTTTTTTATTGGCAAAGCCAATCTCCCGTTGTAGCCTATGGCGTTTTATGAAGAGGCCCAATTTTGACTCTTAATACTCTGCTTTTTAGACGCTTGTCCCTAGTTTGGTTGTTACTGGCATCCATTCCAACCCTACTCTTAGTGACACAAAATCAACTATTTCCCTTGATCGATCTGCAATCGTCCTTAGCCAAGGCCCTCTATTGGATCACTTTTACCGGCACTGCGCCCTATGGGGTTGCTACCGTTTTGTGTGTATTAGCTATTGCCTATCGCTCTCTACCCAAAACGTTTTTTATCAGTTTATTTATGGCGGTAAGTCTCAGCCAAGTCATGAGTTTGAGCCTGAATCATTCACTTAAGGCCTATTTTAAGGAACCCAGACCTAATCTGGTTTTTTTAGCCGAGCAACAGATGCCTAAGGCGAGGGAGGATGCCTTCTCCCTCGATACCTTTTATCAGCTCGATAAACAGGCCCGTTCACAGGCAATATCCAACGCATTGGATAAATTGAAGATATCCGCCCCCCAGATAAAATTGGACTCGCTTATCCATCAGCACTGGGAAGATGAGATTGGCTACTCTTTCCCCTCTGGGCACACCATTTTTGCGGTGACGCTGGTGCTTACCGCAAGCTACTACTTGCTGTTGGCGGGGCTCCCCCTATTCACCACTGTGCTATTAGGTTGGGGGATATTGATGGGACTGAGCCGGATGTTATTGGGGATGCATTGGCCGCAGGATGTGCTTTTTTCTACTTTTTTGGCAGCCATTATCAGCGGCTCTAGCATACTCTTGGTCGGTAAGTTTTATCCATTAACACTAAGGGCTGAACAGGAGCCACGGCGCTGATCCCTGGCATGGTTCCAATAATCCGTTGAGGATCCGTTAAATAGCTGGCAACGATTTAGGTTGTGCTACAGCACTACCTATTTGCTACAGCACTGCCTAAATATTGCGCCACTAACGCCTCGTAAACGCCATTGGCCTTAATTTTAACTAACCCCTGATTGAAAATATCCCTCGCCACTGAGTTATGAAAGACCATTCGATAGGGCGTAGGAGGGAACACCAAGTGATAACTCACAGCTTGCTGGGGAGCGACATTCTGCTCAACCAACTGATTAAGCGCTGAGAACACATAACGATCGGCTACCACAGTATCAATACGCCCTAAATACAACATGTTATTTTGGCTTAGTTGATTGTCCACTTCACTGTAACTGGTCTTTGCTGCCACTGCCGCAAACTCGGGGCCAAGCAATAGACGGGCATTTTCAAAGGCGATTATGCTGTAGTTTTGCAGCTGCGCAATTGAGTTAATCTTTAACTAGCGGCTCGCTAAACTGATAGCCACATTATCGTATTCAATATAACTCTCCGACCAATAGCCTCTGATCCCATTGAGCGTGCTCATGGTCATCACAGCATCCACACGTTCTTTATTGAAATATAAAAGCTGGCGCTTACGGGAATAGAACTTAAAGTTCACTGACATCCCCATTTCCCTAAATGCGGCCTTGATGATATCAATTTCGAGCCCAGAACGAGTATCTTCGAGAATATAGGGTGGACGATTTAAGGCGCTACCAATAGTTAAAGATACCGATACCGCATAGGTCGGTAGGATGAGCAAACTGATTAACAGTAATCTCAAGCGCATACACTATCCCACTTCGATGAGTATCATAACTATAGCGGTAAATGGCAGGAGTTCCAGAGCGGTTAGTTCTGCCAACACTCTCCTACCACCACCAGTCAAAACCGTTCAACGGCGGATATAGCCAGGATTATTGCCCGAGCTAAAAAAGCTGACATGTCTTTGTTATTTAGCAATAAAATTCAATGTGGCGGTGGGGCTAAGGGAATAAAAATAGAAGTTTGAAGAGAGCAGCCTTAAATGGCTAAGGCTGCTTTGAAAACGGACTACTTTGATGAAAACGAACGGATTACTGCTGGATACCGACGATTAACCAAGGTGAGTTGGCTTGCGTTAAATTACGCTCTAAATGCCATACTTCCTTAATGTCCTCTTCTACGCCTTCAACCGTATCGCGGTAGCGGCCGCTAAATTTAACACTCACTTCCGCAAGATTAGCATTGTGCGTGGCGCGAACCAGTTCAGCATCCAAAAACATCACTTCTGTGTGTTGATCGCCCACTAACTCGCGGCGTTGGTTGCTGAGTTCATTGAATAGTTCAATAGAAACATACTCTTGGATTTTGTTCAGATCGTTTTCATTCCACGCCAGTTGCAGGGTTTTGTAATGACTACGAGCACCTTCCAAAAAGCCGGGTAAATCAAAACCCGCAGGTAAATTAAAGGGAACATCGCTTGCCGCCTGGGCAAAACCATTGCTGCCACTGTTACCATTGGTCGCAAAACCTGTTTGCTCAGCTTGTTGGCGCTGGAAATTAGGATTTGGCTGGCCAGCTCCCGCGTAGGCAGGTCTTGGCTGCGCGCCAGCTTTTGAGGCCATCAGAGTACGGACAATTTTGAACAGTACAAATGCCACTAAACCTATAATCAAAATATCCATAAATTGAATATTTTCAAAACCTTCACCCATAAATAGCGCCGCCAATAGGCCACCCGCTAACAAGCCGCCTAACATACCGCCCATCATGCCTTTTTTACCCGCCGCTCCCGCAGCAGTAGGTGCAGTGGTCGCAGTATTGGTTGCTGCAGGTTGAGCCTGCGCAGTTTGCTGACTCTTGCCAATAGACTTACTACCGCCAAACTTTTTCGCTTCAACGACTGGGCTAGTAACTAAGCTAACCGCAAAAATCATCGCCAGCATAATAAATAACTTTTTCATTTATAGGATCTTTGTATAACCAGAGGTGTTGGCATCATAGCGGGATGACATTATATGTCAACTATGAAAAGAGGAGCATAAGCTTACAAACTTCGTTTGTTCTTCTAAATCAACATCTAAATCAAAGTCGTGGGGCTTCATCCCTGATTGTTCAGCATGACTCAACGAAGAATGCCTCTAAAGATATGGTGATTCAGCTATGTGTGACGTGAGAAGTGATTAAGCACTGTCATTCCAGTGACACGCAGCAAGCACATCCATGTGTGCTCGACCGTGACATCTGATGTAAAAGGATTTACGAATGTCGCGATCACATGGATGTGAAAGAGCGACCATGTCACGGACGGTCACTTACATACCAGTGCTTAATCCCGTTAACAAAAGTGTATTCTGTTCGCCAGAACTCCGAAACCAAATGCCTAAGTATTACCTCAGCTGGCATCGCTTTAGAAAGGTCATTAACACAGCCAATATCGTGAAAATGCTTGTCCTATCTTTTCTTTCTAGCGCTTTTCACGCGGAAGTCGCTTATGGCAGCTTGTAGTAACTTGTACCCATATCAAAAGTGTACTATGTTCTTGTTTTAAAATGTGTGGTCTGATTTATTCTAATAGCATAAGTAACATTTTACTCTTTGATGAGAATTAATAATGATTAGTAGTGAAGTTAATAGTTTTTTAGATGATGCTGAAATTGAAGATTGGTTCGAGTCAGAAGATGATGTGGTGCCTCCACAAAAACTAACCGATGATGAGCTTTCTCAAAAATATGCTGATATGCAGATTAGAATTGTGAGGTCTACACTAGACTTTACTCTTCACACTCTGAATGCATCTATCGCTGATAAATCATATATAAATATGGCTCCAGAGTATCAGCGTCGGGCGAGATGGGATCGCAAGAAGAAGTCACTTCTGATTGAATCATTTCTTATGAATGTACCGATACCACCCTTGTTTCTTTTTGAGAATGATTACAACCAATATGAGATAATGGATGGTAGACAGCGTATGGAGGCTATTTCAGACTTTTTGGCTAATAGGTTTGCCTTAACTGGTTTGGAGTTTTGGCCTGAATTACGAGGGAAAAGGTTTAATGATTTACCTAGCCTTATACAGAGGGGACTGCTTCGGAGAACTATAAGTGCGGTTGTATTATTAGCAGAAACAGCCAGAACAGATGTTGATTTTGATATACGTATGATTCTGTTTCGTCGATTAAATACTGGCGGTGTAAAGTTAAATCCTCAAGAATTACGTAATGCGCTTTATCCTGGGCCTTTTAATCAGGCAATACATGAACTTTCAAGATGTGATGACTTTACTGCTATTTGGGATATACCCAGGAAATCAGATAATGAAGATGAAAATCCATCTCAAATCTTATTAAAGAATGCTCTCTATAGATCTATGATGGATTGTGAGTTGGTGCTCCGATATTTTGCGATAAAAGATGCTGTAAATGATATATCGCGAGGGGCATTACGTGAAATATTGAACAAGACATTGGCAAGATATAATAAAGCTAGTTACTTTGAAATCGAACAATTAAAAAATGACTTTAAGTTAACGTTGGTAAGATTAAGAGCTGCATTGGGGGATGATTTCCATAGGCTTTCTAAAGGAGGTCAACCTAGTAGACCTTTATATGATGCTTTGATGGTAGCAACATCAGAATTACAAGCTCAAGATCTTAGTTCTAATTCAGCTGAAATTAGATTGCGATTGAATTCTTCATTAGAAACTCCTGACGAGTATGAAATATTGGTTGGTAGAGGAAATACACTGGAATCCATCAAGAATCGAGTAGAACTTGCTAAGAAGATTATAAGGGGATATTGATGGACCCTATTGTTAAAGAGTTCGAAGATGATTTGAATAAAATACTTATTCAAATTGAGTTACTTGAGATGCTTGGAGAGTTTATAGGTCATGATACATCTCTTCTCGAGGATGACTCCAGCCATTTTTTAACATCTGCTATCGAGCTGCTTACAAAAATAAAAGAAAGCCATACTAATCTACCAATTGCGCGAGGTACGCTTATCCTTTATACGTGCGGTCGTTTTGAATCAATGGTGCGGACTATGTTTGAAGATCTTTGTCAAAGGTTAGTTGCCGCAGCAAAAGTCTATCAAAGGCTTCCGACAAGAATGCAGGAAAACCTTCCTTTATTTACAGCAAGAGTCATATCTGAACCTAGAAAATATGGGCATGCTGAAGGTGGGGTGCGTACATTTGTGTCCACATTAGCTCAAAATTTACAACCAAATGCCCATATTGATACCGTGAATTATCAATGTCTTTCTATTACCGATTCAAATATGAGGGCCGATGTACTCTCAGATTTATTTGGCAGAGTTGGTGCTAATGAAATATGGAAGTTGATTGCTCAGCAGGCATCTATAAAAATATACTTCAAAGATAATGATGTAAGTGCTGTAGAGTCAAAATCTAAAAGAAAACTTAATGATTTAATGGATTTAAGGAACAAGATTGCACATCCATCAGGTAGTATTGATTGGCCATCACCAGATAGTATAAAGGACAACCTTAATTATTTGAAAATATTAACAAAAGTTCTAGGCGAGTTAATGGGTATATATGAAAATACTCTATGTAAACCTGCTTGATGGGCTGATTAATTCTAGTTTAATGAGCCATCATAGCTAAATATGCAAAGTGCATACTTGTAAAAAGATCGGGCATACAAAACGCACCTGTTATTAACAGTCAACACCGAGGCAACAGAAGTTAACCACCCCCTCGGAGTTACCGCAGGGCGAATTGACAAATTGCGTGAGTCTCGCCATGGATGGCGAGCTATCTTTCGCAGGTGCAGGGACGGCTCCTTCGGAAGCGATAGCAAATTTGGCAATGAGCACAAGGGGCTTTCAACTCCGTTAGGGGCGTCTTGGCTGCTTGTGAAAACAATAGCAAGGAGGATAGGACGAGCAGTCCTCCTTGGTCGACTCTTGATTAAAAATCAGGGGGGGAAGCCCCACGACCTTGATTCACCTCGGCCGTTAGGCCGCAAACTTATAGCCACGTTAACGAGACACCCATCACTTTAACGAGACACCCATTGTTAAACTCTTGAAATGCCCTATTTGTAAATAACAGACTATCAGACATACCAAGGGTTTAACTAGATTAAGCACTGTCATGGAAGTGACCGTTGGCGGCATGGCCGCTCTATCACATTCATGTGATCGCGGCATTCGCACTTCCGTGTGCAGCAGATGTCGCCGTCGAGCCCTCAGGGATGACTTATTTTTAAACCAAAGTCGGCGTGTCACTGGAATGACAGTGCTTAATCAAACTTCAGTTACCCAAAAGCTGGATCCCCGCTCAGAAGCACCGCGGGGATGACGATGCTTAATCAAACTTAAGTCACCCAAAGCTGGATCCCCGCTCAAATGCAGTGCGGGGATGATGGTGCCGTCGCTTAGCTTAAGACCTCTTCTAATGCCTTGAGGCATAGGGCGACATTCTCACGGCGGGCACCGAAGCCCATAAGACCGATACGCCATGCTTTACCCGCAAGGGCGCCAAGGCCGGCGCCGATTTCGAGGTTATAATCCTTCAATAAACGAGTCCGCACTGCGGCATCATCTACACCAGCGGGGATGTAAACTGCGTTAAGTTGTGGCAGACGCGAATCTTCGGCCACCACAAAGTTTAGCCCTAACTTTTCCAGCCCAGCACGCAGCACTAAGTGCATTTCATGATGGCGTTGCCACGCGTTTTCTAAACCTTCGGCCGCCAATAAACGTAGGGATTCATGCAGTGCATAAAGCGCATTCACTGGCGCTGTGTGATGGTAACTGCGTTTGCCTCCAGCGCTGGTCCAATAGGCCATCACTAGACTTTGATCGAGGAACCAACTTTGCACTGGGGTCTTGCGATTCTTGAGTTTTTCGACGGCAGCAGGCGAGAAAGACACAGGCGATAAACCCGGTACACAGGAAAGGCACTTTTGACTGCCAGAATAAATGGCATCTATACCCCATTCATCGACTCTTAACTCGACGCCGCCAAGGGACGTCACCGCATCGACAATCGATAAGCAGCCGTGTTGTTTGGCTAATGCACACAAGGTCTTAGCATCGGACAAAGCGCCAGTAGAAGTTTCGGCATGCACAAAGGCTAAAAATTTAGCATCGGGATTGGCTTTCAGCGCCGCTTCAACCGCAGATGGGTCGACAGGCGTGCCCCACTCATTGTCCACCAACACAGCAATGGCGCCCATGCGCTCGACGTTTTGGCGCATACGCTCACCAAACACACCGTTACGACAGACAATTACCTTTTCGCCGGGTTCGACTAGGTTCACAAAACAAGTTTCCATGCCCGCACTGCCCGGCGCGGATACTGCCATGGTCATTTCATTTTTAGTTTGGAAGGCATATTGAATAAGACTTTTAAGCTCATCCATCATGCCCACAAATAGCGGATCTAAGTGGCCAATTGTCGGTCTGGACTGCGCCGCAAGCACTTCGGGATAAACATCCGACGGGCCTGGGCCCATCAAAATACGGCGAGGAGGATTAAAAGCGGTAAAACGCGGTGCTGGTAACATCATGTCTCCTTAATGCGTGCAGGTGCTGGTCGAGGTCTGGATATTAATTCGTTATTCATTAGCCGTTCTGTTTTCAGAAACTGCCCGTTAAATGCCAGCGATTTAAGTCAGTGACTTAACTGCGACGTATTAATCGGCGGCTAGAGTATTAAGTCTACAAAACTACCACAAAAAGAGGCGCATGTGCGCCCCTCCTTTAGCCTAACTTTGATCTAACTTGTGCCTAACTTTACCTAAAATGCCATAGCACCGAGCAGCTATGTTAATCACAGCAAATGCTATAACGCTTTGTTTGCATTACCCGCATTTAAAAACAGCTGATAGGCAGGGCTTTGGGTTTCCTCTTGATAGACAAAACCCAACTCAGTTAAAAACTGCTGGAACGGCAAAGCATCACTCGCGGGCACTTCAAATCCCGCTAGCACTCGGCCAAAGGCCGCGCCGTGGTTGCGATAATGGAACAAGCTAATGTTCCATTTACTCTGCAATGTGGTCAAAAACTTCAGCAGCGCACCGGGATGCTCGGGGAACTCGAAGCTAAACAAACGCTCCTCTAAAGGCTCTGGTGGATGACCACCGACCATATAACGCACATGCAATTTCGCGGTTTCATCCCCGGATAAATCCTGCACTTCAAAACCATTGGCCTCTAAGGTGGCAATGATTTGTTCTAGCTCACCTTGGCCTCGGCTTAAACGAATGCCGGCAAACACCACGGCAAGATCACGACTACTGAAACGATAGTTAAACTCTGTCATCACCCGCTTATCGAGCAGTTCACAAAACCGCAGGAAGCTGCCCGGACGTTCAGGGACTTTCACCGCCAGTACCGCTTCTTTTTGCTCGCCAAGCTCACAGCGTTCAGACACATAACGCAGACTGTGAAAATTCACATTCGCGCCACTTAAAATCGCCGCGACTTTCTCACCATTGCCGCAATCACCATTGGCATTAGCGCTGACATATTTTTTAAGCCCAGCTAAGGACAAAGCCCCAGCGGGTTCGGCTATCGCACGGGTGTCTTCGAAGATATCTTTCACCGCAGCGCAGATTTCATCCGAGGTCACAGTGACCACTTCATCGACATAAAGTTTCGCGACTCGAAACGGCTCAGTACCGATACGTTTTACCGCCACGCCATCGGCAAATAAACCGACTTGCGCCAACGTCACTGGTTCGCCCGCTTCCATCGCCGCCTTTAAACAGGCCGCATCTTCTGGCTCGACGCCGACAATTTTCACCTGCGGCATCACCGCCTTGTAATAGGCTGCGATACCCGCGATTAAACCGCCACCGCCTACGGGCACGAATACCACTTCGAGATCGCGCTGCTGCTGCAACATCTCTTGGGCGATAGTGCCTTGGCCTGCGATCACCGCTTCATCATCGAAGGGCGCGATATAGACTCTGCCCTCTTCTTTGGCCATCGCCATCGCAAAGCCATTGGCTTGATCGAAGGCTTGGCCGTGCAATACCACGTTGCCACCTAAACGGCGCACCGCATCGACTTTAATATCGGGCGTCGTCTCGGGCATCACAATCACAGCATCCACACCGCGACTCGCCGCTGACATAGCTACACCCTGAGCATGATTGCCTGCCGAAGCGCACACCACGCCGCGCTGGCATTCTTCTTTCGTCAGCTGGGCGATACGGTTATAGGCACCACGTAACTTGAAGGAATGCACTGGCTGCATATCTTCGCGCTTCAAAAATACCTGACAACCTAAACGCGCCGATAACTTGTTCATGCTGGAAAGCGGCGTCACTTTCGCTATGTCATACACGGATGACAACAGGATTTTTTGCAGATAGCTTTGTGCCAACTGAAAATGGGCTAAATCCGCCTGAGTTTGCGATGAGAGTGGCAACATAGATGCAGTAAACATAATTAGTCCTCCAGTTTACTGCGATCGCGCACCGCGCCCTTGTCGGCACTGGTGGCGAGCATGGCGTAGGCCTTAAGCGCGAGTGACACATAACGCTCGCGACCGACAGGCTTCCACGCCATAGGACCAAGCGCTAACATGACCTCGCGACGAGCATTGAGTTCAGCATCACTTAACGCCAGCTTGATGCTGCGCTTGGGGATATCGATTTCGATGCGATCGCCATTTTCAATCAAGGCGATTGTGCCACCCGCAGCCGCTTCGGGTGAGACGTGGCCAATCGATAAACCTGAAGTACCACCGGAGAAACGACCGTCGGTGATCAGCGCACAGGCCTTGCCTAAGCCGCGAGATTTTAAGTAACTGGTTGGATACAACATTTCTTGCATACCCGGGCCGCCTTTCGGGCCTTCGTAACGGATAACCACCACATCACCCGCCACCACTTCGCCGCCTAAGATACCCGCCACTGCATCATCTTGGCTTTCATAGACGCGCGCCGAGCCAACAAAGGTCAGATTCGATTCATCTACGCCAGCGGTTTTAACGATACAGCCGTTTTCGGCCACATTACCCGACAATACGGCAAGCCCGCCCTCTTGGCTGAAGGCAAACTCACGGCTACGGATACAACCTTCTTGTCTGTCATTATCCAATGTAGGCCAGCGACAATCTTGGCTAAAGGCTTTAGTGGTCGGAATGCCCGCAGGCCCCGCCATAAAGAAGTGTTTTACTTTTTCATCCTGCGTTTGCATCACATCGTACTGGGCCAGCACAGACTTTAAATTTCCGCCGTCATCGGCCGCCACATGGAACACATCGGTATGCAGTAATCCGGCTCTGTCGAGTTCGCCCAAAATCCCCATCACGCCGCCCGCACGGTGCACGTCTTCCATATGATATTTAGGCGTCGATGGCGCAACCTTACAAAGGTGCGGCACCAAGCGCGACATACGGTCGATATCCGCCATGGTAAAATCGACATCGGCTTCCTGCGCGGCAGCTAATAAATGCAATACGGTATTAGATGAACCGCCCATGGCAATATCTAAGGTCATGGCATTTTCAAAGGCTTTAAAGTTGGCGATATTGCGTGGCAATGCCGATTCATCATCTTGATGATAATAACGTTTTGCTAGCGCCATCACGCGGCGACCCGCTTCCAAAAACAGCTCGCGGCGATCCGCGTGGGTTGCCAGCATAGAACCATTACCCGGCAGCGATAATCCTAGGGCTTCGGTTAAACAGTTCATTGAGTTCGCGGTAAACATACCAGAGCAAGAGCCGCAGGTTGGGCATGCGCTACGCTCGATTTTGGCACTGTCTTCATCGCTCACGTTCGAGTCGGCGCCCGCCACCATAGCATCGACTAAGTCGAGCTTAATGAGCTTATCCGACAGCTTAGTTTTACCCGCTTCCATCGGTCCGCCAGACACAAACACGACGGGAATGTTGAGGCGCAGCGCCGCCATCAACATGCCGGGAGTGATCTTGTCGCAGTTGGAGATACACACTAAAGCATCGGCGCAGTGGGCATTAACCATGTATTCCACACTGTCGGCGATAAGCTCACGCGATGGCAGGCTATAGAGCATGCCACCGTGGCCCATGGCGATACCGTCATCGACGGCGATCGTATTGAATTCTTTGGCGATACCGCCCGCTTCTTCGATGGCGCTCGCCACCAGTGAGCCCATGTCTTTTAAGTGCACATGACCAGGTACAAACTGAGTAAAGGAGTTAGCAATGGCGATAATTGGCTTACCAAAATCATTGTCTTTCACCCCTGTGGCGCGCCATAGCGCACGGGCACCCGCCATATTGCGGCCTTCGGTACTGGTAGCTGAACGTAACTTTGGCATTGACTGTATCCTTTATCTCAAATCGAAAATCGTATTCTTAATTCACATGGCGAATGCTTAAGCATTCGCCGTTTGTTGCAAGCTCAGCGGTAACAATACCTTACACTGGGTCACATCAATCAGTTTATTCAACTGATTACTTAACAGTTCGATGGCACGTTCGCTATCGACCTCCATATCCAGCGACAGGCTCGCATCGTCATTCATACGCATCTGCATTTGGGTAATCCTAAAGCCACGATGGCGAGTCACGCGCAATACACGCTCAAGCACTTCGGGGCGTTGTTGAACCGTTAATTCCAGAGAGTGGATCATGTTTGTTTCTCCATTTCGTCCATCATATCGCTGTTTGATGCGCCGGGGGGCACCAGTGGCCAAACGTTAAAAGCATCGTCGATTGCAACGTGTAATAAATACGGGCCCTTAGCCGCTAACATTTCGGTTAAGGCTTCTTCCACTTCGTCGGAAGAAAAAATAGTCCGGCCGGGAATATCAAAAGCAGAGGCCAATTGCACAAAATCTGGGTTATCGGATAAATCCGTTTCGCTGTAGCGCTCTTCAAAAAATAGCTGCTGCCACTGTTTCACCATACCGAGCTTTTGATTGTCGATAAGCACTATCTTCACTGGCAGCTTGCGGCGTTTGATGGTGGTCAGTTCCTGCACATTCATCATAAAAGACCCATCGCCAGAGACAGTCACCACTGTCGCATCGGGACGGGCCACTTGCGCACCAATGGCGGCGGGCAAACCAAAGCCCATAGTGCCTAAGCCAGCACTGGACAGATGATCTTCGGGGCGGCGGAACCACATATGCTGGGCCACCCACATTTGGTGCTGGCCCACATCACAACAAACTACGCTGTCTTCGGGTAATTTATTGGCTAAACGGCGCAGCAGCGCAGGCGCGTAGATCAAACTGCCGGGGTGTTGATAATCCCATTGGTGCTTACGGGATAAATGCTCCACCTCGGCCTGCCAAGGCGTGATGTTCATCGACATGGCTAAGGCAGGCAGGATTTGACGTAAGTCACCGGCGATTGCCACCTCTGGCATACGCAATTTGCCCAGCTCGGCGGCGTCGATATCTAAATGGATCACTTTGGCCTTGTCGGCAAAGCTCGCTAAACGGCCGGTGACTCTGTCATCGAAACGGGCGCCCACCACGATCAACAAATCGCAATCCTGTACCGCTAAGTTAGCCGCTTTGCCACCATGCATGCCTAACATGCCTAAGTAACCGGGCGTGCCGTGGGCGATACTGCCAAGCCCTTTCAAGGTCGCGACCGAAGGTATACCCGTTACTTTGATAAACTCACGCAGTTGATCGACCGCGCCCGCCATGCCCACACCGCCGCCGACATACAACATAGGTTGTTTCGCTTCAGCCAACAGCACACGGGCGGCGTCGATATCACTCATCTCGGCTTGGGGTTCGTTCATGACGGCCAGCAAAGGTGTGCGGTATTCGAGGTGAGCGATTTGGATGTCCTTCGGGATATCGACCAACACAGGGCCAGGGCGACCAGATGCGGCGATCTCAAAAGCTTGATACAAGGTGGGGATAAGATCGTTGATGTTTGTCACCATAAAACTGTGCTTAGTGCAGCTCAGTGACATGCCCAGCACGTCGATTTCTTGAAAAGCATCAGTGCCGATAACGGCGGTGGAGACTTGGCCCGTAATGGCCACCATAGGTACAGAATCTAACAGCGCATCGGCTAAGGAAGTGATCAAGTTAGTCGCGCCTGGGCCTGAGGTCGCAAAGCACACGCCAGTTTTACCGCTGGCTCTTGCGTATCCTACGGCCGCAAAGGCGGCGCCTTGTTCGTGACGGCTGAGCAGATGTTCAACAGGGCTTCCATAGAGGGCATCGTATATTGGCATAATGGCACCACCTGGGTAACCGAATACTGTGGTAACACCATGTGCGGCTAACACTTTGATTACCGCGTCTGCGCCTCTGATCATTTGCCCTGGTTCCATATCTTCTCTCGCTACCTGAATCCTACATTGCCGAAAATCGACTCGATTTTTACGCTTTCGAAACTTTTACTTTGTCGAACCGTTGGACCTTGCTCAAGGCCCTGAAACGAAGAACCCCCCGGTCCTTTCGGAGCGGGGGGTTCTTTCGAAACTTTTAACCTTTTAGGTCTACCAGTTCGCCATGCGCCGCCCCCGCTGTGATTTAATAATCACGACGGTAATAATCACGAGAATGAGCTTGGCAGCTTGGTTAAACATCAATATGAGTTCCTAATCGGTGTTTTCTAAAATATGAGTATCGCTTAAATAATGATGTCGCTGGGCTCTGCCCGTTGCGAGCTATTAGCTTTACCATAAAGCGACAGCCAAACACAATAAAAAAGATTTTTTGTCAAAAAAAATTCAGCTTCCCTGCCGAGACAATGCAAAACAACAAGGTAAAACCCCATCAAACGCGCGTTAGTTAGCACCATTGCCGACTAACTCATGTCGTTGTTGCCCACTCGACAGCCCACGAAGCAGGTAAAATTTTCAATAATGCCAAGCACCTTTCCCTGAGTGTCTTGGCATTTTATACCAGCATTTATTTGATCAATTTAACTCAAACAATACTTTTCATTTCAGTCATATAACCACGAAGCTCGGCACCGATGTATTCCACATCTGTGTGGCGAATCGCATCATTGACGGCTATGAGTTTCAGGTTATCAACGCTGGTGGAACTATCCTTAAGACCCGCACCTAAATACTCAGGCGACATGGCATTCACGTAGTCGCGCAGCATAGGTACGGCGGCGTGATTGAACAGGTAACAACCGTATTCGGCGGTGTCTGAAATCACTACGTTCATTTCGTACAAACGCTTACGGGCAATAGTGTTGGCGATAAGTGGAGTTTCGTGCAGTGACTCGTAATAAGCCGACTCTTCCACAATACCCGCAGACACCATGGTATCGAACGCCAGTTCCACGCCCGCTTTGATCATAGCGACAAGGAAAATACCTTTGTCGAAATAGGTTTGTTCGTCGATATGCTCGCTCGATACGGGGGCATTTTCGAAACCTGTTTCGCCAGTTTCCGCTCTCCAACGCAGCAGGTTCGCATCATCATTCGCCCAGTCTTGCATCATAGTGCGCGAGAATTCACCGCTGATGATGTCATCCATGTGCTTTTCAAATAATGGCTGCAGAATTTCTTTTAAATCTTCTGCAATTTCAAATGCTTTAATCTTGGCTGGGTTCGATAAACGGTCCATCATGTTAGTGATGCCGCCGTGTTTCAGCGCTTCGGTGACTGTTTCCCAGCCTTGCTGGATAAGCTTGGCCGCGTAACCTGGTTCCACGCCATCGGCAACCATTTTGTCGTAACCTAAGATAGCGCCCGTCTGCAACATGCCGCAGAGGATAGTCTGCTCGCCCATCAGATCCGACTTCACTTCTGCGATAAAGGACGACAGTAACACGCCCGCCCTATCACCACCGGTTGCGCTGGCATAGGCTTTAGCTATCTCTAAGCCGTCGCCCTTGGGATCGTTCTCAGGGTGCACTGCTATCAGCGTTGGCACACCAAAACCGCGTTTGTATTCTTCACGCACTTCAGTACCTGGGCACTTAGGCGCAACCATGATAACCGTAATATCTGGCCGAACTTGCATGCCCTCTTCAACGATGTTGAAACCGTGGGAGTAAGACAAGGTAGAGCCTTGCTTCATCAGTGGCATAACGGCATTAACCACATTTGAATGCTGTTTGTCCGGCGTCAGGTTAAGCACCAGATCCGCCGCAGGGATTAATTCTTCAAAGGTGCCAACACGGAAACCGTTATCGGTTGCTTTTTGCCATGAGGCACGTTTCTGTTCAATCGCTTCAGGGCGCAGGGCATAGGAAATATTCAGCCCCGAATCACGCATGTTCAAGCCTTGGTTAAGACCTTGAGCGCCACAACCTAAAATAACAATATTCCAATCTTTGAGGTAATTGCAGCCGTCGGTAAATTCAGAACGATCCATAAAACGACATTGGCCAAGCTGTGCTAATTGTTGACGTAAATTCAGAGAGTTAAAATAGTTAGCCATCTGAGATACCACCTTTAAGTCAGGAATGGGGGACTCAACCAAACTAAACACTATGTTAAGGAATGGTTGTGATTGAAATCACTATACCCCATGCTTATCGTTGCTTAAAATGATATATTCGAAACTTCATATTGCATTTATTGCAACGTGCTATCGGTGGCAAATGGGGTACATCTCCCCCTTGCAACCTAAGTAGCCGAGCCTAAACAGGATAAGCACATGGATATTCGTACCCTCAAATTGTACCTGCACTTATGTGACAGTTTGCACTTCGCCAAGACGGCGGAGCAGATGCATGTGAGCCCATCGACCTTAAGCCGAGCCCTGCAAAGATTAGAAGATGAAGTGAACGCGAAATTGCTCGAGCGAGATAACCGCAGCGTGACCTTAACCCACGCGGGACGGGAGTTTAAGCTGTTTGCCGAGCAGACCTTAAACCATTGGAGTACGCTCAAGCACAGTATCGACCTTAAGCAGGATGTGCTGCGCGGTAAGCTTAACTTGTACTGCTCGGTGACGGCGGCTTACAGCCATTTGCCCCATTTATTGGATTTATTTCGCCAAGAACATCCCTTCGTCGAGATAGCCCTGACAACGGGAGATGCAGCCAATGCCCTAGTCGAAATACAGCAGAATCGCGCCGATATCGCCATCGCCGCCCTGCCCGATCCCTTCCCCAGCAGTCTACACTTTGCCAAAATCGACGATGTGCCGCTGTCGATTATCGCACCGACGATCCGCTGCGCGGTGCAGCAACAAGTTAGCCAGACGCCCATCGATTGGGCGAGCGTGCCCTTTATCATCCCAGACCACGGCCCCGGGCGGCGCCGCGCCGATAACTGGTTCAAACAAATGGGCATCAGCCCCAATATTTACGCCCAAGTGTCGGGGCAAGAAGCAATCGCCTCTATGGTAGCGCTAGGTTGTGGCCTGAGCATCAGCCCTGAAGTGGTGATCAATAACAGCCCAGTGCGGGATCGTATCCAGTTACTCGTCTCACCCGTTGCGATACCGCCCTTTGAACTCGGTTGCTGCTGCAAGGTAAAACGGCTGGATGACCCAATACTGAGCGCTTTCTTAGAAGTGATTTAGGTATCTGGCGACATCAACTTATCGTTAGCATCGATACGAGTGACCAATAGCTGATCGACCTTGTAAGAATCGATATCGACCACCTCAAATTTATAGCCCGCATAGTTCACAAAATCCGTACGCTTAGGGATTTTACGCAGCATATACATCATAAAACCGGCGATGGTTTCATAGTTCTGATTGTGCGGGAATTCTTCAATACCGAAGGCGCGCATCACATCGGTAATAGGCGTCACTCCGTCGACTAACCAAGAGTTGCTATCACGGGCGATGATCTGCTCTTCGCTCTCATGCAATGACCAGGCGCCCATCACGGCGCGCTGTAAATCGTTGGTAGTTACAATCCCCACCACTAGGGCGTATTCGTTCATGACCACCGCAAAGTCGGCGCGGCTATTTTTAAAGTATTCCATCGCCTCTGATAGGCTCAAGGTATCGGGAATGATCAGGGAGGTATGCACTAAGCTGCTGTCTTTTAGCGTGATGTTCTCGCCATTGATCACGCGGATCAGCAGTTCTTTCGCATCAACAAAACCTTTGATCATATCCAACTGACCATCACAGACTAAAAACTTAGTGTGGGGATCTTCGGCGATCTTACGTTTGATATCTTCTTCACTGTCCTGCAGTAAAAAGTACACTAGACTCTCGCGGGCCGTCATGGCGGATGTGACTGAAACGGTTTGCATTTCAAACACATTTTCCATCATTTGTTGCTCACCCTTATCCAGCACCCCGGCTTCGGCTCCAGCGTTCATCACGGCATAAATATCGTCGGAGGTGACTTCGTCATTGCGGGCGGTAGGAATTTGCAACAGTCTAAAAATGCCGCTCGCCATACCATTAAAAAGCCACACTAAAGGCCGCAGCAGCGTAATGCAGATGCTCATGGGGCCAACTACCGCCAGAGCGACGGGCTCAGGCATCGCCATGGCAATACGCTTTGGCATCAAATCAGCCACCAGAATAAAGGCGCTGGTCACCAACACAAATGACAGTAAAAAGCTGACTTGGCTCAACCAAGGATCGCTTATCCAAGGCGTTAGGAATTGATAGAAATAGGGACGAAAAGCCGATTCACCGACAATACCGCCCATAATGGCGACGGCATTCAAGCCAATTTGGACCACAGTAAAAAAGCTCCCCGGATGGGCCTGCAAATGCAGCACTTTTTCTGCCCTAGCATCCCCCTCATCGGCCAGCTGACGTAGACGAATTTTTCGCGAGGCGGCTAAGGAAATTTCTGACATAGAGAAAAAACAACTCGCGCCGATTAAGCACAATATAATCATCACGTTATCAAAGAGACTCATGTAACACCTTTTGTTTAACACTGGACTAACTAGGACCAACCCGCGTTTTAAGGCTCGCGTGTCAGTTGAATTCAAGACGATAGAAAATATATGTCTAGTATATCTGCTAATCACTCAGCTATGCGTGACTCTGCTCTCGCCACCCGTTTGTCATGCCGATGAGCTTCCATCATTTAAGTGACATATTTGTGGCGAAGCGGCTGAAAACTCACCCGTTAATTATTTTATCAGAATCTATAAATAGATAATTATAAAAGAATTACTACATCAGCGTCTTACAGAGAATAGGCAAACCTGAGCACTCAACAGCTCAAGCCCGCGGGCGATAGGGGCAAAAATTTGGCTTAGGGCCAATTTGAGGATGATTGCGGCAAGTCTCGGGGCGTTGATGGTAAATAGTACAACGGCGGGTGTTGCTGTCCAAATACAGGCAATCATCATTCGCCATACGTGCTAAGGTAAAAATGGCAGTTTTATGATTAAAATTATCGATTAAGCGGGCTTTTTGTAGGCGCTTAGCAATGACTTTTAGATCGCCTTCGGCCTCAAATTCATCCACTAATGCCATGCGGACTAAATCAGTCACTGTGACTTCGACGGGCAAGGTGCAACAAGTGGCATGGCAAGTGTCACACAGACCTTTACGGTACTTTTGCCAGGTAGACAAATCATCGATATTAAAAATCGACACCGCATTTGCCGTATTTTTACCACGTTTTGACACGCTCAAACCTAAAGATTGGACATAAAGGGCGGCAATTATAGCAGGCAAAAATCAGAAATAAACCCGCTATCGCCCGCTCAGTAAAAGCGACTTAGCCCCATGGATTTATCTCGACCACCACAGTGTTACGCCCTTTGTCCTTCGCCTGGTATAGACACATATCCGCCCGGCGAAGCACATCCGCCATTTTCAGCCCAGATAGGGTGTCGAGCGCGAGATAAACCCCGCCAATGCTAGTGGTCACTTTGGCCATAGGCGAGCCGCTATGGGGAATATTTAACTCCGCAACTTGGTAACATAATTGGTTCGCAATCGCCCCTAATTGACCCGGCGTGACTCGCTCGAGCACTATGGCAAACTCTTCGCCACCAATTCTTGCGAGTAAGGCCCCCTGCGGTAATATGTCGCTGTGCATTAACGCCTCGGCCACCCGCTTTAACACTGAATCCCCCTCAAGATGACCATAGGTATCGTTGTAACGCTTAAAATAATCGATATCTAACATTAACAATCCGGCGGGCACTTTGCCCTGCAATACGGCTTCTAGGGTTTGGGTAAAGGGACGTCTATTGGTTAATCCCGTCAATTCGTCCGTTTCGGCCATGATCTGCAACTGCGCATTGACTGAGACTAAGGCTTGCTGCAAGCCCAACATTTGCCGCTCTTTTTCTGCTCGTAGCAGCAATTCGTTTAATGCGGCGGCAAATTGCGTCAACATGACGTTCTTCTGCGCGCTCCAATTTAACGGGCAATTCACAGTCGATAGCGACAAGAATCCCTGCAAGTGACCCGCATTTTTAATCGCAAACGCCGCAATAGCGCATATGCCCACCGAATGCATCACGCCATATTCCTTCGGCGATTGAGCTTTTAAAGATTCAATATCCTCAATCACTAGGATAGATTCAGTTGCAAATTTCTGTTCCAGTAGAGTGACATTCTCAACGGAAATGCCTTTAATTTGCTCGGCATTAGGCTCACTCGCCCACAGACTGCGATACTGGGCCTGCCCCTGGGTAAATTCGATAATACTCACCCTCTGGACATCGAATAATCCACCGATTTTCTGGCTGACCTCGGCCAAGCCTTCATCCAGCTTGAGCATATCCATATTGAGAAATTGCAATGAAATTTCAGCCAGTAATTGGTTCCCCCGCGACTGCCAGTTGAGTTCTTGAGTGCGCTCCTCGACCAGACGTTCCAGCTGATGTTGCTGTTGCTGTAGCGCCCTTTGCTGCCGCTTATTCAGGGCTAAATCGTTGCGGATCCTCTGGTACATGGCCTGCAGCGACAGGGCAACATGGCCAATCTCATCGGGGTTTGCCACAATCGTCTCGGGAACCGACAACTTTTTAAGGGAATGAAGATTGATTTGATTGGCAAAACGTTCCAATGCGGACAAACGGCTCGTAACCAGTAAACGTACGAGAGTGAGGATAAGATAAATCATCAGCAGGGTTTTAAGTCCATTGCCTAGGACGATAATGATCAACTGTTGCCACAATTCGTAGTACAGCTCATTGGTATCTAAACCGACGGTGAGGGTTCCAATCTGCTGATCTTGATATTCAACCGTATGGTGAAACAGCATCTGGCTCCCATCACTATCACGGACAGGCCTTCCCAGTTGCATAGCAACTCCGTCAATACTCTCCAAATTCACGCTCGATACCATAGGCATCATACCTAAGCCCGATAGCAAATCGGAGAGTAAGCTACGGTCAACATCCCAGAGCGATTTGGCAATGCTAGGGAGAATAGACTCAGAATACTCGCGAATATCCGCCGTCGCATTGTCGATGCTGTCCTGATAATTCCATATCAGTTGCACCAGCATAGTTAACACCGCAAAAAATGAACTCACACCGATAATGGTGAGCGTCATTCGGTGACTAATGGAATGATTCTTATGTTTCATGGAGACCTATTAGGTATTATTGTGGCGGCAATTTATCCAAGATTTCAGCCTGAAAAATGGCGGGCCAATCCCTAGCAATTAGCATTCGATAGAAAGCCGAGTCGGGCCTGAGCACATCGAATAACGCGACCCCTTCATAGGGAATATATTTTCGCGTCTGTTGATAGTGCTGCAATTGTACTAAGCCTAAGGCTCCCGCTAAAAAATGCCCACCACCGAGCACGCTTACCGCCTGTTCACGGCGGAGATGTAAAATGTCAGGCGAAGTGTTAATCGTACTGACGAATACCTCTTGACCCGACTTAAGTCCTTTTTCTTTCAATGCTTTTAGTACACCTATCGCCATGCGATCACTGGCGGTCCAAATCATATTGAGATCGGGATAGCGGCCAAGCAATGTCAACGCCTGACCATAGGCAATATCCTCACGCCATTGGCCGTAGACCGTTTGCACGACCGTCGCATTCGCTTGGATAAAAAAATAATCATGGGCACCTTGGGTACGAAGCACAGATGCTGGTGTCGATTTATCGCCCGAAATTAATAAAACCTTAGCCTCTTTATCCTTTAAATCGGCCATCAAAGATTTAGCGGTTGCCGAACCAATCGCATAATTATCGGGAATAATGGCGGGTAATAGGTATTCCTGCCAATGGGGATCCTGCAGCAAGATATCACGCTCACCAACGGAGATATCATTTAGAATTAATTGCACATGAATAGGATACGGATAAAGCATCTGCAGCATTTTTAGTGCCGATTGCTTTTCATTTACCAAGATCACGTAATGGGGAAGAGAAGCTGAATGACTTAATAATTCAGCTAACTGAGTGATCATTTTGAAGTGATTACGATCCGAATGAATGATCTCGAGATTCATATCCAGCTTGGTCGATGCGACTGACATTAACCTATCGACATCGCCCCAAAAACTGTCCTCTGCAGCACCGGGATTAAAGAATACGACATCGAGTTTAGCCATCGCCGGAATGCTAAAAAAAAGCCCACATATCAAGAGACTGCATAATGTCCATAAACGCATAGGCGAGTTCTCCTCGACCGTGTTCCCCCAAACGTTATCCTTCATTCGAGATCACTTTATTATTATCGATTCACAATCCTGTTACCGCATCGTTGCCTAAATGCCCCAATGGCAACGGATATTTCGATTAAACCACAAAATGATACAAAGTGAACTTTATGGTCAGAATATTTATGAAACGGGCTGCCAAACGTAAAGCCCACCCTAAGATTGCCTTACGCATATACTCTGTTAATATATGTATAAATTCACAGTGATTGAGTGCTAACAACTTGCAGCAATTGGATCTTGTTCCGATAACCGACCTTAAAGGCGTCGCTAAACGGGTCGCAGAGAAACTGGCCAAGCTTGGTATCACGACAGTACAAGATCTGCTGTTTCACCTTCCCCTGCGCTACGAAGACAGAACCCAAATCTATCCCATTGCCGCCCTAAGCCCGGGGAGTTACGGCACGATAGAAGCCGAAATTCAATCGACACAAATCATCCAAGGCCGCAAACGCATGTTGGTCTGCAATGTGCGCGACGACACCGGCAGTTTAAGCCTGCGCTTCTTTAATTTTTCCGTCGCCCAGCGTAATGCCATGCAAAATGGCTTGATGATCCGTGCCTACGGCGAAGTCCGCCGCGGCAACCATCAAGCAGAGATAGTGCATCCCGAATATAAAGTCGTGTATCCCGGCGAGGATATTCACCTAAGCGATACCCTAACGCCGATTTATCCCACCACAGAGGGC
The DNA here is from genome assembly GCF_016406305.1 of Shewanella putrefaciens. NCBI lineage: Bacteria > Pseudomonadati > Pseudomonadota > Gammaproteobacteria > Alteromonadales > Shewanellaceae > Shewanella > Shewanella putrefaciens. The sequence goes on from NZ_CP066369.1 coordinate 4,123,837, forward strand.
TTAAAGCAGGCGAGCTGGATAAAGCTGACGGAACAAGCCCTCGCATTACTGGAAGAGGGCGGCTTAACTGAGCTGCTGCCACCGCAGTTGCAACCAAACAACATCAGCCTTAAACAAGCGCTGCAGACGCTGCATCGTCCTCCCGCGGGGATCTCTCAGTTCGATTTAGAGCTAGGCCAGCACCCTGCCCAGCAGCGCCTCGTGCAGGAAGAATTGCTCGCCCACAATCTCAGTATGTTGCGCCTAAGGCAGCGCAGTAATTTAGACGCCGCGGTCACTATGCCCGCCACAGGGCAGTTGCTTAATCCCTTCCTCGCCGCTTTGCCCTTTAAACCCACGGGGGCACAGCAAAGGGTCGTGGTCGATATAGGTAAAGATTTAGAAAAACCCCATCCGATGATGCGCTTAGTGCAAGGGGATGTCGGCTCGGGTAAAACCTTAGTCGCTGCGATGGCCGCGCTGCAAGCGATTGAAAACGGTTATCAAGTTGCCATGATGGCACCGACCGAATTATTAGCCGAGCAACATGCGGCCAACTTTGCCGCTTGGTTTGAGCCCCTCGGGCTAAAGGTCGGCTGGCTTGCGGGTAAACTCAAGGGCAAGGCGAGAAGCCAATCCCTCGAGGATATTCAATCGGGCGCAGCCCAGATGGTGATTGGCACCCATGCCATATTTCAGCAGCATGTAATGTTTAATAAACTCGCGTTAATTATTATCGATGAACAACATAGATTCGGCGTACACCAGCGCTTAGGGCTGCGGGAAAAGGGCGTGAGTCAGGGTTTTCACCCCCATCAGTTGATCATGACGGCAACGCCTATTCCACGAACCTTAGCAATGACGGCCTATGCGGATCTCGACACTTCGATTATCGATGAACTGCCGCCGGGGCGAACCCCAGTGACCACAGTCGCCATCCCCGATCAACGGCGAAATGAAGTGTTAGATCGCGTCCGTAGCAGTGTCATGACTGACAAACGTCAGGCCTATTGGGTGTGCACTCTAATTGAAGAATCCGAAGTACTCGAATGCCAAGCCGCCGAAGACACGGCCGAAGAACTGCGTCTCGCCCTGCCCGAGCTCAATATTGGCCTAGTGCATGGCAGATTAAAAAGCGCCGAGAAACAGCAAATCATGGCCGACTTTAAGGCTGGGGTGATTCATCTGCTAGTGGCAACGACTGTGATTGAGGTCGGCGTCGATGTACCCAATGCCAGCCTAATGATCATCGAAAACCCCGAACGGTTGGGGCTAGCGCAGCTGCATCAGCTGCGTGGACGGGTCGGTCGCGGCGCCATCGCCAGCCATTGTGTGTTACTCTACAAGGCGCCCTTGAGTCACACTGCCAGCCAAAGGCTCAATGTGCTCAGACAAAGCAACGATGGCTTTGTGATTGCCCAAAAAGACTTAGAAATTCGCGGCCCAGGTGAAGTGCTCGGCACCAAACAAACTGGGCTGGCCGAGCTAAAAATTGCCGACCTAGTGCGGGATCAAGCCCTAATTCCCCACATTCAAAAACTGGCGAACCATGTGATGTTGCAAGCTCCTGAGCGAGTAGACGCCATCATTCATCGCTGGCTGGGGCACAGGCAACAGTATGTACAGGCTTAGGTGCTAAATGTAACAGACCTAAGAGAGTATCTACCTAAAAACACAAAATAAATGCGATATGTTCAGCTAGGCGCTATAGACAAGCGCATGGAAAATTGCAAAATGAACCAACGGCCTTCAAACAAGTCCGTCCTTGCACTTTAATGTTAGCTGCATGTATTCACCACGTTACCTTGACGCTCAAGCGAAGGATGTAAAATGCAAGTTAATCAAGATGATAGAATAACACCTCAAGAGACCTCCTCTAGCAGCAATCGCTTCGCGCTTTTTGCGATAGTGCTCGTCGTGCTACTTTCCGCCGGAGGATATTATTACTATAGCGGTGATTCAGACTCGCCTAAATTGATCCCGAACGCACCTATTGTGCTGCCAGAGGCCCCCTCATCCGAGCCCATGACGCTCGAAAGCACACCCGAGCCAACAACCACAACCGATCTACCCGAGACGCCTCAAACCGCAGCGGAAACCACAGATAGTCCGGCCACCGAGACCGAACCCGCCGTTGTGGTTGAACCTATCCCCGCGCTGGCGGAGAGTGACGAATTTATTCACCAAAAAGCACTCGCCATCATCAATAACAATGTTGTCGGCTCATCCTTGATTACCCAGGATCTCGCCCGTCAATTTGTGGTGTTCGTGGATAACTTGGCCCAGGGCGAATTGACCCGTAAGGTAAGCCCTATCAAGGGGCCTGAAAAACTCTTCACTGTGTCGGAAATCACCAACAAGGTCTATTTAAATCCAGACAGTTACCATAGATATGATGCCTATGCGACTGTGATAGCCAGCATGGATGAGCAGAGCTTAATGAATACCTACAAGCAACTGACGCCATTACTCGAAGAAGCCTTTGCGGAGCTGGGTTACAGTAACGCTAAATTCAATGACAGAATGCTGCAGGCAATTAAAATGTTACTTGCGGCCCCGATTATTGAAGAGCCCATCGAACTTAACTCTATTAGCGTTAACTATCAATTTGTTGACCCTAATTTAGAAGCACTACCCAGCGCGCAAAAACTGCTGATCCGCATGGGGCCAGAAAATACCCGCAAAGTAAAAATTGCGCTGCGTAAACTCGAAAATCAATTAGCGCAGTAATTGCCCTAACGACTGCGATTAAAAGGCGCCTTAGTGCGCCTTTTTGATTAATTTGACCCAGCCGAACTCAATAATGTTAGTTATACAAGACTGAAAAGAGTGTTACTCAAGAGTGATTCACCCGAGCTTGATTGCATTTTATTAACCCACATTAAGCAAATGGCTTCATAAAAATGGGGGGCTTAGTGTAGAATGGCGCCCACTAAATGGCGGATTGAACGCGCTATATCCAACGCGTAAATAGCCAATGACCGCTCCATTCACCATAGTGTTAACTTAGTTAGGGATAACTAAGACAGCTGCAAACTAGTGTCGAGGCAAAGTAGTGCAACTAACATTCAGCATTCTCTCCTGGGGCGCATGGACGCCTCAATATCCGCATAGTGATAGCTGGCAAAATTGGTGCGAAAACTCGGCTGCCTCCAGTCTCGATACAACGCCGTCAGATACCACACTTTCAGAGAATTCGGCCCCAGCACTCAAACAAGTGCCGGCCATGCAGCGTCGCCGTTTTAGCCGTTTGACTAAGATGATGTTAGAGGCGGGTTTTCAGTGCAATGTGGCGCCAAACTGCCGCTCGATTTTTGCCTCGCGCCACGGCGAGTTGCCGCGCACTATTGGTCTACTCGAAGAGATTATCGCCAAGCAAGCCTTATCTCCCTTAGGCTTTAGCCAATCTGTGCACAATACTGCCAGCGGTATTTTTGGCATAGTGACGGCCAATACCGCGCCGTCGACCTCAATTGCAGCGGGCACAGAAACCCTGTCACAGGCCATGGTTGAAGCCTTCGTCCAATTAGCTCAATCGCCAGAGCCATTATTGTTAGTGTTCGGCGATGACGCAGTGCCACCAGTGTACGATGAATTTACCCAAGAATTTGAATTACCTTTAGCCCTAGGCCTACAGCTCGCGCCCTTCGATGCCCCCGCGTCGGCCAAGCTCACTGTGAGCCGCATTGGTGCCTCAACAGAGTTAACCCCTCTGACCTATGGCGCATTTATCCACGCCCTTGCGACAGCGCAAAATATTTCTGGCTGCCTGTCCCAATGGCATTGGAGCCTAGAGCATGTCTAACCCGGCAGGACTCAATGTGGCCTATGCGACGCCAGAACCTCGCCGCGAAGGGCTACATTATCTCCCCCGATGGCTCGGTGGCGTAAGTTGTTATATTGCCTTTGGCTTAGGCGGTTTATTAAGCTCCTTGACCATTTTGCCGCTGCTACGCTTTTGGCCGGGCACACCCGAGGCGCGGATCCTTAGGGTACAAAGGGCCGTGCACCTGATGTTTAAAGGCTTTGTCGCTATGCTTACCTGGGCGGGCGTGATTAAGGTCAGCCGCCACGGCGCACAAAAATTACATGATGCTAAAGGCGTTATCGTTATTGCCAATCACCCCAGCTTAGTGGATGTTGTAGTGCTGATAAGCCTAATGCCCAATGCGGGCTGCATAGTTAAACAGGGGCTGTGGCGTAATCCATTTTTGCGCGGTGTGGTGTCCTGCGCGGGTTATATTCCCAACCGCGGCGCCGAATTAATGTTAGAGGATTGCCGCCAAGTGCTCGCTCGGGGCACCAATTTGATTATCTTCCCCGAGGGGACGCGCACGGTTGTCGGCGCGACCATTAACGACTTTGCCCGCGGCGCAGCCAATATCGCCTTAAGGGCTGAAGCAGATATTTTACCTGTGGTTTTACGTACCAATGTCCGTGGTTTGACAAAGGAGCAGCCTTGGTATGAGATCCCAAGGCAAACCATGGGAATGGCCGTTGAAATCGGCGCAACAATTTCTCACCAAAAGTACCCAGCGGCTTTAGGTGAGCATGCAAAAATGGCCCGGCAACTCACGCGGGATCTTGAACATTATTATAAACAACAACTCGAAAGTAATTATGAACTTAAACAATGAAATTAAACAGTTAATCATCGACTGCCTCGACCTCGAAGACGTCAGTATTGATGATATTGAGACAGATGCGCCGCTCTTTGGCGAAGGTCTTGGTTTAGATTCCATCGACGCCCTCGAACTTGGTTTAGCCATCAAGAAAAAATTTGATGTCAAAATCGAAGCGAACTCGGATGCCACTAAAGCCCATTTCCACAGTGTCGCCAGCTTAGCGCGCTTTATTGAATCCCAGCGCCCATAGGAGAGGAATATGCAAAATCGTGAACAAATCCTCGCCATGTTAACCACTATTTTAGTGGACGAATTTGAAATCGATGCCGAAGCTATTACGCCCGAGGCCAATCTGTATCAAGAACTCGATCTCGACAGTATCGATGCCGTCGACTTAGTGATTAAGCTGCAGCAACTGACGGGGAAAAAGATCCAACCCGATGAATTTAAATCAGTTCGCACAGTCAACGATGTAGTCAATGCCATCGAAGGGTTAGTTAAAGGCTAATGCGAGTCTTGCTACAGGGCTTAACCGCCCTCACAGTGCTGGCCTATCCGGTTGCCGTGTATTTAGGGCTCAATTATTTGCCCGCAGGCACCATAGCACTCGTGCTGTGTTTGTTACTGATAACGCGGTTAATGCTACAAAAGCAAAGAGTTAAGACATTAGTTTTACCACTTTTAGTGGGCATTGCGCTCACGGCGGGCAGTTATCTTGCCAAGCGCAGCGACTGGCTGCTGTATTATCCAGTGGTGATAAATCTTACTATGCTGGCGCTGTTCAGTTATTCACTGCACCGTGGGCCTAGCATGATCGAGCGTTTGGCCCGCTTGAAAGAACCCGATTTACCGGATGAAGCCATTGGATACCTTAAAAAAGTTACCCTACTCTGGTGCGGCTTATTTATCTTCAATGGCACTATGGCGGCTTACACCGCTGGCTTTACTAGCTTAGCAACCTGGACCTTGTATAACGGTTTGATTGCATACGTACTCATGGGACTGCTCCTCGGTGGGGAATGGTTATATCGCAGCTTTTGGTTGAAGAAAACATGACACAGCTACTCAAAAACTGGTTAACCCAAGGGCCCTTCGCCCAACAACTGATCAGCTTTAATCACCACGACATAGTCACAGGTGCATTATTTACCAATCAGGTGGCGTATTTTTACCAGCAACTGCTCAAAGCCCCCGAGAAAAAATGGCTGCTCGCCAGTGATAGCAGCGATCTGTTTGCCGTCGGCTTATGTGCGGCGCTGTTAGCGGGCAAGGAGATCATCCTGCCAGCCAACACTCAAACCGGCACCTTGAGCGAGTTAACCCACCAGTTTGAAGGTATCTTGTCGGACAAGCCCCTGTGCGAAAGTCAGGCTTTTATTCTGCTGAAGAAAGAGCTGAGCCTACCGAGTCAAACCTGGCCCGCGAGCGGCAACCTAGGCGAGCTAGTGCTCTTTACCTCAGGTAGCAGCGGCGAACCTAAGGCGATCCGTAAAACATTAAGGCAGCTAGATGTCGAAGTGTCAGTGCTCGAACATACCTTTGCCGAACATTTACCCCATTGCAGTGTGGTATCCACGGTTTCCCACCAGCATATTTACGGCCTGTTATTCAAGATTTTGTGGCCCCTCGCCGCCAGTCGGCCGTTTTTAAGCGAGCAGATTGAATACCCAGAAACCTTAAGCTATTACACTGCCTTACTGCCAAACCTGTGTTTGATCAGTAGCCCTGCCCAGTTATCGCGCTTGCCTAAAGCCTTAGAGCACGAGCGCCAACTGCGCTCACCGAGCTTAGTGTTTAGCTCTGGCGGGCCATTAAGTTTTGCCGCCGCCCAAGGTGTCGCCCAATGTTACGGCCATTTGCCCATCGAAATTTTTGGTAGCACAGAAACCGGCGGTATCGCCTATCGCCGCCAACATGAGGCAGATGAACCTTGGCAAGTGTTTGACAAAATATCGATAGACCAAGATCCGACCGATGGCGCCCTGCTGCTGAAATCGCCCTATTTGGCCGACGATGAATGGCTGCGCTGCGAAGATAAAATCGAACCGACCGAAAATGGTCAGTTTAGGCTTAAAGGCCGACTCGATCGCATCGTTAAGATTGAGGAAAAACGCCTGTCACTGGCGCAGATGGAAACGTTGTTGTGCAGCCACAGCTATGTCGAACAAGCCGCGCTGGTGGTACTGCCGCAGTTTAAATCCCAATTGGGCGCGGTCGTAACCCTCTCGGCGCTGGGGCGTAGCGTGCACCAAGAACAGGGGAAACTCAGCATCAACAATGCCCTAAAAGCACATTTACTGACCCAATTTGAGCGAGTCACCCTGCCACGCCGCTGGCGTTATCCCGATATTTTACCGCTGAACACTCAGGGTAAGCGTGTCACCGCCGAGCTAGTTGAGTTATTTGACCATGATTAAATCGAGTTTACCGCCGATCCTGCATTCCGATATCGGCACTGATACCATTGAATTTCGCCTCCTTGTGTCGGCCGAGCTTGACTATTTTAAGGGACATTTCCCCGAGCAAGCCGTACTGCCAGGCGTGACCCAATTAGATTGGGCGGTGCGTTTAGGTTGCGAGCATTTTGGTTATTGCGAGGCAGTTGCTAACTTAGAAGTGCTTAAGTTTCAGCAACTCATACTGCCGGGCCAAGAAGTCACCCTAAGCATTAGCCATAATGCCACTAAGGGGAAACTCACCTTCGCCTATAGCGATGGTGAAAACCGCTACGCATCAGGCCGAATCGCCTTTGAGACCACGCCATTGGTCAATCAGCCTGCCGATACCACTAATGCCAACAGTAACGGAGTGAGCCAGTGTTAACGCCACCCAGCGACCTTGTTGAGTCGGCGCCCATCAAGCTCGCCCTAGTGATCCCCAATTACAATCACAGCGCCGCGATTGCCCAGACCTTGGCCGAACTCGCCCAGTTTAATCTGCCCTGTTATTTGATTGATGATGGCAGCAATGACGAGACCCGCTATCTGCTGCAATCCTTAGCCCAAACCTATCCTTGGGTGACGCTGCTGCAACATCCCTACAACCGTGGTAAAGGCGCTGCTGTGATGACAGGGCTGCGCCGGGCCTACCGCGATGGCTTTAGTCATGCGCTGCAGGTCGATGCCGATGGTCAACATAATCTGGCCGATATTCCGGCTATGGTAGCAAGGGCGCAGGCTAAACCCGATGCGCTGATTTCAGGCAAACCTGAGTACGATGAATCCGTGCCTAAGGGCAGGCTTTATGGCCGTTATCTCACCCATTTTTGGGTGTGGGTCGAAACCTTAAGCTTTGATATTCAAGATTCTATGTGTGGCTTTCGCGTTTATCCCTTAGCCGCCACCGAGCGATTACTGTGCCAGCAAGCCTTAACGGAGCGAATGGATTTTGATATCGAAATCCTCGTCAAACTTTACTGGCAAGGGGTGGAAATTTTATTCCAACCGACTAAGGTGATTTATCCCGAAGGTGGTGTCAGTCACTTCCAAGGTGTGGCCGACAATGTACGCATCACTAAACTGCACACTCGGCTGTTTTTCGGCATGCTCAAACGCTTGCCTTGGCTATTGAAACGTAAATCGCAGCAACAAGCCGCGCAAAACTCCCATTGCTCGCCTGCAACACCAGCGACGGCAGCAACAAAATCAACGTCGGCCACCCATTGGTCGGGCATGAAGGAGCGCGGCAGTTACTGGGGCATCAAATTGTTAGCCGAGAGCTATCGTATTGGCGGCCATTGGTTGTGCCGCGCCATTATGTATCCGGTGATTTGCTATTTCTTTCTCACGGGCAAAGTCACCCGTAACGCCTCGTTAGATTTCCTGCGCCGCGTACAAGTACTTGAGCCGCAACATCCTAAGCTGAATAGTCCCGTTGGCTGGCGCGATAGCCTGAATCACTTTTTAGCCTTTGGCAATGCGGCGCTCGATAGAATCGATGCCTGGTGCGATCGTATTCAATTGAGCCAAGTGGATTTCCCAGACCGCCAAGTGCTGGCGGGTCAACTCGAAAGCGGTAAAGGCGCAGTGTTATTAGTGTCTCACCTGGGCAATTTAGAACTCTGCCGCGCGATTTCCATCCACCAGCGCAAGGTCAAAGTAAACGTCATGGTGTTAACGAGCCATGCGGAAAACTTCAATAAAGTACTCAAACAGTTAAACCCAGATAGCACGCTCAATCTTATTCAAGTGACCGAGCTTAACCCCGCGACATCTATGCTGTTGCAACAAAAGATAGAAGACGGTGAACTGGTGGTGATTGCGGGCGATAGAACCTCATCCAATACCCAAGGCCGCGTCATGTACGCGCCCTTTATGGACCAAGATGCACCATTCCCGCAGGGGCCGTTTATTTTGGCTGGCTTACTCGATTGCCCTGTGTTTTTAATGTTTTGCCTACGGGAACAGGGCCGTTATCGGGTGCATTTAGAACGCTTCGCCGACACCCTTAAAGGCCCTAGAGCGGGCAGAATGGACAGATTACAGCAGGCGGTGAATCGCTACAGCGAACGCTTAGAATACTATGCGCGGCGCGAGCCTTTGCAATGGTTTAACTTCTTCGATTTTTGGCATAGCGATGGCGAACTTCAGCGCCTTTCATCCCTTTCAGTACAGCCACAACCTGTACCAACCGACACTTTAGCAGCAGCGCCGATCCCAGAGCAGGATCATAAGACAGACAGGACACCGCATTTATGAGCCACGCAGTTACTCAAACGACAACCACTGAGCCGCCAATCGAATTTGGCCGCCAGTTACTCACATTAGAGCAAGTCGTCGCCGTTGCTAAGGGTGCTAAAGTCAAACTCTGTGATGATGCGGATTATCAAGCATATATCCAAAAAGGTGCGCGCTTTATCGATAGCCTGCTGCACGAAGAAGGCGTGGTCTATGGCGTAACCACAGGTTATGGCGACTCTTGCACAGTCAATGTGAGCTTAGATCTGGTCCACGAATTGCCACTGCATTTGACCCGCTTCCACGGCTGCGGTTTAGGTGAGACCTTAAGCATAATGCAGGCCCGCGCTGTGATGGCTTGCCGTTTAAACTCCTTAGCCATTGGCAAATCTGGCGTGACCTATGAGCTATTAAAGCGCATCGAAACCTTGCTGAATCTCAACATAGTACCAGTGATCCCAGAGGAAGGTTCGGTCGGCGCCAGTGGTGATTTAACGCCGCTGTCGTATTTAGCCGCCGTGTTAGTCGGTGAGCGCGAAGTGATTTATAACGGCGAGCGCCAAGCGACTCAAGCTGTCTACGCTAAGCTCAACATCACCCCGCACGTACTGCGGCCAAAGGAAGGCTTAGCCCTGATGAACGGCACGGCAGTGATGACGGCCTTGGCCTGTTTAGCCTTCGATCGCGCCCAATATCTTGCCCGCTTAAGTAGCCGCATTACCGCCATGGCCTCGTTAACGTTAAAAGGCAACTCGAACCATTTTGATGAAATCTTATTTGCCGCCAAACCGCATCCTGGGCAAAACCAAATCGCCACCTGGATCCGTGAAGATTTAAATCACCACGAACATCCACGCAATTCGGACAGGCTGCAGGACAGATATTCCATCCGCTGTGCACCGCACATTATCGGCGTGTTGCAGGATGCGCTGCCGTTTATGCGTCAGTTTATCGAGACCGAAGTCAACAGCGCCAACGACAACCCGATTGTCGACGGCGAAGGCGAGCACATTCTCCACGGTGGCCATTTTTACGGCGGTCATATCGCCTTTGCGATGGATTCACTGAAAAATACTGTGGCCAACTTAGCCGACCTTATCGACCGCCAAATGGCACTAGTGATGGACCCTAAGTTTAACAATGGCTTACCCGCCAACTTATCCGGCTCAACCGGCCCGCGCCGTGCGATTAATCACGGCTTTAAAGCGGTGCAAATTGGCGTGTCGGCGTGGACAGCAGAAGCGCTCAAGCACACTATGCCCGCCAGCGTATTCTCGCGCTCGACCGAATGCCACAACCAAGACAAGGTGAGCATGGGCACTATCGCCGCCCGCGACTGTATGCGCGTGCTGCAATTGACCGAACAAGTCGCGGCGGCTGCCTTGCTCGCCATGACCCAAGGCATTGGTCTGCGTATCGCCCAAAATGAACTGGACGAAGCCTCGCTCACACCCTCATTGGCGAAAACCCTCGCCCAAGTGCGCGGTGATTTTGAGACCTTAATTGAAGACAGGCCGCTTGAAGCCGTACTGCGCCAAACCATAGCGAAAATCCAAGCGGGCGAATGGGAAGTGTGCCGATGAAATCATTGCTCACTATCGATATGGAAATGCAAATCCCCTTCCACGATGTGGATTCCATGGGGATCACTTGGCATGGCAATTACCTGCGTTATTTCGAAATAGCACGCTGCAAACTGCTCGATGAGCTGGGCTACAACTACCGCCAAATGCAAGCATCTAACTATGCCTGGCCGATTATCGATTTGCAGATTAAATACGTCAAAGCCAGCACCTTCGAGCAAAAAATCACGGTACGTGCCGAGTTAGTCGAGTGGGAAAACCGCTTAAGAATCAATTATCAAATCCGCGATGTCGAAACCGGAGCGCGCATCACTAAGGGTTATACTATTCAGGCGGCGGTCGATATGAGCACCCAAGAATTGTGCTTTGTCACCCCAGAGGTGTTCCGTGACAAAATCGCCACCCTGCTCGCTAAGGTTGAAGACTAATGAACTCAGTGCTGGCGAAATTCGCATTATTTCTCTGCTTAGCTTTTGCTTTGATAACCCTGCCCCTGCCACTCAAGGCTGAAACCTTAAGTGACAGGCTTGCGGAGCCCAGTGTTTATCAAACACTCTTTAGCCAAAGTGCGGATACCGCGCAGCTTGTGGCCCTCAGTCAAAAGCTTAACTTGGGCGAAACGGTGCGAGGCCAGTTTGTGCAATCTCGGCAACTAAAGGTGCTCAAAAAGCCGTTAATCAGCCAAGGTCAGTTTATCTTCGACAAAGAGCAAGGGCTGATCTGGCAACAGATAAAACCCTTTGAGTCGCTACTGATTTTAAAAGATAAACAACTGACCCAGCGCGATAGTCAAGGTCGAGTCCAAGTCAGCAAGGCCGATGCCTCGGCGAGCGCTGCCGCTATGGGGGATTTATTGCCCAGCCTAGTGCGCGCTATGCTCGGCGGTGATATTTCCGGTTTAAGTGAGAACTTCGAACTGCACTTTCTCATCACAGACAGGTTAAAAGCAGGAAGCTTGAACACAGACGGTCAATGGCAATTAGGCCTAACGCCCAAAGATCCCTTAATGAAAAAAGCCATCGCCAATATGGTGTTAGAGGGTGGCGATACCTTGCAATCCTTAGTGCTGCTGAGCGCGGCGCCGAGTGTGAGCCCACAGGATATGACCCGCATCGACTTTAGTGCGCTTTCCCAAGGCACACTCAGCGAAACCGAATTGGCGCAGTATGCGTTAGCGCTCGAGGCGAATATACCTTAACCATGGCCTCCAACTTCGCCGCGCGCGCCAATCAAGCGCTAATACAATCATCCCCTAAATGGCGCCTCGCCATTTGGTTACTATTGATGCTCTCTGCCAGTCTGTGGACGTTGCAACTCTGGCAAAATGGCGCACGAGTACAAAGCGATATCCTCGCTATGCTGCCGCATTTACAGCAAGACAAACTCACCGAGCGCGCCCTTAACCAAGTTGAAGCGACCCTCGCCGACCAAGTCTATATTGCGCTCGTCGCCAAGGATGAAACCACGGCAATCGCTGCGGCTAAGCTGTTGATGCAAAAGCTTGAAGCTGACCTTGTTGCTACTGGAAAAAATGCTGCACTCACAGAGATTCGCAGCGCCGATATGCAGCTCGGTGAAGCGCTAGGACAATTCTATTTCCCCCACAGATTTAAATTACTGACAGCGCCGCAAGCCGAAGCGTTAGCCAGCCAAAATATTGAAAGTCTGATTGAAGCGGCCACCGCACAGCTTTACAACGCCTTTAGTTACGCCAATAGCAACTTGCTTGCCCAAGATCCTCTGCTGTTATTCCCCGCCAATTTACTCGCCCTCGCGCCGAGTTCAAAAGTCAGGGTCAGCCAAGGCATTCTGCTGGTGAATCAAGGCGATAATGTCGCCGCGGTTGTTATGGCAAAGGGGCGAGAAAGCGCCTTTAATCCCAATGCGCAATTAGCGCAGATGACGGCATTAACCCTAGGGTTGGATGCGGTTAAACAAAGCTATCCCGATATTAATGTGCTTAAGGCTGGCGCCCTGTTTCACGCGATTGCGGCGACCCAAACGGCTAAGAGTGAAATCTCGATCCTCGGTCTTGCATCCTTACTTGGGGTCATAGCCCTAGTCTGGCTGGCGTTTCGTTCTGTGATGCCGCTACTGTTGGCAATCGTTACCATTTCCAGCGGGCTCTTGCTGGCAGTGACTTTTACCTTAAGCGTGTTTGGCGAGCTGCATTTACTCACCTTAGTGTTTGGTACTAGCTTGATTGGCATTGCCATCGACTACAGCTTTCATTTTTACTGCGAGCGCTTAAGCGATAGCGAACGGAGCGCAAAGGCGACGGTCGCGTATATCTTCCCCACAGTGACACTTGCCTTTATCACCAGTGCCTTAGCTTATGTGGGCATAGGTTTAGCGCCGTTTCCGGGAATGCAGCAAGTGGCGATCTTCTGCGCCGCGGGACTGCTCGGGGCCTATCTTACCCTCATTCTCGCCTACCCACTGCTCGCGGGGAGTCGTTTGCCATCGGGCTCCCGCCCATTAGCATTCGCGGGGACTTACCTTGCTAATCTCACTCAGTTATCCAACAGATTGACCACGCCTTTAGGCATGGGCATGTTTGCTTTAGTGATAGTGGTGTGGTGTCTGGTTGGCGTTACCAAGTTAACCGTCGATGACGATATTCGCCATTTGCAGCAAAGCCCCGCGAGCGTGACTGAACCTGAAAATAAGCTCAGGCAGCTACTCAGCGGCGGCACAGATAATCAATTCTTACTGGTACGCGCCGCGAGTGAAGAAGCACTGCTGCAACAGCTTGAGCGAGTGTCGCCACTGCTCGATGCCGCTATTGCTAATCAAGAGTTAGGCAACTACGTCAGCCTCAGCCGGTATCTGCCCAGCCAACAAAAACAAGACACGGCTTATCGCTTACAGGGTGATATCTATCAAACTCAGATAGATACTGTGCTCACAAGCCTTGGGTTGGATGAGAACTTAAAGCCAGAGTTGCAAGCAAGCTACTTAGCGGCTAAAGACCAATATATCGCCCCAGCAGATTTCTTTAAGCTAGAGGCAGGCAAGCAACTCGCACTGCTGTGGCTAGCACCGAACGACAAGGCCACCGACTATGACGCGCTAAATGATGGCGGCGCGCTAAATGATGATGGGGCGAGCGCGGATCATGGCGCAGCTCATGGAGCAATCGTCCTGCTTGGCGGCATTCAGCAGATCGACGCGCTCAAGGCGCGCTTTGCCAATGTTCAAAGCGTACAACTTATCGATAAAGTCGCGGATATCTCCGCCGTGATGGGCCATTACCGACTGTTAACTCTAAAGCTGTTAGCACTCGCACTCGCTATCGCACTCTTGTTGTTTAGCCTGAATTTTGGCATTAAAAAAGCCGCGGTTGTGGTGGCCGTTCCAGCCCTTGCGGCCTTGCTGACGCTGGCAACCTTAGGTTTAACAGGCTCGCCGCTGAGTCTGTTCCACGCACTCGCACTCATTTTAGTGTTCGGGATTGGCATAGATTACAGCTTGTTTTTTGCCTCTGCCCAAAACCACGGCAAGGCGGTGATGATGGCGGTGTTTATGTCCGCCTGCTCGACCCTATTGGCCTTTGGTTTACTCGCCTTTAGCCAGACCCAAGCGATCCATTACTTTGGCTTAACCCTGTCGCTGGGTATAGGTTTTACCTTCTTACTTTCGCCACTGATTTTAACGACTAAAAAGTCCTGATAACGACAAGGAACGTACTTTACATGCCTACACCCGCTCACGATTTATCGGCTATGCCAAATTCACTTGCCGTCGATGTGGCTATTATCGGCGCAGGACCTTCGGGCGCCATCGCCGCCAGCCTGCTACACCAACAAAGTAAGCGCGTGCTGGTGTTAGAAAAACAACATTTCCCCCGTTTCTCCATCGGTGAAAGTTTACTGCCCTGTTGCATGCAGTTTATCGAAGAAGCGGGCATGTTAGAGGCACTCAATGCCGCTGGATTCCAGCATAAAAATGGCGCCGCCTTTCGTCGCAATGGCACTTACACTACCTTCGACTTTACCGATAAATTTACCCCAGGGCCGGGCACCACATTCCAAGTGCAGCGCGCCAGTTTTGATAAACTGTTAGCCGATACCGCCCAAAGCCAAGGGGTCGACATCCGCTACGGCGAAACCGTCGAGGCGATAGATTTAACCGAGAACCCATACTTAATGGTGCGCAATGAACAGGGCGAGCTTTATCAAATCAGCGCCCAATATGTGCTCGATGCCAGTGGTTTTGGCCGCGTGTTACCGCGCTTGCTCCACTTAGAAACGCCGTCTTGCCTGCCCCCGCGCAGCGCTATTTTCACCCATGTGGAAGACAACATCAGCGATCCAAGCTTCGATAGAAATAAGATTTTAATCAGCGTCCACCCTGAGCATAAAGACATTTGGTATTGGCTCATTCCCTTTAGCAATGGTCGCTGTTCGCTCGGCGTAGTGGCAGAGCCGCAATTACTAGCGCGTTTACAAGGTTCCCTTGAGCAACAATTGATGAGCATAGTCAACGAAGAACCAGGGCTAAAAGCCCTACTGGCAAACGCGAAAGTGGTACAGGAATGCGCCACGCTCAAAGGCTATTCCGCCAATGTGTCACGGCTTGCGACCGACAAGTTCGCGCTATTGGGTAATGCCGGCGAGTTCCTCGATCCGGTATTTTCCTCAGGCGTCACTATCGCCATGCAATCGGCGTCTATGGCGGCAAAATGTGTGACTAAACAACTCAATGGCGAAGCAGTTGACTGGCAAGCCGATTACTCAGCGCCGTTAATGCAAGGGGTCAATACCTTCCGCACCTATGTGCAAGCTTGGTATGATGGCCGTTTTCAGGATGTGATCTTCTATGAAGCACCGAACGAGCGTATCAAGCAAATGATTTGCTCGATTCTGGCGGGTTACGCTTGGGATCTTAATAATCCCTTCGTTAAAGACTCGGAGCGCCGCCTGAACATGATAGTCGAACTGTGCCAACAACAGGCGCCAATCCCAGAGTTCGACGAGGAATAACCCTATGTCGCTAAACATTAACGCAAAATGGCGAGTCATCCCCGCCTTGCTGATCGCAAGCCTTGGGTTGACAGGCTGTAGCGAACTGCTACTTAGGCAGACCTGTGTCGCGCTCGCTAAGGACACGCGTTATTGTTTGGCGCCACTGCCCCATAACTTTGCCCCCGCAACCGATAAGACTCTGACTAAGCCGACGGCGAAACCCGCCGACATTAGCAGCCCGCAAACCGAAAGCAAAACGGGCGTATCCTCACCCCAATCCTTTAGCCAAAAAGTCAGCATTAAGGTGGGTGATGAGTCCCACGAACTGCTCACCCAATTGGAGTTAGAGGGTGAGCGCATGACGCTCGTTGGCTTAGCACCACTCGGACAGGCGCTGTTTACCTTAGTTTATGATGGTAATACACTCAGCAGTGAGCAAAGCGTACTGCTGGGGGACAGTTTTAAAGCCGAGTATTTAATGGCGATGATGCAACTCATCTATTGGCCCGAGCAAAGCATTCGTGCCCATTTGGAAGGTGGCCATTTAGTCATAGGCCTTTGCAAAACGGTTGCAGAAACACTGAACAACGCCCAAGGGAGTAGCATCCCCTGTCGCCAGATTTATAGCCAAGATCCCTTAGAAAGTAACAGTACCGAGCAAGCACAGGTTTTACAGATAAATTACCGACAGGGCACGGGCGATATGCTCTGGCAAGCCCATATCAATTTGACCATGCCACAGGCAAAGTTTGAACTAGAAATACAACCCATTTAATCACTTAATAGATTTAGCCGCTGGATAAACGACACACAATGAAGAACAGAGTCGCCATTACACAGATTGGATTGTGTACCCCGCTAGGGCAAGATCCCCAGCAGGTTTTAGACCGCCTGATCGCGGGAGACACTAGCGCGTTGCAGCGCAGTGACACTCTCCTTTTCGAGCGCCCAACCTTAGTGGCGCCAGTGACGGCAGCGCTACCGGCGATCCCTGAAAAACTTATCCAGTTTGACTGCCGTAACAACCAGTTACTGCTGTGCGCCGCCCTGCAAATTGCCGCCAGGGTTGAACAAGCTAAACGGGATTTTGGCCATGCCCGCATTGGCGTAGTGCTCGGCACTAGCACCTCGGGGATTTCTAAAGGCGAAGCGGCACTTGCGTATCGAAATGAACACGGCCACTTTCCGGCGGATTACCACTATTTCCAGCAGGAACTTGGCAGCACCAGCGACTTTTTACGCCAATATTTTGAGCTCGACGGTCCTTGCTACACGATTTCAACCGCCTGCTCTTCAAGCGCCAAAGTGTTTGCCAGCGCCAAACGCCTATTACAGGCTAACCTCTGCGATATGGTGATTGTCGGCGGTGTCGACAGTTTGTGCCAACTCACAGTCAATGGTTTTCACGCCTTAGAATCCGTCTCAAAAGGCCACTGCAATCCCTTTAGCATCAACCGTGACGGCATCAATATCGGCGAAGGCGCGGCGCTTTTCGTGCTGACGTTGGGCGAGTCCGAGGTGATGCTGGCGGGTATTGGCGAGTCGAGCGATGCCCACCATATTTCGGCGCCACACCCCGAAGGCGCAGGTGCCATAGCCGCCATGCACGCGGCGTTGCAGGATGCAAATATTACAGCAAAAGACATTGGTTACATTAACTTGCACGGTACCGCCACGCCTAAGAATGATGCGATGGAAAGCCGCGCTGTGGTTGAAGTGTTTGGCGTTAACACGCCGCCCTGTAGCTCGACCAAACCCTTAGTCGGCCACACCTTAGGCGCCGCTGGCGCGATTGAAGCCGCCTTCTGCTATTTATTACTGTCAGCACATAATCACGACCAAGCCCTGCCGCCCCATCAATGGGACGGCCAAGTCGACCCACTGGATCCGTCCATTGCCTTGGTCGAACGCCATCAAGTTGCCGCTAAGGGCGCGCTTAATTATGTGATGAGCAATTCCTTCGCCTTTGGCGGCAGCAATGCCAGCCTGATTTTTTGCCGTAACGAGGCCTAAAATGATGCCCTTTATACAATGCAATAAACCCTTTGCCGAACAGGATATTGCCGATTTTATTCCCCATAGGGCACCGATGATTTTGCTCGATAAAATCATTGGCTATCGACGCGATAACCTAGAGACCGAAGTCACTATCACGGCCAATAGCCCTTATTTCGATGATAAACATCGAGCCGTGCCAAACTATGTGGGTATCGAATATATGGCCCAAAGCATTGCCGCCCTCGCTGGGGTTGAGGCAAAGCTTCGCAATGATAAAATCCGCGTGGGTTTTCTACTGGGCTCGCGCAAATTAACCTTGCATGCCAAGCAATATGAGCTCGGGCGCACCTATCGCACCCAAGTCAGCCGTCTCTATCAAGAGGAGTCGGGATTAGCGGTATTCGATTGTCAGATTTTTCTGTTGCCCGAAGCTGGAAGCGATCAAGAAAAAATCTTAGTGGCCGAGGCCAATGTGAATGTGTTCCAACCCCAAGACACCCAAGCCTACTTTGTGGGAAATCAAGACGCGGCCAATAGAAGCCTTGGGCACTGACACTAAAGTAAATCAGCCTGTAGATAAAAAGCGTTAAAGCGCCTTCACAAGCTATCTTTTTACCATAAAGACATGCAACCCCATACCGACGCATAACGATAAAATGGGGTGGAGAAAACAGATGAATAACAGAGTATTAGTTACAGGTTCGAGCCGCGGCATTGGTAAAGCCATCGCCCTAAAACTCGCCGCTGCGGGCTTCGATATCGCCCTGCATTACCACAGTAACCAAACGGCGGCCGATGAGACTGCCGCGCAAATCCACGCACTTGGCGTGAATGTGAGCCTACTGAAATTTGATGTTGCCGACCGCGCAATCGTCAGAGCCGCCATTGAAGCCGATATCGAGGCCAATGGTGCCTATTACGGCGTGATCCTCAATGCGGGCATCAACCGCGATACTGCCTTTCCCGCCATGACAGAAAGCGAGTGGGACAGCGTGATCCACACTAACTTGGACGGCTTTTATAATGTTATCCACCCCTGCGTGATGCCTATGGTACAAGGCCGCAAGGGCGGGCGTATCATTACCTTAGCTTCGGTTTCTGGGATTGCGGGCAACCGTGGCCAAGTGAATTACAGCGCCTCCAAAGCGGGGATTATCGGCGCGACTAAGGCGCTGTCATTAGAGCTGGCAAAACGCAAAATTACCGTCAACTGTATCGCCCCCGGCTTGATTGAAACCGACATGGTGGCTGATATTCCTAAGGATATGGTGGAACAATTAGTGCCGATGCGCCGCATGGGTAAACCCAGTGAGATCGCCGCCTTAGCCGCATTTTTAATGTCTGACGATGCCGCCTATATCACTCGCCAAGTGATATCGGTCAATGGAGGCATGATCTAAATGAGCGAGTCGACAAATCAAACCCGCTTAGGGAAACGAGTGGTCATCACTGGCATAGGTGGCATTACCGCCCTAGGCCATGATTGGCCAACCATTGCGGCAAGCCTTAAGGCGCAGAAAAACTGCGTCGTCACTATGGGTGAATGGGATAAATACGATGGTCTCAATACCCGTTTAGCCGCGCCCATTACCGACTTTGACGTGCCAAGCCATTATTCGCGCAAGAAAATTCGCTCCATGGGTCGGGTGTCTATTATGGCGACCCGCGCCAGTGAACTTGCTTTAATTGATGCGGGGTTACTGGACGACCCTATCGTGTCCTCGGGTGAAATGGGGATCGCCTATGGCTCCTCCACGGGCAGCACAGATCCTATTGCCGCCTTTGGCGAGATGCTGAAAACCGGCGATATGTCGGGCGTTACCGCCACAAGTTATATCCGTATGATGGCGCACACCACAGCGGTGAATGTCGGGGTGTTTTTCGGCTTAAAGGGCCGGATTCATACCACCAGCAGCGCCTGTACCTCTGGCAGCCAAGGCATAGGTTACGCCTATGAAGCGATCAAATACGGTCAGCAAACCTTAATGTTGGCGGGTGGCGGCGAAGAACTCTGCCCCACAGAGGCAGTCGTGTTCGATACCCTGTTTGCCACCAGCACTAAAAACTCCACACCCGAACTCACGCCGCGCCCCTTCGATGCGAGCCGTGATGGCTTAGTCATCGGCGAAGGCGCTTGTACACTGGTGCTCGAAGAGCTCGAACACGCCAAGGCGCGGGGCGCAAAAATTTATGCCGAACTAATCGGTTTTGGCACTAATTCCGATGGCCTGCATGTCACCCAACCGAACGCCCAAACCATGGAAATCGCTATCAGATTAGCGCTTAAGGATGCGCAGCTTGAGCCTAGCGCCATAGGTTATGTGAATGCCCACGGCACAGCAACGGATCGCGGTGATATTGCCGAAAGTCACGCGACCCACGCGGTATTTGGCTCTGGTATGCCGATTTCATCCCTTAAAAGCTACACGGGCCACACCTTAGGCGCCTGCGGTGCGTTAGAGGCTTGGGTGAGTATTGAGATGATGAATGCAGGCTGGTTTGCGCCGACGCTCAACCTTGAGAATATCGACCCAGAATGCGCCGATTTGGACTATATCCGCAGCGATTTGCGCCCAATCGATACAGATTATGTGATGAGTAATAATTTCGCCTTTGGCGGCATTAATACCTCACTGATTTTTAAACGCTGGAAAGATTAACAGCAGATACAACCCTATAAGGACATACCCATGAAACCACTATTTGCAGGTATTTTGCTTAGCATAGGCCTTTTCTGTTCACCTACATTTGCCCAAGATTACACAGTTGAAATCTATCAAGAAATTTTCAAGGGTGATAATCAATCCCAGCAAAAACAAGCCATTGAATCACTGATCCTCGCAGGCCTATCCGACCCTGTTATTTACGACACGCTCGAAGCAAAACTCATAGAATCACTGCCCTTAGCGACAGAAAATAATGCTATCGATTACAGCGCTTGGTTAGTCAAAGGATTAGGTTATTCAGGTAACGAAAAATACAGTGGGACAATGAATAATATTGTTCAGGGTAACTATCACAAAAAGCTCAAAAAATACGCTAATCAAGCCTTAGAAAACCTAGATAAATACCGCAAATGGAACGCCATATTAGGGGATAAGAGCCAATATGCCGCAGACCAAAGTCCACGAAACAATGCCTTTGCCAATGCCCTTCGCTGTGATGATTTAGAGCTTATGCGTGTCGCCGCCAAAAGAATCATGGATGATCGCAACTATGATGACTTTATCCTCACCACTCTCAGTAATGAATTGAAAACGCCGCGCTTACTGGCCGATGACAAGCTCGCCATCGATACCTATGCCAATATGGCGAAAGCGCTAGCTGCTTCTGGCAACCCGCAATATCGGGAAGTCATTGAAAATATTGCAACCACAAGTTCTAACAAAAAACTGCAAAAATACGCGGCTAGCTACCTGAAGAAATTCTATTAAACCTGCCCGTTTTACGCTTAATCGAGCAAATCATGGCCGAGCTTATCCCCGGCCATTTTTATATCCGTTTGGATCACTTTTTAAATTAAAAGAAAATTTACGGTTGGCCTTAGCGTTTGCTGATATTCGCCTATACAGGCTTGCCATGGCATTCACTCACGACACTGTGAATAGTTTCTAAGTTTATGAACG
Organism: Shewanella putrefaciens; assembly: GCF_016406305.1. NCBI lineage: Bacteria > Pseudomonadati > Pseudomonadota > Gammaproteobacteria > Alteromonadales > Shewanellaceae > Shewanella > Shewanella putrefaciens. The sequence goes on from NZ_CP066369.1 coordinate 4,145,291, forward strand.
AGAGCTAAGAAAGGCGAAGAGGCAGTTAAACATAGATATTGTTCATAGTGAGGCCAACCATGGTACTGGTTCGACGACACGCAGCCAGTCCATCCTTGGATGCTCGACCGCCCCGTCCATGGGGCGGACGGTCGTCTCGCCAATCACCACGGTTTGCCTTTCGAGTACTTGTGTCATCTGTAGGTTTAAAAGGCTAGTGCAATTTGCCATGAATGGTGATTTGTTAAATTGGCTTCTCATTTGCGTTGAACTTAAATCGCACGATTTAATCGTTTTGTGCGTTTCGCACAATGCACTATACTGCCACGGTATTTCCAAATAAGAGGGCTTAATCGTGCAAACATTAACAGCCAATGACGCCAAACGAAATTTCGGTGAGTTACTGCTAAACGCTCAACGCGAACCCATCAAGATCAGCAAAAACAGTAAAGATGCGGTTGTGGTCATGTCTATCCACGACTTCGAACAGCTTGAGGCGATGAAAGCGGATTACCTTAAACACTGCTTCAACGCTGCTAAAGAAGACTTAGCGAAAGCTAATGTCGTTGATGGCGAAGATTTTCTTAACGCCCTGTAGCAACTTACATGAAAAATAAACGCTATAAACTGAGTAAGTTAGCTCAGCCACAACTACTCCAAAATCATCTGAAATAGCCATTCAAGCATTATTAGTTCAATCTTTATGCAGAGTTCATTTCAAGGACTGGTATTAAGGGCTATAAAACCTTCAGCGATTGAGATTAAGCACTATCATTATAGTGACACGCCATGAACTCGTCCTTGAGGGCTCGACGGCGGCATCCATGCCGCCAACGGTCACTTCCATGATAGTGCTTAATTCCGTTAGCTAAATCGTATTCTGCGAGCCTGAACATATAATCAATGCTGCCAAGAGTACAATACCTAAACCAAGCTAGCCATCTCAGCAGATATATCTTAGACGTAAACAAAATTACGCAAATATGCGACAGTCCTGTCTTTTGATCACATAACAACACTGAAATCTTGTTTTGAGAGCCTTAGAATTTCTTATCATTTTACCGCTTTCGATTTTCTCAGTTGTTTAAAAATACAATTTACGTCCCGCTTATGACTGTATAAGTACAGGTATAATAGAAAAGTGACAACCCTCGGGGAAAACGAGCCAAAGGAGTATCGTTTTTTATTTTCAAAAAAAATTAAGAAACTGAAAATATTAGTCTTTTCATGTTTTCTGATTTACATACCGCGCCAAAATACTTTTTGGTATATAAAGTCTCGCTTTTTCTGCATGGAAAAAGATTGGAAACTCACCGTAATGGATGCTAACTTACTGGCACATTTGAATTATTTACTCTTATTTCTCAAACTTCGAGTCCATTATGGTTTGGGTTTCATTAGAAGTGCGGGTAATACACTGTTAGTTTCTGAAACGGAGTATCAGTGAAGAAAGAAGACGGAATCTCAAAGTACAAGCTGAATAAGATTGCTACGGAGTCTTTGAGAAATACTATACGTCTTCATTTTGACTCTGTGTTGCTCTATGAAAACGGTGTAGTGGCATAGTGAATTTGGCCACCTAATAAGAAATGTTATGATCTCACTCATAACCCATTTAGGTGACAACATGAATAAAAGTAAACGTGCACGATATAGCGCTGCCATTAAGCTAGAAACCGCTCAATTAGTCATTGATCAAGGTTACACACAAGAAGCGGCGGCGAAAGCCATGAACGTGGGTAAATCGACGGTCAGTAAGTGGGTAACACAGCTTCAAATCGAGCGCCAAGGGCTTGCGCCTAAAGCCTCACCCATGACACCTGAGCAGATTGAAATCAGGGCACTTAAACGTGAAATTGAGCGCATAAATCTCGAGAAAGAAATCTTAAAAAAGGCTACTGCTCTATTGATGTCGGACTCGCTGAACAATTCTCGATAATCGAGAAACTCAATCAGAGCAACAAATACCCTATTTCAGTGTTATGCCACGTATTCAACGTGAACCGGAGCAGTTACCGTTATTGGATGAGCCGTGAGCTTTGTGTAACACCTGAACAGCGGCTTTTAGAATGTGAAATCAAAGCGATACATGCTGAAAGCAAACAGTCTGCGGGTGCGCGAAGTATCGCCACAATTGCCTCTGAACGTGGCTTTGCATTAAGTCGTTATCGGGCAACGCGGTTAATGAAAAAGCTCGGATTAGTGAGTTGCCAACAACCCAAACACCGTTATAAAAAGGCTGAAAATGAGCATGTGACTATCCCTAATGCACTCAAACGGCAATTTGCAGTTGTCGAACCTAACACCGTTTGGTGTGGCGATGTGACGTATATTTGGGCGGGTAATCGTTGGTGCTATTTAGCGGTTGTACTGGATTTATTTTCGAGAAAGGCCATTGGTTGGGCAATGTCATTTTCACCGGATACAGAGTTAACGGTAAAAGCGTTAGAAATGGCATTTGAATCAAGAGGAAAGCCTAAAAACCTGATATTCCACTCAGACCAAGGCTGCCATTATACCAGCCTGAAATACCGTCAACGGTTGTGGAAATATCAAATCACCCAAAGCATGAGCCGTCGCGGTAACTGCTGGGATAATGCGCCAATGGAGCGATTTTTCAGGAGTTTAAAAACGGAATGGATCCCGACACAAGGCTATAAGAGTTTTAGCGAAGCTAAACAAGATGTGACCGATTACATCATTGGTTATTACTGTGAAGTCAGGCCACATCATTACAATGCAGGATTGAGCCCAAATGAATCAGAGCGACGATTTTGGGAAGATTCTAAAGCTGTGGCCAAATTTAGTTGACCACTACACTCTGGTGTTGAAATGATTCCTGACGATTATAAGCCGCTGATGGTTAGGAATTGGCCCGAACAGCACTACTCAAATGGTGTTACTAAGAATGATGCTACTTCTAGGAGATTTAAACGCGTAGTTAGAATATTAAAAACCCTATCTAATGAAATGTCCGCCAATGGAATTCAATCTGCGAAAGAAGCCCCCAGTTTTCTGGTTGAGTGCTTGGTTTTTAACGCTTCAAATTCCTGCTTTAACCATTCAACTTATAAACAAATGGTTCGTGCTGTTTTAGCTGAACTTTTTAATAACACCATTACCGATGAAAAATGTTCCGAATGGGGTGAAGTCAGTGAACTTAAATATCTATTCAGAAGTTCACAACCCTGGACTCGACAAGGTGCACATCAGTTTTTGAGTGATGCTTGGGATTACATAGGGTACGAATAATGCTAACGAGACTTCATATATCGTCATTCATTGGCCTAACTATAGCAGTTTGGCTGTTAGCTCTTTGGGTACAAGGGATGCCTGTGCTAAGTGCCGATTTTGTAAAACCATTTGGTACTGTTGTAGGTGTCATAACTCTCTTTGTTACCGTGTTTAATAAATACTTGTGGTCTTGGAAGATATTTAAAGGATGGTACGTTAAGCGACCAGATTTAAGAGGAACATGGAAGGTCGAATTGAAAAGTAGCTGGATTAATCCTAAAACTGGTGAAGGCATTGATCCAATTTATGGATACGCTGTTATTCGGCAATCTCTTACAAACCTAAGTCTAAGGCTAATGACTAAAGAGTCCCGATCAGTTCTTGTTGCACACAGTATCGAGCAACAAGAAGATGACGATTTATTCAAGCTAGTGGGAGTTTATAGAAACGAGCCTAAAATCGAACTCCAAGGTGTTAGGAGCGAAATTCACCACGGTTCATTTGCGCTCGAAGTTCATGGTTCTCCAGTGGAAGAGCTTGAGGGGCACTATTGGACCGATAGGGCTACGAAAGGCGGAATGAAATTATTCGGTAAAGCCAGTAAGTTGTATGCAACATATGAACAAGCTGAACGTGAACTGGGCAACTAACAAGGCGCTGCTGTCGGACAATTTTCCGCTGCGCTCCAAATTTGCCGCAGAGCGCGGCGTTATGTTTAAGGAGCTTCGATGTTTTATAGAATTAAAACATTATTGATTAAGTCAATCCCTTACATTATCGGGGTGCTAATTGGTGTTTTTTTGTGGTCGTTATTTGAGCTGTTTTTCGATTCACTAAAGAATGCTGATGTAAAAATTGTAGTAGCAGTAGTTTCAATTTTCGGAACGATAACAACGGGAATCATCGTTGCGATAATCAACCACTCCCGAATAAAAGAGCGGGAACTTGTTATACAAGAGAAAATTAGTGAACGAGAGCTGGAAGTTCAGCAAAAAATACGGGAAAGAGAAATAGATGAGTCACATAGACAAAAAAAGGTAGAAATATATAATGGCTTTATCCAATTAATTTCATCATTTATGCAGGGCGGGAATTCTGAGAATAATAAGAAACCTCCGAATAAACAAAAAGTATTGGATGAAGCTGAAAAATTTACAAATGGAATATTACTGTGGGGAGGTCCTGAGGTGATTGCTGCGTATCTCAATTACCGTAGAGAGGCCGAACATGGAACCGAGAGAATGTTTAGATCTATTGATCGGTTACTTAGAGCTTTGAGAAGTGATATTGGTCTAAGTAATAGTGGCTTAGATAACTATGAAACTATCCAAGTCTATTTGAAAGATCCTAATGAAATTAGTGAGTTAGTATAAACATAATCGGGTAGCCGGAGGTATCTAGCCTCCAGCCCCCACACCACCCTGCATGCGGCTCCGCACACGACTAAATGGATTTAGGAGGTAGGGCGAAGCAGGATGCCAGAGCCGAGGGCGGTTCATTTAGAACGCCTAACTCACTTTCTGGTTAGCTTCTTGTTTCGAGAGTGAACTGCAATCCATCCATATCTCAGTGAATACAATCCTGCTTTCTTAACTCTTACTTCAAGCTTTGCATCACTCAGTGCTTGCTGTATTGCTGGTCAAAGATTTTAACAAGAGTCGAGCTCCGCCATGAGCCTTCACTTGTGATCCCACAAGCAACGGCAAAATAAGATCGGACATAACTTTTACTCCTTAACAATTGACCAACCACGCTATAGCCTAAGGAATACACCACCCCCTCGGAGTTGCCGCAGGGCGAATAGACAAATTGCGTGAGTCTCGCCATGGATGGCGAGCTAGCTTTCGCAGGTGCAGGGGCGAATGAAAATCGATGATTTTCGCACTTATGAGCGAGAGGCAAGGATTGCCGAACTGGGGTGCTTTACATGAATGTAAAGCGCATCCTTCGGAAGCGATAGCAAATTTGGCAATGAGCACAAGGGGCTTTCAACTCCGTTAGGGGCGTCTTGGAGCATCCAAGGGCGAAGGCCAGCGGCCGCTTTGAGCGCGAGATAGGGATATCGAGCTGGCAGTTTAACATGGACGTTTTTGATAGGACGAGCAGTCCTCCTTGGTCGACTCTTGATTAAAAATCAGGGGGTGAAGCCCCACGACTTTGACTTTGATTCTGCGTTTAGCTTTAGCTAAAGCTAAAAACGCTTGGCCTAGCATTTGCTTATCCACTGCGGCGCATTAGCAAACAGATGACAAAGCGATGACGCCATTATGGATAAGCCACAATAATAGGGAGCACCCGATCTGCCATGAAATCCACCATAAGACTCACCATGAAAGCCACGATGAAAATCACCTTAGATGACCTTAAAGGGCCAGAGATTGCGGCTTTACTGCAGGAACACCTCGACGATATGCGGGCAACCTCTCCGCCTGAAAGCGTTCACGCATTAGATCTTGATGGCCTGCGTCAGCCCAATATTCGCTTTTGGACGCTATGGGATGGCAATAATCTCGCGGGCTGCGGTGCACTAAAATGGTTAGATGCCGAGCACGCGGAGATCAAATCCATGCGCACCGCCGCGCCCTATAAACAGCAAGGCATAGCGTCTAAAATATTGCAGCACTTGATCAACGATGCCAAAAGTGCTGGTGTCAAACGCCTGAGTCTAGAGACAGATTCGATGGCCTTCTTCAATCCTGCCCGCCTGCTCTACAGCAAATTTGGCTTTGAAATCTGTGGCCCCTTTGCCGATTATCGACTCGATCCCAATAGTGTGTTTATGACGAAGAAAATCTAAAACACATGCGCCTTAGTCTTTGAAATTAATCTCTAAGGCGCTGTGCTGCAGTTAAGTATTCGCTCGCTTCACCACGGCTGCAGCTCTAAGTCCACTCCACCAGTGGATAATAAACCCAAGTAACAATCCCCAAAATGCGCTGCCGATGCCAAGCACACTAAAACCCGATGCCGTGACCAAGAAGGTGATTACCGCGACTTCGCGATCTTCCGTTTTAGCCAATGCAGCGGTCAGACTATTGGCAATAGTGCCGAGCAAGGCTAATCCGGCGATGGCTAGGACTAATTCCTTCGGGAAAGCGGAAAATAGGCCAACCACAGTGGCACCGAGTAACCCAGTGATAAAGTAAAATACCCCGCCCCACACCGCCGCCCAGTAACGAGTCGCGGGATTCGGATCAGCTTCTTTACCCATACAAATCGCCGCTGTAATGGCGGATAAGTTAAAGGCAAAACCGCCAAAGGGCGCCAGAATGACCCCGATTAGCCCTGTGCTGGTGATCAAAGGTGAAATGGGCGGCCTGTAACCATTACCATGCAACGCGGCGACGCCCGGCATATTTTGCGAGGCCATAGTCACCACAAACAGCGGCAGCGCCACGCCAATCACACTCGCCAGCGAAAACTCAGGTGTCGTCCACACTGGCATCGCCAGTTGCAACTGAACAGCATCTAGCTTGAGCAAATCTAATTGAAAACTCATGCCTATGCCCACCAACAAGGTCAGCAAGATAATGTAACGCGGCGCAAAAGGCTTAAGGACAACAAACACTAACAGCATGATTAATATCAGGCTCAGCTGGGTTTGCATCGCCTGAAATAGCCCGAGCCCAAATTGCAGCAGAATCCCCGCCAACATGGCTGAAGCGACCGACTGCGGCATGATACGAATCAGCTTATCCATCCAGCCCGCCACGCCGCAAAGGGTGATTAACATCGAACTCACCAGAAACGCGCCTATGGCTTGGTTGACGCTCAACCCCGCAAGGCTTGTCACCATTAGCGCTGCGCCCGGTGTAGACCAAGCCGTTAGAATAGGATTCTTGTAGTAAAGCGATAACCCTATGCTGGTCACGCCCATGCCCACACCTAAAGCCCACAGCCAGGAACTGATCTGTGCCGGTGTCGCCCCCACAGCCTGTGCCGCTTGAAAGATGATCACCGCCGAGCTGCTATAACCCACTAATACCGCAATAAAACCCGCTGATATTTTTGATAAACTCCCTGCCTCTCGCCACATATCCACTCCCTTTATTTGCAATTGCTGTCGCCACCGCTTTGTGCGCTATAACCTATAAAATGAACAAGACAGCCTTTGTGCGCTATAACGCACGAGATGGACAAGATAGCACCTGTGCGTTATAACGTACATACTAAATTTTCATAAAAATGATGGGGCCATTGTGCAGACGATAAACAGCTATCTCGCCACCACGCTCAAAGCAATTCGCAACCAAAAGGGATGGAGTTTAGATAAAGCCGCCCAAGAGACGGGCGTCAGCAAGGCCATGATAGGGCAAATCGAGCGCGGTGAATCAAGCCCAACCATTGCGACGCTGTGGAAAATTGCCAGTGGATTCAATATCTCGCTGTCGACCTTTCTCGAACCCACGCCCCAGAGCCAAGGCGCAGTATTCCGTAAGCCCGACGAGTTACGCCAACAACCCGCCACCGACGGCATGCTAGTCGCCTCACTCTTTCCCTTTGAAGATCGCTTCGGTTTTGAGATGTTTGAACTCACCCTGCTGCCAAACTATGAGCGGCTTTCTGAGCCCCATGAAGCGGGTGTGACTGAGCATGTGATTGTCTTGAGCGGCACTATGGAAGTGTTAGTCGATGGGCAGTGGCAAACGCTCAAGCAAGGTGAAGCGGTACGATTTGCGGCCGACAAACCCCATGGCTATCGAAATCTCAACGACCAAGCCGTGGTCTTCCACGACTTAATTCACTACCAACGAGCGAATGTGTCTAGCCTCTAACGGCTTTTCTAGCGCCTGCAATACCAAAAACCAAAGCATTCACTGCCGATAATCTGCAGCACTTGCACTCACCAATCCATTAGAATAAACTTATTGAAATTTTTCTAATGGCAGGGGCTAGGCTATGTTTCAATCTTTACTGGCAAAATTATCCGGCAGTCACTCGGGCGAGAAATGCTGGCAATTGATTGAGCAAGGTGCGCAGGTGATAGATGTGCGTTCACCGGAGGAATTTGCCTCGGGGCATCTTCCCCAAGCCATTAATGTACCGCTGCCAACGCTCGACCAATGGTTGCACCAAGTCGAAAATAAACAGCATCCCTTTGTGCTCTACTGCGGCGCAGGTATTCGCGCCCAAAAGGGTTGCGATATCCTCAAGGCCAATGGCTTTGAATGCGTTATCAATGGCGGCTCGCTAAACGATCTTGTTTGCTGCCAGCCAACCCGATAGCGAGCAACTCCGCTAACAAGCATAAAAAAATGCCAGCATCTTAGCTGGCATTTTTGTTGAACGCTTTAAATATTAAGCCGTTAATAAATCGATGCTTTCTTTCGCTTCGCGCATGCCCTTTTGATTGGCCTCTGGCCCCATATTCAATGCTTCAGCGTAAATCACTTCAACTTCGGTAATACCAATAAAGGCCAAGAAAGTTTTTAAATAAGGCACTATATGGTCCGTTGGGCTGTTTTTATGGGCGCCGCCACGGGTAGTAATCAATACCACACGCTTACCTTCTACTAATCCCTTTGGACCATTTTCGGTATAGGTGAAAGTCACGCCGGCACGGGCCACAAAGTCGATCCAGTTTTTAAGTTGGGTCGGAATGTTGAAGTTATACATAGGCGCGGTGATCACAATAGTGTCGTTCGCTTTTAGCTCTTCCACTAAGGCGTTAGAAAGATCGAGCATCTCTTGCTGGCGTGGAGTTAAATCGGCACCGCCACGCAAACCAGAAGCAATTTCACCATCAACCATAGGCAGCACATCTTTACCGCCTAAGTCGCGGACTGTGATGGCCGCACCTTGGTTTTCCCATTGGCTAACTAAGTGGTCAACTAATAAGGCAGATTGTGAATAACCGCCAAGAATACTGGATTTTAACACTAAGACTTTAGACATAATCTGCTCCGACAATAATTAATGACTGAGAGTCAGATGAATGTTCTCGACTCTATGGCACTAGTTTATTAGCCCATAAAAAAGAAAAAAAGCGGATAAAATTTGAGATTACATTCGATTTTTTAGAAATGTTTTACATTTTCGGGGTGCTAACGTAGAGGCCCTCAAAGACAGCACAGAGTTTGGCCTCGCAAAATAGTTGAACCTCAAGCCTCACTTTCACCCTTCTCCCCCGCTGTAATGGGCTCAAATCGGTATCGGGCCAGCGCACTTTAACCTCGGGTGACTGGGTCACGGGTGCCATATAACGGATATGAGCATCCGCTAATACTATGTCACCCTCAACACTGAGCATTTGCTGTTGCAGCCACACCATGCCCCAGCCCGTCAGTGTCATTAGGGTATAAATACTGCCGGCGAACATGGTTTGATGCAGGTTAATATTAGGCGCTATAGGTGCCGTGGTAGAAAACTCGCCCGCGGAAAAATTGAGCGGCCTTATCTGCATAAACTCGCTGACCGGAATAGTGCTGTGCCATGTTTGGCACAATTTAGTCAGTAATTCATCCATATATTCTTCCATTACAGCCACTTCCCCATTCAATATGCTTTGCCCATAGATTAAGAGGATTAAATATTAGTCTTAACTTACAGCATCTTAACTCAAATTATACCTGCAGGTTAAAGGTCACTGGGCCATCATTGACTAGCTCAACTTGCATATCGGCACCAAACTGCCCTGTTTCGGTTACCACGCCCTTGGCACGACAAAAGGCGACAAACTCTTCATACAAGCCTAAGGCTTGTTCTGGTGTGCCAGCGCCGGAGAAGCTCGGCCTAAGGCCACGCCCCGTATCCGCGGCTAAAGTAAATTGTGATACCACGAGTAAGGAACCTCCCGCTTGCGCTAAATTGAGGTTCATCTTGCCATTTTCATCACTAAACACGCGATAGCTCATCACCTTAGTCGCCAGTTTTTCCATTTTCTCCCGGGTATCTTCACGTTCGACACCAAGAAGGACTAATAAGCCTTTATCGATTGCGCCTATGGTTTGGTTATCGACAACCACGCTGGCGCGGCTCACTCTTTGAATTAGGGCGATCACTGGGTTTCCTTTTAGATTAAGACTTATCAGGCTGAATGAGTGGAATGGGGCGAATATATTGATCTATACCTTCGGGGAGAGACATAGCAATTTGTGTTAGACCCGAGTTAGTCCACAGCATAAAGCGGCGCAGCTCCTCGATCTCAACACTGTCGGCGAAGGTGACTACGCCCTGGACTTGGATAACAGCGCCCTGCTCGAGCAAAATAAATTTAGCAAAATTAAGCTTGGCGTTAAGCTCGCCTATTATTGCGGGTAATTCTTGGCTGGCCTGTAATTGTGGGTGCACCGCATAGAAACGGTTCATTAAAATACGGTCTATCCCCGCGGCATTCATGCTCGGCTCCAGCATAAACTGGTTATCACCGAATTGGACAGCTACCTTATCCGATGCCACCTTGGTCGCCAAATAATTTGCATTGAGTAACGTATAATACAAGGCATCTGCGGCCAAATCGTTGCTCAGTCCCGCCAAGCGTACAACCTTAGGCGCCACTGGCGCATGCTCTTCAAGCTGTTTAGTTTCAATGGGTTGAGTCTGCACTGCCGATGCCGAAGGCGCGGCACTGCAGGCACTTAACCCCAAAACACCTATGATGATAAATAATGATTTCATGCTAACTCCTGTCGGTTTATCCACGACCACATGGCCTGGATTTCGAGTGTGACGGCGAGGGATAAAATCTCACTATTGAGCGAATGTCCTCCCTCGACAATAGTGCGAATTTCGATGTTATGCTCTCCCACCTCGGCCAAAAACTCATTTAAGAGCATAGCGGGACACACCGCATCCTGCGTACCTTGTAATAGCAGAGTACGCGCAGTGACCTTAGATGTCACCCGTTGCAACATACTGAGCGTATTGAAGTAATTATTTATCGCATAGTGTAACTCAATTTTCGCGAGTGCTAATAACTCAGGGGATAAGCGTTGGGGCAATACACTCTTTACGCCTGCGAGCGTCAGTTCCCAGTGGATCCAACGGCGTGCAAACTGATGGCGCACCGCTTTATCGGCGGCAGTAAACCCCTGTCGATAGTGCTCAAAAATAGGCTGTTCCAACGAGGCGTTATCACAAAAATCCCGATAGGCCTGGGGGTGTAAACGGGCGGCACCAGAACCACCGTAGAGCCAGTCAATCCCTGCCGTCGATGGGATAAAAAGCGCCCATAGCACCTGTGCGATAACCCTTTGAGGAAACAAGCCGCTGTAAATGAGGGCGAGTGTGGCACCAAATGAGCCACCGACTAAACACCAACGTTCAATATTGAGGGCCATTCGAATCGTTTCTATATCACGGATAAGCCCATTGAGGTGGTTATGCTGTAGTTCGCCCGCAGGCAAAGATTGCCCTGCACCACGTTGATCTAACGATAAAATCCAATAGTGTTCGCCATTAAATAAAGCGAGTTCGCTGGCATCGACTCCCGCACCTGGACCACCGTGTAGATATAGCAAGGGGATCCCATTGGGATCCCCGTATTGTGCTAAATGCAGCCGTTGGCCATCGCCTACATCAAACCAATCACGGTGAATAAAAGGCGGAAAAGCGTGGGAGTGATGGGTCATAGCCTAGTCTGTACCGCTGAGATCATTCCGGTTTTACGCCGGTATTGTCGCTAATTTGCTGTTTATTCAGTGTAGTAGAGTCTGTTTCATTAACCTGCTCCGCGCCAGCTAAAGGTTGGCCATCCAAGTTTGTCTCCTTCGCATCCGAACTCGATTCATAATCCAGATATTCGGGCATAGCCGCGGTAATTTCAGCGCCGAGTAACACTATCATCCACGATAAATACACCCATACAAACACGATAGGAATCGTGGCCAAGGCGCCATAAATGGCCTCATAGCTTGGAAATTGAGTCACATACAAGGCAAAGGCTTTTTTACCTAATTCAAATAGCAACGCCGCCACGACCGCCCCTAAGAGTGCGTGCAAAAACTTCACCTTCTGATTAGGCACCACCATATATAACAGCAGAAAAGCCGCCACGGAAAACAGCAGAGGGAGACGCTCAATAAAAATGGGCACCATCCCCGACAGGGCCTCATCTTCAAAGACCTTTAAGGATACGACGTAGGACGTCGCCACCAAACTGGCGCCCACCAATACCGGGCCTAAGGTGATCACCATCCAATACATGGAGAATGCGACTACCACGGAGCGCTTCTCTTTGGTGCGCCAGATATTATTGAGGGACTTATCAATCGCAGAAATCAGCATAATCGCCACAACCACAAGCGCCGCAATACCAACTGCCGTGCCCTTCGATGCATTGCCAACAAATTCATTGATATAGACTTGTACTGTATCGCCGGCGGCGGGCAAAAAGTTTTCGTATACAAACCCTTCTATCTGGCCACGAATACCCTCAAATACCGGAAATGCCGATAACATAGACATAGTCACCGCGACCAGAGGCACGAGTGACAATAGCGTGACATAGGCTAAGTGTCCGGCACGGATATTGATTTGATCCTCGACTAATCTTTGTCTTAAATGCAGCAGGAAGTGCCAGATCCCGAGGAATAGGACGCGAATTTGTGCCAGTTCTATCTTCTTAGTCACGGGTTTCTCTTGATTCTGTTGGTATAGACTCGTTATCTTCGTACAATAAACACTTAATTTACAAGTCTAAGGAGTGAATTGATGTCGCAACAAGGATCCGCTGGCAATGTTATCGCCGCTATCGCCAGTCTATTTTTTCCAGGATTAGGCCAACTGCTGCAGGGCAGAATCATGGCAGCACTGCTATTTTTTGTGATTACCGTGGTCGGTTATGCCCTCTGGTGGTTGATTGTTCCCGCCGTAATAGGGGCGATTTTTCATCTGTGGAGCATTATCGATGCGGCGCGGTTTAAAGCCGATTAATATCATTTCACTCAGCAACGGAACCCCAAATGAAAAGATTGCTCACCTCTAGCCTAATTGCCGTAAGCCTTTTACTCACGGGCTGTCAAACGGCCTATTACGGCGCCATGGAAAAAGTCGGTTACCATAAACGCGACATTATGGTCGACAGAGTCAAGGACGCTAAAGAATCCCAAGAGGACGCCCAAGAAGAGTTCAGCTCGGCCCTCGAAGAGATGCAAGCGCTACTCAACCACGATGGTGGCAGCCTCGAAAAGGCCTACAATAAGGCCAAAGATGAGTATGAATCGGCCCAAAGCGCCGCCGATAATGTCAGCAACCGCATTAACAAAGTGGAAGATGTCGCCGAAGCCTTATTTGACGAATGGCAGGCCGAAATCGGCGAGATCAGCAAAGCTAACCTGCGTAGGAATAGCGAAACTAAATTGAAGGAAACCCGCCGAGCCTACCAGCAACTGATAAAAAGCATGCGCCGCGCCGAATCAAAAATGCCGCCAATCCTCACCGCCATGAAAGACAATATGCTGTATTTAAAGCATAACTTGAACGCCCAAGCCATTGGCGCGATCAAAGGCGAATTTGCGAGTCTACAGACGGATATCTCGGGCCTTATCCAAGAGATGAATAAATCGATTAGTGAGTCGAATAAGTTTATCGAAGCCCTAGAGAACTCAAAGGGTTAATCCTGTTTAGTCGACTCACAAAAGCTGTTAATTTGGCCGTTCAAATCTGAATTAACAGCTTAGCCCTAATACTTAACGCCCATTTAATCAGGCTGTTAATAAGCCGCGATGGTGGTTTTGCGGTTTATTCCTCCTCCCTGCATTCTCTGTTTCTTTTGTGCAAGGCTAAGATATTTGGCTTTGTGAGCTAAGGCGCGCTTTGGTTTCTCAATCGTATAAATCTTGGATCTACCGCACAAATTCACTTTAGGCTCAAAAACTTATCCCGCAAAGAGAGCTCAGATTGAATACGTGTATTCTATTTGCAGTATTAACATGACCTTTATTGAATCCCTTACCCTAATGCTAGCCCTGATGTACATCGCTTCCCTTAGCTATTGGAGCGGTAAAAAGTGGGGGGCGCTGGCCACTTTACTACTGAGTTTCGCAGCAGTGGCAATTAGCCTCTACTGGCCCTTGGCACTCGCCCTGATAATTGCCCTGCCTCTCAGCCTCATTGCCCATAAATTAGCGCCGGAGGAATTTAAAGCCGATATAAAAATCAATACCCTACGCGAGGCCTGCCAGCATCTGCTCGCGCTTTCACTCTTTTTAGTCGCTATCCAATACAGCATCAACGCCATACAGCTTAAGCAAGGAGTAACACCTTGGTTAATGCGTCCCGATGTGGGCGATGCTTTTTTGCCCATCGCGGGTGGTATTGAATTAAAAGCCATTATTAGCCTGAACTTATGGGATCAAACCCATCCCGCGGCGGCGGTTATGCTCGCAGCAGTATTACTCATAGGTTTACTCTGCAAGCGAGCCTTTTGCGGCTGGGCCTGCCCTTTAGGCCTGGCTGGGGAATATTTATATGCCCTAAGAAAGCGTTTTATCAAGGCAGAATTAGCGCCGCCAGCTTGGGTAGATTGGCCGCTTCGCATGCTTAAATATCTGTTACTCCTCGCACTTTGTTATATTGTTATCGGCATGCCGAGCGAGTCCATTCCCTATTATCTGCAAGGCAATTATCACAAGATTGCCGACTTGAAGATGGCGTTATTCTTTGTCACCCCAGGATTGATTACCTTAGTGTGCTTTGGCCTTATCCTCGCCTTATCAGCATGGCGACGCCAAGGTTTTTGCCGCTATTTGTGCCCCTATGGCGCCATGCTCGGGCTGCTAAGCTTTGCCAGCCCACTTAAAATCCGCCGCAATACTCAGCACTGCTTGATCGAAGCGAAAGGGATGAAGTGCGACAAATGCACCCGCGCCTGTCCTGCGAACATTATTGTGCACACCCAAACCACGGTTCGCAGCGATGAATGCCAGGCCTGTATGCGCTGCGTTGCTGCTTGCCCTAAATCTGCCGCGCTGGGCCTAGGCCTTAAATCTGGCCACAGAGTTAGCCATAAAGGGTTGTTAGTCTTGTTATTACTAGCGCTATTTGCCCTGCCACTGATCAGTTATTTAGGTGGATTCTGGCATAGCCAAACACCGGACAGTATTCGAATGGAGCTTATTCAAGTGATTGATAGAGTTGGCCATTAGCATAAAAAGCACCGCTATTTGCGCCTCTTAGCTTAGATTTAAGGCTTAGGTTTAGATTTAGAGCGATTAAGCGGATCAACGAGAGTTAACTTAATTAACGGGGTAAAAACTGTTTATCTATCCCTCTAAAAACAAACAAGGTGCAGCTTAACGCTGCACCTTGTTAACGAGGGAAGAAATATCTTTCCCTTGAATTAAACATACTTACGCAAGATCAAAGCGATCTGCATTCATCACTTTTGTCCAAGCGTTAATAAAGTCCTTCACAAACTTTTCCTTGGCATCGTCCTGGGCGTATACCTCAGCATAGGAACGTAACACTGAGTTAGAGCCAAAGACGAGGTCAACCCGAGTCGCGGTCCATTTCACCACACCCGTTTTACGATCGACTATCTGGTAAAGATTTGCACCCGCAGGCTTCCAGCTGTACGCCATATCGGTCAGATTCACAAAGAAGTCATTGGTCAAGACACCAACCCTATCGGTAAATACGCCGTGGGCACTGCCACCGTAGTTAGTGCCCAATACCCTCATACCGCCAATCAGCACTGTCATTTCATGGGCACTTAACCCCATCAGTTGAGTGCGATCGAGCATCAGCTCTTCGGGTTGCACTACATAGTCCTTTTTCTGCCAATTGCGGTAGGCATCATGCAGAGGCTCGAGCACGGCGAATGATTTAACATCCGTCATCTCCTGCGAAGCGTCTCCACGGCCTGGGGCAAAGGGCACTGTGATATTGACCCCAGCGGCTTGGGCGGCTTTTTCAACGGCGGCGGTTCCAGCCAATACGATCAGGTCCGCCATGGTGACGTTTTTAGCAAAACCCGCCTGAATGCCCATTAAGGCATTTAGCACTTTTTGCAGGCGAGCGGGCTCATTGCCCTCCCAATCCTTTTGCGGTGCTAAACGAATACGGCCGCCGTTTGCCCCACCCCGATAATCTGAGCCTCGGAAGGTACGGGCGCTATCCCAAGCGGTCGCTACAAGCTCGGCCACACTCAGCCCAGTGGCTAATATTTTTGCCTTAAGCTCGCTAATGTCCGCCGCAGTTAAGCTTTGATTTACTTGAGGAATAGGATCTTGCCAAATTAAGTCTTCGGCGGGGACTTCTGGCCCTAAATAACGGCTCTTAGGCCCTAGATCGCGGTGAGTTAATTTGAACCAAGCCCTTGCGAACACGTCGGAGAAATAAGCGGGATCTTGATAAAACTTCTCGGATATTTTGCGATACTCAGGATCCATTTTCATCGCCATATCCGCATCTGTCATTATCGGGTTATAGCGAATGGAAGGATCTTCTACATCGACAGGTTTATCTTCTTCCTTAATGTTAATCGGCTCCCATTGCCAAGCGCCGGCGGGACTCTTTTTCAGTTCCCAATCATAACCGAGTAACAGTTTGAAATAGCCATTGTCCCACTGAGTCGGATGGGTAGTCCAAGCCCCTTCAATACCGCTAGTGACGGTATTGCGACCAACGCCTCGGCCGTGCTTATTGAGCCAACCTAAACCTTGGGCTTCAACATCCTCAGCTTCGGGATCTGGGCCAAGATCCTGCGCCTTACCGTTACCGTGAGCTTTACCCACAGTATGGCCACCGGCGGTTAAGGCGACCGTTTCCTCATCATCCATCGCCATACGGGCGAATGTCACCCTGACATCTTTTGCTGTTCGCAGTGGATCAGGCTTACCATCCACCCCTTCAGGATTCACATAAATCAGTCCCATCATTACCGCAGCGAGGGGATTTTCGAGATCGCGCTCCCCGGAATATCGACTATTGGGATTATCACTCGGGGCTAACCATTGTTTTTCAGAGCCCCAGTAAATGTCTTTTTCAGGATGCCAAATATCCGCACGGCCACCAGCAAAACCATAGGTTTTCAATCCCATGGATTCATAGGCGACATTGCCCGCAAGAATAATTAAATCGGCCCATGAGAGTTTATTGCCGTACTTTTTCTTAATCGGCCACAGTAAACGGCGGGCTTTATCGAGGTTGGCGTTATCGGGCCAGCTATTGAGGGGCGCAAAACGTTGGTTGCCCGTACCTGCACCGCCGCGGCCGTCGGCAATGCGGTAAGTCCCAGCAGAATGCCATGCCATACGGATCATCAGGCCGCCATAATGTCCCCAATCTGCGGGCCACCAATCTTGGCTATCTGTCATCAAGGTCTGTAAATCCTGCTTCACCGCGGCAAGATCCAGGCTTTTAAAGGCTTCACGGTAATTAAAGTTGGGATCCATAGGATCTGTCTTGGTGTCGTGCTGGTGCAAAATATCGAGATTTAATGCCTTAGGCCACCAATCCATATTGTTGGTCGCAACCGCTGTGTTACCACCGTGCATCACTGGGCATTTACCTTTAGAGCTGTGAATGTTGTCCATGACATATTCCTTTACCGGGTTAATGATGGGCGCAATAAACGCGCATCAATAGAGTACAAAATGTAGACTAATCACTTTTAACTATCATCTAAAGCGAGTTTTATAGTTTGCACCAATCTGTTTTTGAGATTAGTGACACAGGGTCGCTTTTAATCGAGCTCTGCCTATCACCCAGTAAGAAGGCAACAAAAAGCCCCGCTGAGTTTCCTCAGCGGGGCTTTTTTATTAACAGAGCGGCTGATATTTCAGCCGCAACCATCATTAACCGCGGTTATTGCGCTTACGATCGTTTTCAGTTAAGTGTCTCTTACGTACACGGATGCTCTTAGGCGTGACTTCGACTAATTCGTCATCATCGATGAACTCAAGCGCTTGCTCAAGCGTCATTGTGATTGGCGTAGTCAGTACTTGCGCTTCGTCAGTACCAGAGGCACGCATGTTGGTCAGCTGCTTACCTTTCAAACAGTTAACTGTCAGATCGTTTGAGCGAGCGTGAATACCAACCACTTGGCCTTCGTATACTTCAGCGGCGTGGCCGATAAAGAGACGACCTCGGTCCTGTAGACCGAACAGTGCGAAGGTCAGTGCCTTACCCGTTGCGTTAGAGATCAATACGCCGTTAGCGCGTTGACCAATATCGCCACCTTTATGTGGACCGTAATGGTCGAACGAGTGGTAGATTAAACCTGTACCTGAAGTTGCAGTTAAGAACTCAGTTTGGAAACCGATTAAACCACGGCTTGGGATGATGAAGTCGATACGTACACGACCTTTACCATCAAGCTGCATATCTTTCATTTCAGCTTTACGGGTACCCAGCTTCTCGATCACTGTACCTTGATGTTCTTCTTCAACGTCAACAGTTAATGTTTCGAATGGCTCACACAGTTCGCCATCGATGGTTTTCAGAATAACTTCTGGACGAGAAACCGCTAACTCATAGCCTTCGCGACGCATGTTTTCAATCAAAATTGATAAATGCAGTTCACCACGGCCCGATACGCGGAAGCGATCTGGGCTGTCAGTTTCTTCAACACGCAGTGCCACGTTGTGGACTAATTCCTGTTGCAGACGCTCAAGAATATTACGTGAAGTCACATACTTACCTTCTTTACCCGCGAAAGGTGAAGTGTTGACTTGGAAAGTCATGGTCAGAGTTGGTTCATCAACTGACAGGGGTGGCATGGCTTCAACACTACCCGCTGCACACACAGTGTCAGAAATCTTAAGCTCACCTAAACCTGTAATCGCAACGATATCACCTGCGTTAGCAACTTCAACTTCGGTACGCTCAAGACCCATGTAACCTAATACTTGGCCCATTTTACCGTTACGCGTCTTACCATCGGCACCGATGATAGTCACTTGTTGGTTAGTTTTGATGCTACCACGGTTGATGCGACCCACACCGATAACACCTACATAGGAGTTGTAATCGAGTTGAGAGATTTGCATCTGGAATGCGCCATCGGCGTCAGCATCTGGGAAAGAAACTTTTTCAACGATAGTTTGGAACAGTGGCGTCATATCTTCGCTGACGACATCTGGATCTAAGGTTGCAAAACCGTTTAACGCAGAAGCGTAAACGATTGGGAAATCTAATTGCTCGTCGGTCGCACCTAAGTTGTCGAACAGGTCGAATACTTGGTCGATAACCCAATCAGGGCGCGCACCTGGACGGTCAATCTTGTTAATAACAACGATTGGCTTTAGGCCTTGGGCGAACGCTTTTTTGGTTACGAAGCGAGTTTGTGGCATTGGACCATCAACGGCGTCAACCAGCAATAATACTGAGTCAACCATAGATAGAACACGCTCAACCTCACCACCGAAGTCGGCGTGGCCTGGGGTATCAACGATGTTGATACGGTAATCGTTCCACTTGATGGCAGTATTCTTTGCCAGAATCGTGATCCCACGTTCCTTCTCAAGATCGTTGGAGTCCATCACCCGCTCAGTAGCTTCTCCCCGGGTTGCAAGGGTTCCTGATTGCGACAGCAACTTGTCTACCAGGGTCGTTTTGCCATGGTCAACGTGTGCAATAATGGCGATGTTACGTAAATTCTCTAGCACGGATAAACCTCTTACCATCAAACAAAAATAGGGATATTACAATATTCGTTATAGCAATCTACGTTGAGTCGCCATAAAAAAGCGTGCCATTCTACTCCAGAGCGGCCTTGGCGCACAGGATTATTTTTGAACACTTATAAAACAATTTGCCTTGACGCAGCGTTTACGCACCAATAAGCCACCCATTGCGATTCAATCACCAAACTCAAACGGGATTGATATGGGATAGCTATGTCAGGATCCGTGACCATAGCACCTTAAATTCGCACTGTTTTATGACAGTATTAGCGCCATACACTTTTTCCTAAAAGATAAAAATTAACCACTCAAGGGCGTTCCTTATATGCTAGATTCATTGTGCTTTATCTAGGCTGGCGGCCGCTAGTGGGTCAATTTAATGCCATCTGGTGACGTTAACTACAAGGCTATCCAATAAAATAGGCACGCACAGAATTGATGCTCAAATTGAAGCGCGCACCAAAATGGATTGCTGCACCAAAATGCAACAGATAAACGCACCATATAAGTGCAAGCATAACATCAATTGAGTGCGACAAAGTTTATACCCATTAATTATCAATACGTTAAATTGTTGGCATAGATATCGCTATATAGCTCGTAAGTTTGGCTCAGGAAAATGCACTTGGGCTAAAAGATTATAAGAGGGGCATCCCTTTACCCTACCGGAGACTTGAGAATGTCAGTTGAATCAGTTTTAAAGCAACTTGAAGAATTAGAAGTTAAGTTTGTTGATTTACGTTTTACCGACACTAAAGGTAAAGAGCAGCACGTATCTATTCCTTCTCATCAGGTAGATGCTGATTTCTTCGAAGACGGCAAAATGTTTGATGGCTCTTCAATCGCTGGCTGGAAAGGCATTAACGAATCAGACATGGTGCTGATGCCAGATCCAACCACCTTTGTATTGGACC
This sequence comes from Shewanella putrefaciens, assembly GCF_016406305.1. Lineage (NCBI taxonomy): Bacteria > Pseudomonadati > Pseudomonadota > Gammaproteobacteria > Alteromonadales > Shewanellaceae > Shewanella > Shewanella putrefaciens. The sequence goes on from NZ_CP066369.1 coordinate 4,165,986, forward strand.
CATTCACCGAAGAAACCACTGCACTGATCCGCTGTGACATTCTCGAGCCAGGCACAATGACAGGTTACGACCGTGACCCACGTTCTATCGCTAAAAAAGCGGAAGAATACCTACGCTCTACCGGTATCGCTGACACTGTATTGATTGGCCCAGAACCCGAATTCTTCCTATTTGACGATGTCCGTTTCGGTACTGACATGTCAGGTTGTTTCGTTAAGATCGACGCTAAAGAAGCGGCTTGGAACTCAGGCACTAGCTACGAAGGCGGTAACACAGGTCACCGTCCATTCGTGAAAGGCGGTTACTTCCCAGTTGCACCCGTTGACTCATCACAGGACCTACGTAGCGCTATGTGTTTAGTGCTCGAAGAAATGGGCCAAGTGGTTGAAGCGCATCACCATGAAGTGGCAACGGCTGGTCAAAACGAAATCGCCACTCGCTTCAACACCCTGACTAAAAAAGCGGACGAAATCCAAATTCTGAAGTACGTAGTGCACAACATGGCACACGCCTACGGCAAGACAGCGACTTTCATGCCTAAGCCAATCGTTGGCGACAACGGTAGCGGCATGCACGTTCACCAATCTTTATCTAAAGATGGCGTTAACCTGTTCGCAGGTGACAAATACGCTGGCCTGAGTGAAACCGCTCTGTACTATATCGGTGGTATCATCAAGCACGCCCGCGCGCTGAACGCTTTCACTAACCCAAGCACTAACTCTTACAAGCGTTTAGTACCACATTTTGAAGCACCTGTTATGTTGGCTTACTCTGCCCGTAACCGCTCTGCATCAATCCGTATTCCAGTGGTACCAAGCCCTAAAGGCCGTCGTATCGAAGCGCGTTTCCCAGATCCACATGCAAACCCATACTTAGGTTTTGCTGCGCTATTAATGGCTGGTCTTGACGGTATCCAAAACAAGATCCACCCAGGCGAAGCGATGGACAAAGACTTGTACGATCTGCCAGCGGAAGAAGCGGCTGAAATCCCACAAGTGGCCACTTCATTAGAAAACGCCCTTGAACATCTGCAAGCTGACCACGAGTTCTTAACTCGTGGTGGTGTGTTCAGTGAAGATTTCATCCAATCTTATATCGTACTGAAAACGGCTGAAGCCGAGCGTGTAGCACGTACAACTCACCCACTAGAGTTTGAAATGTACTACAGCCTGTAAGCTTTACCCGTAAATAATCAAGCCCCGAATCATCGGGGCTTTTTTATGCCTTATACATCTTTATTGTCATCGTTTCCCCAGTGACTCACTACCTTTTAGTTTCATCAGTGTCACGCTAAGACACTGAACCAAAGATAGTTTTTAGCTAACCGCGACCACCATGTCCATTACCACATCGATGAGTCGTTGCTTGTCCTCCTTCCTTTATGGTAACGGAACCTGCATCCTTAAATAGGCTAAATTGACTCTGATTAATATCGTCTTGAGCGGGATTATCCAAATGACCTAGGCAGGTATAGCCGACACGATAGTCACCCACAGGTAGATGCCCTATAGCAAAGGACCAGTCGCCATTCCTGTCTTGGTGGATTGGAGAAACGGCAACAGGTGAGAATTTTCCATCGGTTTTATCAGGGCGTATATCTGCCATCTGCTCAATGTTGGTGGCATTGCTTGGGTAAAGATAAGCCATATGATAAAACTGACCGCTAACTGGCGCTTTAGCTGCGTGAGTTATTTCGCAGTCTGCGATCCATTGCGAGTCCATTTCGCCATTCAGGTGACCCATATATCGATCATCGACCGAGTAGATCCCACTATGACTAAGCTGGTATTGGTTATTGCTAAAGTGCATTGATCGATACAGATCTATCTCCATGGTAAGAGACAAATTGTCGTGCTCATTGAGAACAAAATCATGCAGCGGAAGGTGGCCGTCTTCAACCATTAATGGCAATCGTCCATGGCCATTTTCAATCGCACAACCATCCGCTTCATCACCATTGACTAAAGTAAAGTGCACATCATGGTAATGACCTGCGGGTAATTGTAAGTCGCTAATCACTCTACGACTTGTCATGCCCTGATAATCGAGCAGGTTAAATCTATGCAACCCCATTTTATAGGTATGTACTTTGTTATGTTCATCGGTCATTACCAGTTGATCGAGTACCAAATCGACCTTACTGATCTCGCTCATCGGAGAGTCTGAAATTGCAATATTAACAGTACCGAATTTAGTGTCTGCGATGGGGTCGTTTGAACTATCTGAACCGCCACAAGCGCTAAGGAGTATTGTTGGTATTAGTAGTGGAAGTAGACTTATATGGCGCATCTTATTCACCCTCATCAATATTAACCAGAATTTAACCAAACATTAACCAAATGCAGGGCGCATCTTACTTCCGATCAGAATCATTTTACTGGGGTGATATCACAAAATTTAATCAACTCTCCTATTTGCTAATTTTTATCACTCATATCCTTGTTTTGTTGCACGAGTTAAGCGTTATCTAATTAATTTTCTATTCAATTAAATATTTATATCAATAACCTGTCACAGTGATTTTATTATCATGATTTAGCTCAATTTCAATAACTGCCGCTATTACCACACCCAAATCATCATAGCGACACACTCTTTATAAACAGAAAAGTTCACTATGAGCAACTGAATTGCAAAATAGTAATCATGGCCGATTTTAAAAAGATCGCCCGGCAAGGGGGCAGCATAAAAATCTCCTTGTTTAATGCTTATCCAAAACATAGTCGCTATTAACAACTAGGTTATTGAGGTTAGTTATATCTCGTTACTGTTGCTGAATATTTGACAGGTATAATCATATGGTTAGAATGCCGACTTGTTAAAACCGAATGCATCGGCGTCGAATAAAATCCGCTCTGGTTTCACACCGCTAAGGCTCGAAGTTGATCAAGCGAGTAGGTTACACCGAAAGCAATGCCGTTTTTCACATATAAACAGTCACATATAAACAATGGAGTGGTTATGATGCGTTGGTTGGTTTGGTTGGTCGTGTGTTGGTCTCTCACGGGATGTGCGACGATAACATCGAGGATGGGAGAAGATTCAACTTGGGGTCACTCTTTCTCCAGTGTTCAAACGGCTGTCGATAATGGCGAGGAGTGTATGATTCTTTCCGCGTTTTCTGCCCCGCCCTTGCTGCTGTTTACCGTCCCGCTGACACTCGTTGATATGGGCAGTTCACTCATCGTCGATACCGTGATGCTACCCGTTGATTTAGCGATCACGCCCAGTAATCCCGAGCTCCATACCCCGCGACCTATGGTCTGCCGCTATGACTACAAGATTTAAGGATGAGGCACCCAACCGAGTACCTCACCCCTAAACACAGCCACCAGTAAGGCGTTGAGTTAAAACGACATATGGGAGCATTATGGTCGCGGTTAGCATCCAGTTCGTGGCAATTAAACAGTATAGTTCTAGTAAGCCATGCTGAATCCGTTATCGATTGGCTTTTATCACCGCCAATAACTGTTGAATATCGGCCTTATCGTTATAGATATGCGGCGATACTCGGATCCCCATACTGCGGGCATCGACGCTGATATTCGCCTTAGCAAGGGCGGCCATCACTTGCCCTTGATGCTCGCCAAACTGCAATATCAAAGTACCACTGCGCTTATCCGATTCCCGGGGCGACACTAGCTCTTGATCTAACTCATCCATAATTAAATCAAGCAGTAACTGATTGCACTTACGCAGCTGCTCTGAGCCAATATCGGCAAAGTAATGCATGCTGTGGGCGGCAATGGCATAGGGTGCGATAGAAGGCGTCCCCCCCCAAAAGCGCAGCGCCGTTGGATGATAACGAAAATCGTGGATATCGAACTCGAAGGGATTTTCATGGCTAAACCAGCCCACATCCTTAGGTTGGCAACTCTGCAAGATGTTAGGATTCACCCACAGATAGGCGGCGCCAGGGCCAGCACAGAGCCATTTGACACTCGAGCCGATGAGGAAATCAGGCTGTAACTGGGCCAAATTTAGCGGAATAATCCCCGCCGATTGCGCCACATCCACCAAGCTTAAACAACCTCGCTCCCGTGCCAGCGTGAAAATCTGTGCCAGTGGCGCCTGTTGCCCAGTGTTGGAATAGGCATGGCTGACAAACACCAGATCCACATCGGCACTCATATGGCTAGCCCACACATTAGGATCGGTAATGTCTAAGCCCTTAGGAATAAAGCGCACCTCGCAACTGCTTGGCAACGCTTTTTTAAGGGCAAATCCCATGCTGGGGAAATCTTGCTCACTCATCAATACAACCGCGTGTTCACGGTTTAATCGGTCGAGCGACATCACGATTTTAGTGAGTGCACTAGAGAGATTCACCTGAGGGCAAAAATCCTGTTGCTGGCCATTAAACAGCTTAGATAGGGCGAAGGTAAAATCATCAATCACAGCCAACCATTGGCCCCAAGGTTCGCGTCCAGAGTCCTGCCAAGGAGCAAAAAAAGCCTCCTTAAACACTTGTTCTGTCGATTTAAGCGGCCGGCCAACGGAGTGATTCAACAGATATCCCGGGCCTGAGAGGCAAAAATCCTTTTTAAAATCGCTAAACATGGTATTACCTCAAACTCTCTTTGAGCTTTTTCAGATCGGAGTATCGAGTGCGGATATCAGCACGCTGGGCGGCGGCGCGTCTATCACGCAATTTTTCTAGGGAGGCGAGCAATACATGTAACGGTGGGCCACTCGCGGTCACTTTGGCTAAATGCTGCTGCTCCATGCTTGTCGAGGGCTCGGCAATATATTTAGTCACTAACTCATTATGGTGTTGAATCGCCGTCTCGCCATGTAATTCACAGACTTCGATAAAGAGTTGTAGATTCGCTTGATACCATTCTTGGCTCGAGTGACCCATTGACTGTAAAAAATCATCCATCAAATTAGGTCTACGCATACATTCCCGCAGGATCTGCTGATCCTCCGGCATCATGTATAAAAACTTATCCACTAGCATCTGCGAGTAAGCCGATTCGTTGGCAAAACATAAACCTAGGGTTAAATCGATAACGTTAATCCCGGCAAAGTCACCTGCATTGGCGCCACGGTAAACCACAGAACCGACCCGATAGGGTTTATAGTATGGCCGCACACAATAAAAGAAGCGGTCAGTATCTAAACGATTGAATAACTGCGTATTTGAATCGATAACATCCTGCAAGGCTTGCTTGGCAACCCGCAATAAATCATGGCTTATGGGGTGAGAAATGCCTAAGGGCTGAATTTTTAACAAGGCATCGGCGGCACGTTTATAGGCCAAGATCCCCTTAGTGTTGTAATCCACAAACAGTTTTTCATCGGGCAAATCGGTAAAACGCTTATAAATGCCATTATGGGCGCGGTTATGGGTTGTCAGATGCGCGGTAGCAAAGCGCGGCGTGACCCCAATGGAGGCACCGATGTGCATCGCCAGTGCCGAGGCTTCGGCCAGTGGCGAAGTGGTTTCCCGTGAGGGTTCGGTAATTTCATGGCGTCGACAGGCGGCCATATACAGCCCTACGTTACCGAGTAAATCGAAGGCACTATCGAAACCTTCATCGGTATTGCCTTCATCGAGCAAGGTTTTTATCAGTTCTCGCCCTTCAGATTCGAGCCGCTGTTTCGCTTCATCGCCGATATTGAGCACATTGGCCCGATCCGTTTGCTGGTAATAAAGCTGTTCAAGCTCGGAGTTTAGCTCGACGAAACGAGTGCGGATCCACTCATCGAAGGCTTGGGTATTAAAGGTTGCAGGTTTCACTAGGGCATCCTTGGTTGTTGTTATCATTATTTTAATAGGTGCACGTTCTAAAGGACGCGATGCATGCCGACCGTAGGTGTATTGATCGGGTGTATTGCTCAGGTCCAAGTTAACAAGAATGCTACTTATTGCGCTGTGATTCTAGCGTTAGGTCAAATTTGTGAAAAATCTAATGCCACTTTTTATTTACACCTTGCGCCAGCGCAAATTATCTAACCCCATCCCCAAGCAAAATACCCACAAACGGTTTTCAACCTATCCATAGCAGCAAGCTATACAGGGGTAATTCAAATGATTTTGATGGAATTTATAGTAGTCCTAGGCTGCTTACTGCTAGGTACCCGCTACGGCGGCATGGGACTTGGACTTATCAGCGGTATCGGCTTATTTTTACTCACCTTTGTGTTTGGTTTAGCGCCGGGACAACCTCCGGTCCAAGTGATGCTAACCATACTCGCCGTGATTGGCTGCGCCGCCGTATTGCAGACCGCAGGTGGCCTCAATGTGATGATGCAATTTGCCGAACGTTTACTGCGCCGTCATCCACAATACATTACGATCTTAGCGCCATTAACGACTTGGACATTGACCTTCCTCTGTGGCACGGGCCATGTGGTCTATACCATGTTCCCCATTATTTCCGATATCGCACTGAAGAAAAACATTCGTCCAGAACGCCCGATGGCGGTTGCCTCAGTGGCATCCCAAATGGCCATTTGTGCTTCTCCGGTTTCAGTGGCTGTGGTTTCCATGGTGTCCATACTCGCCGCCCAGCAAGGGGTTGGTCACGCCTATAGCATGCTGGAAATTTTAATGGTCTCGGTTCCCGCTTCGCTTGGTGGTGTAATGGCGGCGGCCCTTTGGAGCCTACGTCGCGGCAAAGATTTAGATAAAGATGAAGAGTTCCAAGAGCGCCTTAAGGATCCAACACAAAGAGCCTTTATCTACGACAAGAGCGAAACCCTACTCAACCAGCGCTTCCCTAAGGAAGCCTATTGGGCCACAGGAATATTTTTTACCGCCATTGCCGCCGTAGTGCTATTAGGCTCCTTTAGCGAGTTACGCCCCGCCTTTGAGGTGAAAGGTAAAAACACGCTCCTATCGATGAACTTAGTGATCCAGATGATGATGCTGATTGCCGGGGCATTTATCTTAATGAGCTGTAAAGTGAAACCTACTGAAATTGCCAATGGCCCAGTATTTAAAGCGGGCATGGTGGCCATTTTCTCTGTCTTTGGTGTGGCTTGGATGAGTGATACTTACTTTATTAGCCATATGGATGTGCTGAAGGAAAACCTATCACATGTAGTGCAAAATCAACCTTGGACCTATGCCCTAGTGCTGTTTTTAATTTCTAAGTTGGTCAATAGCCAAGCGGCGGCGTTAACGGCCATAGCACCTATGGGGCTTGCCTTAGGTGTCGATCCAAAACTCTTGATCGCCTTTCTCCCCGCGAGCTATGGCTACTTTGTACTGCCGACCTATCCCAGCGATTTAGCCTGTATTGGCTTCGACCGTTCAGGGACAACTAAAATAGGTAAGTTCATCATTAACCACAGCTTTATCATGCCAGGCTTTATTGGTGTCGCTACGGCATCTACCCTAGGTTATTTACTGGCGACAACCTTGCTCTAACGTCACTGAGCAGCTCAAAGGCCGAATATTCGGCCTTTGAGCTATTCTAACCTGTGCTTTAAAACACAACGAAAGTAGTAACCTGCCTCAATTTCTGCGCTATGCCTAGACGCTGCTATTCTTCAGGGCATAAAATACCTAGCCCAAAGTAAGAGAGATAGTGTAGTGTTAGCTTGGCTTAAACAACGTCTCCAACGCGATATTCCCCGCCTAGGCCGAACAAAACCACAGGTTGAATTGCATACCGTTTTCCCTCAATCCCTGATGCCGAGTCTCAGTGTGCCGGACAGGCAAGCCTACCCGCCTATAGTCTCTCTGGCCAAGGATCATATTTTTGGCTATCAAATGCATTGTTTACTTACCTATCAAGGCAAGGAGACGTTAGACACACTATTGCGCGAGGCGGGTTTTATGGCCTTGCCCGCGGTAGCGGATCCTTTTAGTGGTGTTATCGAGCATGCAACCAACGATACCCGTATATTTTTAAATCAATATATTGATTTTGCTGGTATTTGTATAAATTTAGTGACCAATAACAGCACCTTGCTGGCGGCATTAGTCAACTTCAAATCCGCGCCACCCAATCCATGGGAAAGCTTTGCCGAACTCGATCCCGACACTTTAGGTAGCCTGCAAGGCAATATCGATTTTTGGTGCAGCTATTTTTGGCGGCCCTATTGGTTATCGCTATCGGATGTTGAGCGCCTGCAGTATCCCGAAAATTGGCAAGAGTTTAGTGATTATCACTAATAGCAACCAATTAAATTTAAAGGAATAAATATGCGATTAACCCACATTGGCATCACCATGTTGCTGGTAATCCTTGGCGGCTGCCTTATCCCTGAAACACCGCTTATTCCCGTCAAGGGGGCGAGCAGCAAAGACTGGAACAGTCAAACCTTTTGGTATGAGCCCTGGGGCGCATCGGGCGTGCATAAAGGCATAGATATTTTTGCCCCCAAAAATACCGCCGTGATAGCGCCCACACCTATGCTGATTATTTATCGAGGCGACTTCTTCCAGGGAGGTAAGGTCGTAGTTGGCCTTGGCCCTAAATGGCAGATCCACTATTTTGCCCATTTGGCGACAATTGCAGCCGATACCGGGTTGATTGCAATGAAGGGAGATACCCTTGGCGCTGTAGGTGATACGGGGAATGCCCAGGGCAAACCGGCGCATTTGCACTATTCGATTTTAAGTTTATTACCTAAACCTTGGCTGATAGATACTTCGACTCAGGGCTATAAAAAAGCCGTATATCAAAATCCTATCGAATATCTTAACAATCAATAAGCTTATATTATGAAGAGTTACATGGAGTTAGTTAGCGTCACCTACTGACCTAATCAATGAGTTAATTCGGATACCTCAGGCAGGGGGCGCAGTTTCCAGTGGCACAATTTCGGTTTGAGCGGCTAAGGCTTCTCTGTCGGCCTTAGCTATGTATTTGGGTTTATTATTGGTCCGCAGTTTAGCATTGGCTTTTTTCGCCTTGCTTTTTAGGGTTTGATTAATCTTCTTTTTACGGTTCATTAGAGCACCAAATAGCCGCCAGCCACCTCAAACGTACATTCGTATCCCACTCTGGATCAGCTTATTGGCAGCAACTGACTGTGATTTGGCCGACATAATAGCTTATCTAGGTTTTGGGGTTAATCCTCAATTTAAATACACCTCTCACTGTAAGACAAATCACAACTTCCAGATATTGACGCCTTACCAAGCAATTTCACCGATATAACGGCTAGACAATCGATATGCACTCCCATAGAATTCACATTTAATAAAAATCGTTATCATTTGCAATGCTATTTAACGGAATGTGCTGATGCCAAGGAATTCGGTGTAACACACTTACTCGACCTATGCAGGAAGTTATATGACGTTCAAAACCTCGTTTGTTGCCCTAGCCGTGCTCACGGCACTGACCCAATCAGCAGCGGCACAGGATGCCCCTGACAGTATCAACAAAAATAAAGAAATCGAAAAAATCACTGTCACCGCAAGCCGTATGGATAAGTCTCCAAGCTCGATCCCCAATACTGTCACTATTATCGACCGAATCCAATTAGAAGAGCAGTTTCGCACCACTAAGGATTTATCCACCATTATTGGCAACTTAGCACCGAGTTTTTCGCCAAGCCGCCAGAAGATGAGCAACACGGGTGAAACCCTACGCGGCCGTCCACCACTGATCATGATCGACGGTGTACCCCAATCTAACCCACTGCGCAGCGGTGGCCGCTCGGGTCAGACTATCGATCCTGCCATGATAGAACGGATTGAAATCATTCATGGCGCCAATGCTATGCATGGTTTAGGCGCCCAGGGTGGGATCATCAACTACATCACTAAAAAACCATCCGGCGATAACGAGCACCAAGCAAGTTTCGATGTCACAGTGCCGGATTCGCTTGAATCTAATGGCGTGAGTTTTGGTGCCAGTTATGCGTTTTCCGGTGAGTCTGAATTGATCGACATGCTAGGCTCCGTCAGCTATCGCAATAATGGGGTTTACTATGATGCTAACCACGATGTGATTGGCGTCGATACGACTCAAGGCGAGTCAATGGATAGCCAAAGTGCTGATTTCTTTATCAAACTTGGTCACAACTTTGCAGAGTCACGACTAGAGCTAATGGTTAACCATTACAATATGGAAAACAACGGCGATTGGATGCCCGTAAAAGGCGATATCGCCAATGGCATACCAACGGGCGCGGTGGAAGAAAAACAGCCTTGGGAGGCCGCCAATAACCAAGTCACAACCTCTAGTTTGACCTACAGCCACGAAAATATTGCTGGCCAACAGCTGAACGTACAACTCTTTAATCAGGATTTCCAAGCCGTATATGGCGGTGGCTGCAACAAGACCTTCTTCGATCCTGCGTTTGCCAATGACGACCAACTCGTGCAATGTGAAGGCCCTAAGGGTGAGAACTGGTATTACGAGCAATCCCGCAACTCTTCGGTCAAATGGGGCTTAAAGACCTCATTAATTGCCAAAAATATTGCCGATACTGGCATAGATGCCGCCTATGGTCTCGACCTGTTCCGTGATACCACTGAACAAGATCTAGTGCAAACTGGCCTTTCATGGGTGCCCGAAAGTACCTATGACAACTTCGCGCCATACTTACAATTAGATTATGATTTAATTACCGATTTAACCCTATCAACCGGTGTGCGTTACGAACACGCTACCCTAAATGTTGATGACTATAAAACCCTTTACGGTGCAGGCAATAAACAAATTGAAGGGGGAGAAGTGAGCTTCGATGAGACCCTATTTAATATCGGCGTCTCCTACAAAATCACCCCAGATATCCGCCTTTACACTAGCTTTAACCAAGGTTTTGGCATGCCGGACATTGGCCGTATTCTGCGTGACGGCAATAGCTTCCCCGGCGATAACCCCAGCATAGAAGACTCACTCTCCCTCGCCCCTATTGTGACTGATAACGTTGAATTGGGTGCCGATTATCAAGGTAAATACTTGAGTGCTAAGATTGCCTACTACCGCTCAGCCACAGACTATGGTTCACGCTTAGCCTTAAACAGCGATGGATTTTACGATGTAAAACGGGAAAAGAGTGTTATCGATGGTATCGAGGCTAACGTGACCGCTTACCTGTCGAGCAACGATGATCTGGGCATGAATATCGCCATCCAGCGGGGTGAATACGACTCTAACGATGACAACAAAACAGATACCGATCTCGATGGTGCCAACATTTCACCAAATCGTATCAACCTGTTCTGGACTCACAATTTCGATAATGAAATGTCGACCCGCGTTCAAGCTAACTACTTCATGGACCGCGATTTTGAAGACGCCGCGGGGGAAAAATACGCCGAGTTTGAGGGTTACACTACTGTCGATGCATCCTTCGCTATGCCACTCTACACTGGCACTCTAAGCCTAGGTGTACAAAACCTGTTTAATAAGGATTATTTCAACTACTACTCACAAACCATGGGTACAAATGATCGTTATTTCAAAGGGATGGGGCGTACTGCAACTATAGGTTACAGCATCCCCTTTTAAGTAAAGGGCATTTTTGAAGCCAAAAAAAGCGCATTAGTTTGCGCTTTTTTCATTCTCGGCAGATAAATCAAAATTATGCTTTGGTCACCACCCAAAGTGCATGTAACAAACCAGGGAACCAGAAGAGTAAACATAACACTATGTTTATTAATAAATCTTTACCCGCACCCGCCTTCAAAAATACCGCAACTGGAGGGAGTAAAATCGCAATAATAACTAAGAGTAATTTATTTGTATCCATAACCGAGCATCCTTAAACGGGGACTATTAGCAAATCAACAGGATATAACTTCGCAGGAAGACCCTACATTTGCAAATACTTTAGGGAAATGGGCGGGCCAGAGCGAGTTTTCCCCCTATATGATCCATCATGCTAATCTCAACCGAGAACTCAAAAGCCATCTATAGTTAAAGAAAAATCGAATGACCCTAAATGATATTTGACCCCCAGGCCCTCTTACTGATCAAGTTTATTTGTCTGCTCACAGGCACCTCGGCCATTGCTTGGGGGCTTATGGCGCATCCGTTAAAAATAGCCCCCAAAGCCAGCATGCGTTTTTCACTCGGTAACCTCTTTGTCTTACTGGGCATAATACTCAGCACCCAACGCACACAAGCGGCGAGTTATTTATTCTGGTTTGGCTCTGATATTCTGGTGCTATTGGGATTTTTCATGTTGCGCTGGGGGACACAGCATCTCTTTCGGCTGCAACACAGTACAAAATTTGATCTCACGGCCCTCACCATCACAGCAATATTGATGCTACTCGTCCCCCCTGACGCTAGCTCAGAGCGAGTCCTCGCCAGCTTATTCTCTGCCAATGCGGCACTCTCCTTTACCCTGCTAACTAAGGATAATTACATTGCCACTAAGCGTGATACGGGAAATAGAGTCGCAACCGCGATGGTGTTGCCTTTAATTGCCATGGCAGTGGTTTTTATCATCCGCTTTTTTATCGCAGTGCTATCACCTGAAGAAGCCCCGATATTTATTGCTATGTACACCCAAGAAGCCATTCCCGTACTCTGGTTTTACGTATTCCTCGCCCTTGTGATCAATATAGTGATGATAGGCAACGCGCTAACGCGCCTAGTCAGCAAGATCCGAATTCTGGCCGAGCGCGACCAACTGACGGGTCTGTGGAATCGACGGGCAATGCAAAAAATGTTGAAAAACATTCACCAGCGCTGGCTTAAGACCAATGAGCCTTACAGCATGATCCTATTAGACCTAGACCATTTTAAAGATATAAATGACCAATACGGCCACGATGCTGGGGATCTCGCCCTGCTTACAGCGGCCAGATTATTTGAAACAGTATTGAGGGAAAACGATGCCCTCTGCCGCCATGGTGGAGAAGAGTTTTTAGTGCTATTACCCGCAACCGATGCGCCATCGGCCAGGGTGGTTGCCGACAAGTTACATAAAATTCTCAGGGGAAATCCATTCCACTGGCAAGGCAAAGTGATCAATCTTTACGCCAGTTTAGGTTACGCCACCATCTACCATGGATGCCAACCAGATCAGCTACTCATTCAAGCCGTTCAGGCCATGTACCTCGCTAAATCGGCGGGACGTGACCGTATCTGCCAAGCCGATATCATTGAATAAATGATTATCTATCGGGCCAAGCTAAGGTATTAGGATCTCGCCACGCCTCGAGCGCCGCTGTCACAGGCTCACTGCTAAATAGTGCTCCCTGCAAAGGCATATCGAGGTAAGCATAATCCCGCCGTTCACCACTGGCGCCACAGTAGCTAAAATGCAAACTGTAGGCGTGCAGATAACAACGGTCGGCACTTTCACCGCCATAGAGGTCGTCACCTAAAATGGGCACAGCTAAACTTGCCAGAGCAACCCTTAACTGATGGGTTTTACCTGAATGGGGTTTAAGCAGATAGAGACGTAATCCGTCACCCACACTTTGAGAAAAGAACTGCGTAATAGCGGGATTCTCTTTCGTGCGCAGTAACTTAAACATGCTACGCCGCGACTTTGCCATATCGCCAATCACCCAGCCCTGTTTCTTCTTCGGCTTACCTTTCGCTAAGGCGAGGTAGAACTTTTGCACTTTATGGGCGGTAAATAACTCGGTAAATTGCTGGGCTGCGGCGACGTTCTTAGCCAAAATCAACAGACCCGAGGTTGGCGTATCGAGTCTATGCACGGCAAAAAGCTTTATCCCCAGATCTTGCTCAACCTGCGCCACGACCCCAGCAGTGCCATCCTGACTGTGGAAATGCACTTGGGCTGATTTAGAAATAACTAGAAAATCAGCCTCATCGGCTATGATTCGATACATGAAATTCCCATGCTTTTAAAACTAACTAGGCCCTAAACTTAATAGTCACAATTAAGCCTGTATGCTGATCGCTAAGGACATTATCCGAAAGCGTAATTTGCGCATTGTGCCGCGAGAGAATCGCTTTGACCATAGATAATCCCAATCCCGTACCTTGAAGATGGCGACTAGGATCGAGCCGCACTAAGCGTTCGAACACTCTCTCCTTACTCTCATCGGGAATACCAGGGCCATTATCGCAGATCTTGATTTGCGGGCCAGACTGAATGATATCAATCCGCGCACCCGGCCCAGAATACTTCATCGCATTATCCACAAGATTATATAACGCTTGGAATAATAAGTGTTTATCGCCATGAACAATGTGATCACTTAGCAGGGACAGGCTCAGGGTTTGTCCATTGGACTCCGCGACGGCATCGGCCATTTCCAATAGATCGGTGCAGAGTTGAGCCAAACTCAATTCCTGTAGATCTAAGGTTTGCTGCCCCTCCTCGATTCGAGTCAGGGATAACATGGCATCGAAGGTCGCCAAACAGTGGTCTAACTCCTCGGTCAAGATCGCACACTCTTCACTGACCTCGTCGGTGGATTTCGAGGCTAGCTGCTCGAGACCAATGCGGATATGGGATAGCGGCGTTCGTAAATCATGGGCGATATTATCGGTCGCACCGCGCACCGCCATCAGGTTATTTTCGAGGATATCCAGCACGTTATTAAATTGCAGTGCCAGCATATCGAATTCATCCTGACGCCAACTTAAGGGTAAACGCGTATCGTAGTGACCACGCTCAATTTGCTCACTCAAGCGGTTGTACTGTACTAACCTGCGCAGAATCGCCTTAGAAAACAAATAGCCGAGCGCTAAGGTCAAGATAATAGTCAACATCACTGCGGTTGCCGCGGCGCTGATAAACTTATCGATCAATGTCGCTAGGTTGTCGGTTCTGGTGGCGATCAGCACTGGGCCGTAACGCGTCATCACTAGGCCACCCGTCAGAATATGCAGCTTATCTGGCCCACCCGTTAAAATCGGGAAATCCCGGGTCTGTGGCAACATAGGCATGCCTTCGGGCATAAAACTCAGGGCGCCGACCATATCGTAACTATTGCGCCAAGCAATGAGGGCGGTTTGGGGATCGGCGGCACGGATCTGGGCGGCGAAACTGCGCCGATCAACCGTGCGTGCGAGGTGTTGATAGCGTTGCGTTTCTGACTCAAGATATTGAGTCACTTGATATTGTTGCTCAATAATCAACTGACGGTATAGGACAAATAGCAAAGCGCCTATGATCACAGTCACTAAGGTAGAAAACACAATGGTGATGCGCCAGGCGCTACTCTGGTAAGGCTTAATGCCTTTGGCGTAAGCGATAACCCGCCCCCCTCACGGTCTCAATGAGTTCACCGTGGCCTAGCTCTTCAAATTTTCGGCGTAATTTGGCGATATGCACATCGATGACATTAGTGCGAGGATCGAAGTGATAATCCCATACCGCCTCAAACAATAAGGTACGGCTAATCACTTGGTTCGCGTGTTCCATCAAATACTTAAGTAACTGGAACTCCTTTGGCTGCAACATCAGCTCCTGCCCATCTAAGGTGACATTGCGTGTCAGCAACTCCATCCTTAAACCGCCAACGACTAAATCCGTCGTGACTGGGGTCGATTGGCCACGTTGCATTAATTTCTCGGCGCGCACCAATAACTCGGAGAAGGCAAATGGCTTAGTCATATAGTCATCGCCCCCGGCACGCAAGCCCTTCACCCGCTCGTCCACATGTGCCAATGCCGATAAAATCAGCACAGGAGTCTGGTCCCCCGTTGCCCTCAAGGCGGCGAGCAGTTTTAAGCCGTCGAGCTGCGGCAACATACGGTCGAGGATCAGTAAATCGTATTGACTGCTTGTAGCCTGCAACAGCCCTTGATGGCCATCGCTGGCGGTTTCAATATTATGTCCCTGCTCGATAAACCCTTTGACGATGTAATCAATCGTTGTCGCATCATCTTCAACTAAAAGTATTTTCATTTATACGCTGCGCTCCTCAATCTTCACTTAGTCCTTGGCTCTACAAGCTTCAATCCCACTTGAGTAAAGGTAGCTGCCGTAAATTTTCCACATCGAAGGCCAATTTATACTTGCCAGTATCATCCAACAACTTAAGTTCTAAGTAACTGATGCCTAAGTCGTGATCTAATTTTGCATCGGTCAAAAAACCATTGTGATCCTTAGTCGCCATCGCAATAAGGCCTGAAAATGTTTGATGCTGAGCCGAAATAAATCGTGTGGCCTCGACTTCACTTAGCTCATCCACGGTCACTTTAGCCGCTTTTTGCTTCAATAACTTACCATCACTGGCACGGTATTCAAATCGAGTGATAGCGTTGGCTAGCGGATTAATTAACTCAAGCTTGTAGACTAACTCGCCCTCTTGCATTTCCATTTCAAACTCGGTGATCACCCCTTGAAAATCCTTTTCAACCTGCTGCATAACACTCAGCGGTGGCCGATAATCCCCACTGGCTAACATCGAATACAGGCTCTGGGCAGCGGATGCCACCCCAGATACCAAAATGAGTCCTAGCAACCATAGTCTCATGGCTCCTCCATATAAATCAGCTATGTTTGTATCTTATGAGACAATCAATTAGATGTCGATGTAACCTATTGTCCCTGTGCGCGATTCCAAACCAAACACTCAATCGTTTTGTCGCCAATGTGTTAAGTCTACCTAATACCAACTGAAACACCGATGGAAACAAGATTAAGCTTTGATCATCTGGGGGATTCTAAAATATGGATTTGTTCGGATTTGAGGGCAACAGTGGTCTGCATCCCCTTTTTCAGGGTCAGTTTTTGGGCGAGGTGCAGCGAGACTTCAGTGTTAAGTTGTAACTGAGTGCCAGTAACATAACAGATGAGTCGTACCGATTCTCCCATCACGAGAAGAGAATCGATGGTGATATCTAACTTATTAAAACTACGGCATAAACGGCCATTAGAAATCGAATTAAATCGTATACCTTGATTGGGGATCACCCAACGAACCTGAGATCCTACGGGGCGACCTTTGCCATAGTCACAGGCGATCAACTGCTCGCCAAACTTAAGCCAAGTGAGGTCCTTTGTGCTGTCTTGAAACACCACTTCGCCATCGAAAATATTCCTCAGCCCCATCTGCCGTGCCACGGCCTCATTACGTGGGCGCGATAACACCTCAAAGGGTGCACCCTGCTGTAACATCTGCCCTTGGCTGATCAACATCATAGTATCCGCCAGTAATAGGGCCTCATTTAAATCGTGGGTGACCATAATCACGGGGCAGAGTAACTGCTCTTTAAGGCGAGCCAACTCGAGGTATAAACGCTCACGGGTTTCCCTATCTACCGCGGAAAATGGCTCATCCAACAGTAAAACAGACGGTTCGCGGGCCAACGCCCTCGCCAGTGCAACCCGTTGGCGCTGACCGCCCGATAAATGCGCCGGCAACCTATCGGGTAATCCATGCAAATTCACTCGCTCTAACCAATCCTTAGCCCGCGCAACCCGCTCAGACTTAGGAATATGATCGAGCCCAGCGACCACATTTTCTAGGGCAGTCAGATTGGGGAATAGCCCAAAATGCTGCGGCATGTAACCTATATGGCGCTGCTGCGGCGTTAAAGCGATTCCCGACTGAGCTTCAAACCAAGGTGTATCCCCAAATACTATGCGGCCCGCATCCGGATGGTTTAGCCCGGCGATCATCCTCAGCAACGTAGTTTTTCCGCCACCAGAAGGCCCCACGACGGCAAGCACCTCCCCCGCCTTGCAGCAAAAATCGGCATTGAGTTTTATGTGGTTATCGTTTTTGATCTGGCAATGCAGATCAGCGATGATTTGTGCCACGCTGACCTCCTAAACGTCGGGACAAACTGGTCGTCAATGCCAAGGCTGTAACGGCAAACAATAATAATACTAATGACATAGTCCCAGCGGCATTAAAATCAAATGACTGCACACTGTCATAAATTGCAATTGAAATCGTCTTAGTCTCACCCGCAATATTGCCGCCCATCATCAGTACTACGCCAAATTCCCCAAGCACATGGGAGAAGCACAAGACTAGCGCGGTCAACACGCCCGGCCACACCATAGGCAATTCAATTTTAAGCAGAATTTTAATTCGACTCATGCCACAACATGCGGCAGCGTCACGAACATCGTGGGGGACAGTTTCAAAGGCTCGCTGAATAGGCTGCACCGCAAAGGGGATATTGACTAAAACGGAGGCGATAACCAGCCCGGAAAAGTGAAACACAAGTTGCTGACCAATGACTTGCTCAATCCATTGGCCAAGCCAACTCTGGCTACCCAGCCCCACCAGCAGGTAATAACCAATCACGGTCGGCGGTAACACTAAGGGCACCATAATCAGCGCCTCGACCCAAGACTTACCGACAAACTGACGATAGGCCAAGGCTCGCCCGGCGAGAATGGCTAAGGGGATCAGCACTAACACCGTAATCCCACTCAGCTTGACCGATAACCAGAGTGCCTGCCAATCCATCATGGTTGCTCTGGCAGTGAAAAACCATAATCGGCCAAAATATGGCGAGCATTATCTGTTTGTAAATAGTCATAGAAACGCTCGGCGGTGTCACCCGCACTCACCATTAACACCATACGCTGAAACAATGGGCTGTGCATTGTGGCTGGCACTATCGCGTATCGGCTATGGCTCGCAAACTGAGGAGACATAGCTAAAGACAGCGCAATAATCCCGCCCTGGGTTGAACCGCTGATCGCAAACTGACCCGCTTGGGACACGTTTTCCCCGAGGATCAGTTTAGGCTGAATCGCATCCCACAACTGCACTGACTGCAACGCTTCCTTCGCTCTCTCACCATAGGGAGCATGGTCAGGATTGGCGATGGCAAAACGGCTGATTTCCCCAGCCATAAGTGCTTGTGCTAATCCCTTTAACTCAGGGTCAAGCGATAGACTACTCGCCTTAGGTGCAACAATGGCGAGTTGCCCTTGGGCGTAAAGCACGCCAGCATCACGGGCGACACCCGCTTTATGTAGCTGCTGAATATATTTTTCATCCGCGGATAAAAACAATTCATAGGGGGCACCATTTTGGATTTGCGTGGCAAAGTTGCCCGATGACCCATAGGAAATTTTTACTTTTAGCCCAGTATCATGGGTAAATTTTTGGCTAATGTCATCTAAGGCAAAACGCAAATCCGAGGCGGCGGCAATGGCAGGAACAGCGGACTTCTCCGCCGCGCGACTGGACAATGGCAGGACAGCTAAGCAAAACAGTACTGCAAAACCAAAGGTATGGAAAAAACGGGTCAAACTCGACATTGGGTCACCTTAGTGCAATATTCGCGCGGTTTGTGAACTGGCTAGTTGCTACTACGAGTATCGTTATCGCACGGCTAAATGGCCGTTTTGAATCGTAAGTCACTTCATAGTGACAAGCACGGTATCGGCAAGCCGGCACTCTGCGCCATGAATGGCGCGGTGGAACCCTCAGGGAAGAGTTAATGGCGTGCCTGCGTGCGATACCCTGCGATGTAGCATAATTAAGAACAGTTATTTAGCCTTTGTGTTGCCACAACTTAGCCGCCTGTTCATCGGCATCCTTTGCTTCAACCCAATTTTTACCTTGCTCACCCGCTTCTAGTTTCCAGAATGGCGCCTTGGTTTTTAAAAAGTCGATTAAAAACTCACAGGCGGCAAAGGCGGCTTTGCGATGGGCGCTCGTCACCCCAATAAACACAATTTGCTCACCCAGGGCCATAGTGCCGACACGGTGGATGACAGTGACTTTGTTAAGCGGCCAGCGGCTACGCGCCTCGGTGACGATTTGCTCCAGCACAGCTTCGGTCATGCCGGGATAATGCTCTAGGGTGAGATCGGTGACTGTGGCACCATCGTTAAAATCACGCACTTTGCCAACAAAGGTCACGACGGCACCATCGCTATCGTCTTGGGCTAACTGGCGATATTCGTCAGAAACACTAAAATCGACCTCTTGCACTCGAACTGCGGGTAACAGACGCATATCAACCCCCTGTAACGGGTGGGAAAAAGGCCACTTCATCACCGTCTTTAACGGGCGCATCCCATTGGCTAATGGTTTGGTTGACCGCGACCAGCAACTTATCTGAGGTTAATACCTTGGCCCATTTTTCATCGGTTGCCGCTAGCGCAGCGCGTAATGTTTCGGCGGTTTGCATCTGCTCATTAGCCTCAATGCTTAACTTGGCCGTGCCCAACAACTCTCGAACTTGGGCAAAAAACAACACGTTAATCATAATCTTCCCTCGTTTTTGATCCGCTAAACCTTAAAATGCCCAGACTTACCGCCGCGCTTTTCCAACAGGCGAACCTGGGAAATCACCATATCTTTTTGCACGGCTTTGCACATATCGTAAATAGTAAGTGCCGCCACTGAGGCCGCAGTGAGGGCCTCCATTTCAACCCCGGTTTTGCCGGATAATTTACATAAGCTAGTGATCCGCACGCGGTTATGTTCGGGCTGCGCCTCTAAATCGACCTCGACCTTAGTCAACATCAGTGGATGGCATAAAGGGATCAGATCTGAGGTCTTTTTCGCCGCTTGAATTCCCGCGATCCGCGCGGTCGCAAACACATCACCCTTGTGGTGGCTACCACTCATGATCATCTCGAGTGTCGTGCTCGCCATCTCGATAAAAGCTTCAGCGTGGGCTTCACGCTCGGTGACGGCCTTTTCGGTCACATCGACCATATGGGCGTTGCCATCGGCATTGATATGGGTAAATACATTGCTCATTAAAGCGTTCCTTTAAAATGAAGCCTAATCAAGGCACGGGGAAAGGGGCAACTAGCAGTGCTCAAGCCAACATTATTGCTAAGGCGGGCAAATCCGCCTAGCCACCAATAGAGGCAAGATGTTGGGTCACCCCAGTAATGCCTTGGTGCAGATAATGGGTTTCTTTCTTCTGGGCTAACTGACCGTGTAAGCGCTCAATTAATTCCGCTTGTTGATCAGGATGTTGCAGTAGATCACGCAAATCGACACCGGACTCGGTAAAGAGGCATAAATGCAATTTGCCCTTTGCCGATACACGCAAACGATTACAGGTAGCACAGAAATTATTGGCATAGGGCATGATCAAACCAATGCGGCCCTTATAATCACTGTGGCTGAAATTTTGGGCAGGACCATCGGAGGCGCTTGGGGCATCGAATTGCCAACCGTCCGCCAATAACTGCGCCTTGATATCGGCACCCGCTAGATGGTGGGCCTGAAAATACTCGCGGCCTAAACCTGTCTCCATCAATTCAATAAACCGCAGGTCGATTGGCGTGTGTTTAATCCAATGTAAAAAGCGCGGCAAATCTTTATCGTTTAAACCTTTAAGCAGTACTGCATTGATTTTTACCCGCTCAAAACCCGCCGACAATGCGGCATCAATGCCCCGCATCACTTCATCAAACTTGTTCTCACCGGTGATTTGATAAAACATCTTAGGATCTAAGCTATCCACCGAGACATTGATACGTCGTAACCCGGCATCAAACCACTCTTTGGCATGTTTTTCGAGTCTATAGCCGTTGGTGGTCGTCGCAATGGTATGAATGAGCGGATTATCAGCGACGACACGAATAATGTCGGTAAAGTCTTTGCGCAGCGTAGGCTCGCCACCGGTAATGCGGATTTTTTGGGTGCCCACTTGGCTAAATGCGGAAACTAAGTTTTCTATCTCATTGAGAGATAAGAAGTGTGGCTTACCATTGGGGTGGTAACCATCGGGGAGGCAATAGCTACATTTAAAGTTGCAGACGTCAGTAACCGACATCCGTAAATAGTGAAATTTTCGACCAAAGCTGTCTTGTAATTGAGACATGATCACCTTTCCAAGTGTGGGAGGTGAGAGCATTTCTTTACTCACCCCGGTGGCATTATTACCACGGCTACACCGCCATATCAATTGACTTAGGCCGGCAAGCTCGGAGAACCGTCAGCCGTGATTATAGGCCGAAAGTTGTCCCTAGCTATACCCCTAAACAGGTATTTATTAGCCGAGTTCCCCTTGGCGTGAATAATCTGTGACAGTGCTCACCCAAAGTTTTGTATTCATTTAGACTAAACAGTAGGTTTATCCACTGTGCCCTTGGCCTATTTTCAGGTAAGGTGGGTATTAGCAATAAAACGCCCGTTTACAAACTACAACACCCGATAAAAATCGGGGAAACGCGAAGGAAGAGGTGAACTGATGGAACGCGAATCAATGGAATTCGATGTTGTTATCGTCGGTGCAGGGCCTGCTGGCTTGGCTACTGCGTGTCGATTAATGCAAATATCACAGGATTCAGGTAAAGAAATCACTGTCTGTGTGGTAGAAAAAGGCTCCGAAGTGGGCGCGCATATTCTATCGGGCGCAGTCTTCGAACCTAAGGTGCTAGATGAACTATTCAGCGACTGGCGTGAAAAAGATGCCCCAGTGAAAACCGCTGTCACCCAGGATGAAATCTACCTGCTCAGCTCCGCCACAGAAGGCCGAGCCATGCCGAATGCCCTTGTGCCAAAAACCATGCACAACGAAGGCAATTACATTATCAGCGTTGGCAATTTGTCCCGTTGGCTTGCTAATCGCGCCGAAGAACTGGGTGTCGAAATTTTCCCCGGCTTTGCCGCGAGCGAACTGCTATTTAACGACGATAATAGCGTTAAAGGCATCTTAATTGGCGATATGGGCGTCGGCGCCGATGGTGAGCCTAAGGACAGTTACATGCCTGGCATGGAACTGCACGCTAAATATACCGTATTTTCCGAGGGTTGCCGTGGCCACTTAGGCAAACAACTTATTCAAAAATATCATCTAGATAACGGTAAAACCCCGCAACATTACGGTCTTGGCTTCAAAGAAATTTGGAAAGTCCCCGCCGAGCAGCACGAGCAAGGCAAAGTCGTGCATACCGGTGGTTGGCCGTTAACCGATGGCGCCTCCGGCGGTGGTTTCCTCTACCATATGGAAGACAACCAAATTGCGGTCGGGCTGATTATTGATTTGAATTATAAAAATCCACACTTAAGCCCCTTCGATGAATTCCAGCGCTATAAAACCCACCCTGTGATCGCGAAATATCTGACCGGTGGAGAGCGTTTAAGCTATGGCGCCCGCGCTATTACTAAGGGCGGCTTAAACTCATTACCTAAAATGAGTTTCCCCGGCGGTCTTATCATAGGTTGCAATGCGGGCACCTTAAACTTCGCCAAAATCAAAGGCACCCACACTGCGATGAAGAGCGGTATCGTTGCAGCAGAAACCTTAGGTAAAGCCATGATGGCAGGGGTTGAAGGCGGTAAAGATCTCGACTGTTACCAAACCCACCTTGAAGAAAGCTGGCTATACGAAGAATTGCATAAATCCCGCAACTTTGGCCCCGCAATGCACAAGTTCGGCACTTTCCTCGGTGGCGCCTTCAACTACATAGATCAAAACTGGTTTGGGGGTAAGTTCCCTATCACATTACGTGATGAACACCCAGATTACGCGCAGATGGCGCCGGTGAGTGCATACAGCAAGATTGATTATCCTAAACCCGATGGCAAGTTAAGCTTTGACAAACTGTCTTCAGTCTATCTGTCGAGCACTTTCCATGAGGAAGATCAGCCCTGCCATTTGCGCCTCAAAGACAACAGCATTCCACTGGGCATAAACCTGACTCAGTTTAATGAGCCGGCACAGCGCTACTGCCCAGCCGGCGTGTATGAGATCGTCGAAGAAGCGGGCCAACCTAAATTTGTGATCAATGCGCAAAACTGCATTCACTGCAAAACCTGCGACATTAAAGATCCGAGCCAAAACATCACTTGGGTTACCCCCGAGGGCGGCGGCGGACCAAACTATCCCAATATGTAATCAACAAGGCGCTCAAATGAGCGCCTTACTTTTGCTTGCTTAAAAGACACGTTTTGGTCACAATTGCGCCATAAAAATCACATGCGTTCAATCAGCAACTCATTTCCATCTATACTCTACATAATTAGATCTACCGCAAGACCAACAGGTTAGGCCAAATAAATATCTTGATACGCTGTTTTATTCGGCAATCGACCTAGACTAAGGTCAACTTTTAACATTCCTGTCCGATAACCACTATTGTACAAGAGTGCGTCGACCGATATTTCCAAACGTCCAACACAGGCATATTGATATTTATGATATTGAATAACCTCACCATCAAGCAGAAGATCCTGCTGACAGTGACATTTGCAGTGCTACTGTCGACCATACTCGTCGGCGTATTGAGCCAACGTAGCGCTAAAAGTGTCGTACAACAACGTATGCTCGGGTCGGAAATGCCCAGCTTAATGATGCAAATACGCAATAAAATTGAGTTGGATATCTCCAGCTTAATGAATGCGGCAGAGCAACTCGCTAACAGCCGTATGCTGCTGCAATGGCTCGAAAATGGTCGCCCGCAGGAGCAAGAACCCCAAGTGGTTGCACAGTTAAAGGACATCACCCGTCAATATAAATTGGCCCAAGCTTCCTACGCCGATAGACAAACTGCGGCTTATTACACCCAAGATGGATTTCTGCGCGTGCTCACCCCCGCACAGGACGGCTGGTTTTTTGGCTATCGAGACAGTGGTCAAGAACGCATGTTAAACGTCTTTACCGAGGCTAACGGTGAGGTAAAACTCTTTATCAATTATCAGCAACCCAATGGACGTGGCTTAGTCGGTCTAGCCAAATCCCTCGATGATATGGTGCGCTTACTCGGTTCTTTTAAAATTGAAGATACGGGGTTTGTTTACTTGGTCGATGCTAAGGGCGAAGTGAAACTTCACCCAGACCCAAAGCAGATTGGTAACAGCAGCCTCAACAATTTGTACTCAGGTGCTAACTCAAGTTCATTGTTAAATCGTAGTGATTTCAATTTAATCGATATTGAAGTCAATGGCGAAAACACCTTCGTGGCCAGTAGCTATATTCCTTCGATGGACTGGTACTTGGTCGCCCAAGTCCCTGAGGCTGAGGTATTTGCGCTACTCCAAGAAGCCGCCTACCAAATCCTTATTTGGACCCTGATCATTGCCGCAGGCTTTATTATGCTGGCGATTGTGGTCGCAGGTTCGGTCAGCCGCCCTATTGCCCAAGTCGCTACCATGTTCCGTGATATTGGTGAAGGTGAAGGTGATTTACGTCAACGCTTGCCCGTCAATGGCGAAGATGAAATTGCACAGTTAGCTCAAGGATTTAATAGCTTTATCAGCAAGATCCAAGAGTCGGTGATTGAAGTTGCCCAAACCAGCGAACAACTCGGTTTTTCGGCTAAGGATGTGTCAAATCAGGCGCAGCAAACCTTAGAAGACAGCCACGAGCAGAAAGATCGCACTATGATGGTGGTCACGGCTATCAATGAGATGGGAGCGACGGTGAATGAAATCGCCAGCAATGCCGCCCAAGCCGCCGTTGCCGCTAAAGATGCCGATACCGAATCCAGCAGCGGACAAGTGGTCGTCACCCGTGCACGGGATACCATTAATCAACTGTCTAAGGATGTGGAGCAGGTCGGTGAAGTGATCGAATCCCTTGCGACTCACACTAAGTCCATTGGGGGGATTTTAGATGTGATCCGCGCCATTTCCGAGCAAACGAATCTGTTGGCGCTAAATGCTGCGATTGAAGCGGCCCGTGCCGGTGAAGCGGGACGCGGTTTTGCCGTCGTAGCCGATGAAGTGCGCAATTTAGCATCGCGTACTGCGGCTTCCACCAACGAAGTGCAAGGAATGATCAACAAACTGCAGTCTGAGGCGAGTCGCGCCGTAGCGGCAATGGCCCAGAGCCGGACCCGTTCCCATGAAGGGGTTGCAGCCGTCGATGAAGCCAGTCAATCCCTAGTCGGTATCAGTGACCGCATAGGGTTAATCAGCGATATGAATATTCAAGTGGCCGCCGCAACGGAAGAGCAATCGACTGTGGTGGAGGATATCAACCGTAACGTGACTGAAATTAACGATATCACCCAACGCACGGCTAACACGGCCCAAGCCGCAGCACAGGCGAGTCTCGCCCTAAATCAGTTAGCCCACCGCTTAGATACCTTAGTGGCTAAGTTTAAGGTGTAACACTTTATTCCACCCCATAAAAAACGCCTTAGATGGAGACATCTAAGGCGTTTTCTTTATTTTCACTAATACTTAATCCATGGAAATAAATTTAATGGTGAATGGATAGCGATACACTTGCCCTTCACTGGCTTTAATGATCCCAAGCACTGTGCACACAAGATCCAAAATAGCGAGCGCAATTAATAAGATAAACCCAATGCCGATAAACGCTAGCACGATACTGATAATCACATAGATCAGCAAACTCAGCTTAAAGTTCACACAACTGCGACCACATCGGTCGACAAATGCCGACTCTTCGCGTTTCATCAGCCAAATGATCAGTGGTCCCAAAATGGAGCCCAGCGGCACTAAGTAACCCATAAAACTCGATGCATAAACGAGTAATCCAAAATCTCTATCGCTCTTTGTCACGGGTTCAATCATAACGTCATCCCTGTTTTATCATTTGAATATAAATACTTATTTACCACTTGGCCCATATAAACGCATTTGCCAATCTTCGACACTTTGGGTTGCTAAACGGCGCTGCAGACTATTAACCCAGCTCTGTGCTAACCCTTCGCAGGAGGCGAGACGATCATAGGCGCTGGCATCAAAGTGGGGGGAGAAATAGAGAGACATAGCCTCGGCCACACAGATATCGGTTCGACGCTCAAGCAATTCAATTTTATCCTCTAGTTGAACAACCCCAGGAGTGAGTACCCGATAGAACCAGCCGCATAATTGGCTTTGCTGCATGGCCAAGGCAAAATCCCCGTGGCCAAACTGCAGGTTTAACTTAAAACAGGGTGAACGGGGCTGAGTGACCTGTACTCTTACCTGACCAATCTGCAGGACATCACCAATATTCACTTGGGTTTCATTGAGCCCAACTGTGCTGATGTTTTCCCCCATACTGGGGGCATCTTCGAGCCGAGTAATTAAATCCCAACGGCGGTACTGACCATAGTGTTCACGGGGGAAATGATGCAGCACGCGGTCGAGTCCACCATGGTGTTTAGGATCGGCCTGGGTATCACCTTCGACATGATCGAGATGCACTATCAGTTGTTCTGTTGCTTGCTTACCCTTAATCCCTGTCGAAACCCCTTCAATCTCTTGGATATTTAACCCTGAATACAATCCAGATAACTTGCTTACCAACAACATAGGTAACTCCCTTTTCAATGGCCGACAAGGCATACGCACGATAATGCTTCAACACACTTGCAACTAAGCCCCGACTTTGAACCGCTGACTGTTTTAAGTAGTTAAGCCGAACAAATGTTAACGCAATTATGTCAGTGCCGCACAGAATTTCAGCAACACTGGCGTTATTGGGGGAGATCACTTTTTTGGGGTAAAAAAATGCCCCGTTGAGGAAACGGGGCAAAACATGCGAAACAACAAAATGGGAGTAAAACTGAAAATGTTAAAGGACAAAGCTGTTCGTCACTAAGGGTAATCTACCAAGCCTAAATGACAGAAAGATGACTCAAGCCTTAAATATTAAGCCGAGTCTTTTGTCTCTAAATATTGCTTCAGTGCATCCCCGGGAATGGAGCTGTCGGTCGCCACCGCAAACGCTGCCCAGATAGCACCTTCGGCCATGGCTTGGGTAATCGTCTGCCCCAGACACAAGCTATGTATTAATCCTGCCGCATAGGCATCTCCGGCACCTGTGGTATCGACGACCTTAGCGGGAACGGCGGGGACATGCTGCACTTGATCTTGGGTATATACCTTGGCCCCATTAATGCCGTCGGTAACCACAAAGTAACGGAGTGAATCTCCAGCAATACTCACACCATAGTCCCAAAATGCGGCCTCACATCGTCCCTGCATATCACTCGCAGATGCCAATAGCACATGGCAAGGCCTTGGCCTATCGTCCTTAGCTAATTGCGCCACGACGAGGCAATGATCTAATGCCGTTTTTGCCCAGCTGACAGTCCCCTCGGCCGAGGTATTAAAATACAGTGCATCCCACTGCTGCCATTTAGGTGGTACTGATAATTCAAATATCGGTCTTTGGGGGCGAATAATAGTGCGCTCACCGTCGGGCGTCATCACGAGCAGCATTTCACAGGTACTACCCGGACGGCGCTGCACCAAACGACAATCGAGCCCCTGAGTACTCGCCTCGGCAATGACCCAGTCCCCCATTTTGTCCCGACCTACCTGACTAACCAGTGCGACCCTATGACCCGCCCACACTAGACCAAGCCCGGTATTGGCGCCGCCACCGCCCAGCCTTTGTCCACCATCTTGATAATGGAAGCGACCCCCTGTTTTTAATGGTTTATCAAGTAACAAGATCCGATCACAGTTAAGATTGGCAACCAACAAAATATTCGCCATTACGCGGCTCCAGAGGGCGGAAAGAAAAAGCGCCAGTTCAGAAACAAGAAGTGCTCTCAATCTAGACCAAAATCCCCCAAGGGACAATCCGGGGCTAAGAGGAAATGCCATATCAGGATGAGGATAGAGGGGTAAGGCGATATCGGCTCTGCCAAGAAGCATGAATACGTTAGAGTTTTATAACGCTGAGGTAGAGCCAATAAAAAGGGAATAGCTATTATTGAAGGAGCGGGTGGAGCAGCAGACCCCAGTGGAGGAACCTAACTGCCCCTTAAAATGACAACCCAGTTAACCTATCGGCGTCAATGCTGATAGGGAGGTCAATTTTACGGCTAACTGCCAATCGTCGACCACCATATCAGAGGGTTGCCAACTCTCATCAACCCACTCGTAAATGAGTCCAGGATCTTCCTCTGCATTCACTAACAGACGGCGACCATCCTTTAAAACTAGCGTATAATCAAGCCCCTGTGCATCAACACTCTCTATGTCCCCCAAGACATTATGATGTATGGCCGAAATTGTCCCAGTCGCCTTTACGGCTGGGTTACCCTTAGCTCCGCTGTAAAATCTTAATACCTCGTTAGTCGCGGGTTTATGAAATATAAACTCCTCAGTCACGCCCACTACGAGCGACGGATCAAGTTCATACCAGGCGGGTATCCATAATGCGTTCATTGTCATCCCGTTATATCCTGCATAATAATGTTACGGACGGGATCATTCTGCCTTAACCTAGAGAGAGAAAATACTGTTAAAGGATAAAATAATTTTTACCATACCGAGCCCCGAATTATGCCCTCTGACATTGCAATAAAAGACCGCACAACAAGGTCATATCTTCAGGCCACAACCTCGGACGCTAACATTGGACTCCCGTGCTCTTTCTGTTAGTTTGGAAAAACGCATCAATAAAACAATGCCAGCGGTTAGTGCAGTGATCCTAGATCTCGCTTGAGCGTATATTCAGCCATTACCACGCTTGCATCGCAGGCCTACAAATATGGAGTTTGCTTGCCCTATGGAAAAGCCGAACATGCAAAACACCCAATCCCTCAAACTCACGGGTGATAATGAGGCGCAAAAACGCCAAACACTAAAGCAATATTTTAACCAGACCTGGGCACTGTACGAATCACTGTTTGATCTTATCCAGCAGGATGACGCCTACTACCTAAAAGCCGAACCGCTACGCCATCCACTGATCTTTTATTTTGGCCATACGGCCACGTTTTACATCAATAAACTCATGCTCGGCAAATACCTCGATGTCCGAGTTAATGACCACTTTGAGTCGATGTTTGCCATAGGTGTCGATGAGATGTCCTGGGATGATTTAAATGACACCCATTACCAGTGGCCCAGCGTGTCGGATGTTCGCCAATACCGCCAACAGGTAAAAGACGTGGTTAACAGGGTCATAGACACTATGCCACTGCCATTACCTATCACTCAGGAGAGTCCTGCCTGGATAATTTTGATGGGGATTGAGCATGAACGTATCCATTTAGAAACCTCCTCCGTCATCATACGTCAACTGCCACTCGAGTACGTTGCTCCCACCCCACTCTGGCCAGAATGCCATGACTCGGGCGTAGCCGAACCCAATCAGCTCATTGCCGTGGCAGGGCAAAAAATCACCCTAGGGAAAAAGGAATCGGATCAAACCTATGGTTGGGATAACGAATACGGTAATAAAACCTTTAAGGTCGCCGATTTTAAGGCATCAAAGTATTTAGTCACCAATCAAGAATACCTCGCCTTCGTTATGGCGGGTGGATATCAAACGGCGCATTTTTGGAGTGAAGAAGGCCAAGCTTGGCTCGCCTATACACAGGCGACCATGCCTCGCTTTTGGCGCCTGCGGGAGGGCAAATGGTGGCAACGCAATTTGACAACAGAAATGCCTCTCCCCTTAAATTGGCCTGTGGAGGTGAATCAGCTCGAAGCTAAGGCATTTTGTAATTGGAAATCCCAGCAAAATCAAAGCAACATTCGTTTACTCACCGAGGCTGAATGGTACATTCTTCGGCAAAATATTCCCGTCGATGCGCCCGATTGGCATGAAGTGCCGGGCAATATTGCTTTGGCTTATTACGCCTCCTCCTGCCCAACCAATCGATTCGAACATAATGGTTTTTTCGACATTATTGGCAACGTCTGGCAATGGACTGAAACCGCAATCGATGGCTTTAACGGCTTTGCCGTGCATCCGCTGTACGACGATTTCTCGACCCCGACATTCGACGGTAAACATAATCTCATCAAAGGCGGCTCTTGGATTTCCACCGGGAATGAAGCGATTGCCTCCTCACGCTATGCATTCCGGCGTCACTTCTATCAACATGCGGGCTTTCGCTATGTGGAGTCCTTACAAAATCCTGCCCAAATGGCCGAGGTCAACGTGTACGAAACCGATGAACTGATTTCCCAATACCTTGAATTTCACTATGGCGCCGAATATTTCGGTGTCGCTAACTTCTGCGTGAATGGCGTGCAGCAAGCCCTGAGTGAAATTCAACTCAGCCATACAGCTAAAGCCCTCGATATTGGCTGCTCCGTTGGACGCGCCAGTTTTGAGCTGGCAAAAGTGTTCGATCATGTGGATGGTATCGACTTCTCGGCACGTTTTATTCAACAGGCCTACGCACTGACCGAACAGGGTGAGAAGCGCTACACCATTCGCACAGAGGGTGACTTGCAGGAGTTTAAGAGTGCGAGTCTAGCTAAACTGGGTTACCAGAATGAGGCTAAAAAAGTCAATTTTATGCAGGGAGATGCCTGTAATCTAAAGCCAATCTACACAGGTTACGATTTAGTTTATGCCTCGAATCTTATTGATAGATTACAAGATCCTAAGCATTTTCTCGGTAGTATTGGCCAGAGGATAAATCAAGGAGGCTATCTGGTCATCGCATCGCCATACACTTGGCTCGAGGACTATACCCCGAAGGAGAAATGGCTTGGAGGTATTAAAATCAAAGGTGAGAATTTTACGACCTTAGATGGCTTAACCGAAACCTTAATCGGCCAATTTGAGCTGGTTGCGGTGAAGGAGATTCCCTTTGTGATCCGCGAAACTAAACGTAAATTCCAGCACTCCATTTCAGAAATGACCATTTGGCGTAAACGTTAATTATCACTCATGGGATAACCAACTGAAGTTCTGATAAAAATATCCGCCAGAAATCCATTTCTGGCGGATATAACATCAAGCTCAGTCACATTTACAGCACCAAAATGGTGAGAACACTGCAAATAGAGTATAGAGCTAACCTACACCTTAAACTGCGCTGTTGTTAAACCAAGTTGGTTGGCCAAACCCAATAAACTGCGCGTACTCGCAGCCACTTGACTGATCGCCGCACTGTTTTCCTCCGCCGCCACACTCAAGCCTGCGATCCCCTGCGCTATTGTAGCCGACACTGTTGTTTGCTCCTCCGCAGCGGTGGCCGTTTGGATCATTAAAGCCCTTAAGGTATCGAGGCGTTGGGCGATATCATCCACAGCGGTTTGCATACCATCGGCATCTTCCGCGGTTTTGGATGCCTCGGTTGTACAAGTCACACTATGCTGCGCCAACACGCCAGACTGTTGCTGAATGCCTTTTAACACTTGGCCAATATCCTGAGTCGCCAATTGAACCTTAACCGCTAATTGGCGCACCTCATCGGCCACCACAGCAAAGCCACGGCCATGCTCCCCCGCACGCGCGGCCTCAATCGCCGCATTAAGTGATAGCAGATTCGTTTGTTCGGCAATGGCATTAATCACCGCCAATACTGAGCCGATTTTTTGGCTATCAGCCTCCAGACTGCCCACCTGTTGATGGATAGTGGCGAAGCTGTCTAAGGTGATTTTCAAACTTTGGCGGGTACTCGCCAGGTTTTGCGAGAGAATGCCACTCGAATGAGTGCAGGCGGACACTTCATCGGAGGATTTCATGGTGTTAGCGCTAATTTCCGCCGCAGCATAACTCATTTCTTCGACTGCGGTTGCGAGCATATCCGTCTCTTTCGCCTGCATTTGAATACTGCAATCGGCTTGGGTCATGGCGGCAGAATTTTGCTCCGCTGCCGATTCGAGTTCATGGCCAACGCCCACCAGCTGACTGATAATTTCTTTGAGCTTAGTCTGCATCCGCGCCAACCAGCTCATAAGATGATTATCCGAATGCCCGTGGGGCAAACTATGGGTCAAATCACCAGAGGCGATCATACTGGTCAACTGGCACATATCCTCGGGCTCACCGCCTAAGGGGGTAAGCACAAAGCGGGTAACACACTTAGCCGCAGCAATGGCAAGCACTATGGACAACACACAGATAGTTAAACCTATGTACAGCATACGATAAGCTGGCGCAGCTATCTCGCTGACATCGATCTCGGCCATCAGCCCCCACTTTAGCCCCATCTCTATCACTGGAGAATAGGCCGACACTACTAAATGACCATTATAATCATATAGCTGCATTACGCCTTTTTCACCGGCCAATGCCGCTTTTACAGCTAGAGTATCGACTCCATTATGGGCAACAGAACCTGCAAATGATGCTGTAACTGTCCGTTTAACAGGATCAAGAAACGAGTCGGAACGCATGCGATTATCTGGGCCGATAAGGTAGGTTTCACCAGTGTCACCCATACCCTCTCGAATTTGCATGACTCGATTAATTCGCTCGATAGAGACCTGTGCAGCAACCACTAGCCGCTGTTGATTGTACTGAATCGCTTGACCTATAAATGCCGCCGGCTGCCCATTTGAAGGTGCATACGCGGAAAAATCCTGCAGCAACACAACCTCAGATGAGGCTAATGCCCGCTCAAATAATTGCGCCAATCCAGAAGTACGATAGGGGCCAGTCCGCAAATTAGTCCCATAATCCGGCTCCTTTGCTACGGTATAAAATACGCTGCCATCGTCCCTAATAATAAAAAGATCATAGAAACCAAGAAGTTTATTAAGGGATTTTAGGGTTGGATCTAACCCAGATACGGAGTCAAGATTTGGCTGACTCGCAATAATGGCACTCACCGACTGTAAGTTATAAGAGAAGTCTTGAAACATGTCGCTAATCTGCCGCTGCTTTATCTCACGCACTGCGATAAGCCGCGATTGAGCTTCGGTAAATAGCTCATTTCGAGCGAGGTAAGTGACGATTGCTGTCGCCACTATCAGAGGCAATAGCACAATTAACAAGCTGATCAGCTGAATCTTACGAGTAAAACCCATGGGACGACTCCTTGTCATAACAAATTCCATTTTGATTTACTATAGGATAAGAATTTACGCTAAACAAAACGAAACAATTTATTTTAATATTACTGCAGCCAAACCTAATATAACCATATAATTTACAATCATATTTTTTTGCGCTATCTCGTTAATCTCCCTAACAGTTAAACAGAATGACAACAGGTAAATTAACCAATGGAACGGGCAAACCTTATCCAACCCTTGCGCCGAAAATAATGTATGGAAATTTACCGAATATGCATATAAATTCACATCTAAGTCATTTATAGGGGAATACTCATGGGTTTAATTGAACAAGTATCAGTCGCTAAAAAAGCTAATATCTACTTTGAGGGTAAAGTTGCCAGCCGCAGCGTATTTTTTGCCGATGGTAGCAAACAAACATTGGGTGTGGTCTTGCCTGGAGAATATGAATTCTCGACTTCTCAGGGCGAAATTATGGAAGTCACCAGTGGTGCATTTGAAGTCCTGCTTCCAGGGGCTTCGACCTGGGAAACCTTCGAAGCAGGCACTCAATTTGAGCTTGCCGCCAATGTCAGCTTCAAAATCCGCAATACAGCCATTGCCGAATATTGCTGCAGTTACCTCTAATCATCTCGATTGAGTGGAAGTTTCAATACCACAGGTTAATCGAACGCTCACAGTGAAGATTTTCTCAGCACTGTGAGTATGTTGTCCCACCCGGCTATTCGAGTGCTTTATCCGTCTGATTTTTATCCATCTGGCTGTTTTAGTCTGTAACTGTTTTGCTCAGCAGCTATTTTATTCAACAAAATAGGCTGACTTAAAACTCACAAAATAAAGCAGACTAATCGAGTGTGTTAACGTCGCCGATAAAACCAACACTAGACGACCGGTCTAATTTGATTTATGCTACGCCCCATGAAAATTGAAACTCAATCCACTCGCCAGCACATTCTCGACATCGGCTATAAGCTGATCGTACGCAAAGGCTTCTCCAGCGTCGGCTTATCCCTACTGCTGCAGGCGGCCGAAGTGCCTAAAGGCTCGTTTTATCATTACTTCAAATCCAAAGAACAATTTGGTGAAGCGCTCATAACCGATTATTTTGAAAAATATCAGTTAGAGTTAGACGCATTATTCAATGACTCGACGCTGACGGGCTATCAACGCTTGATGCAGTACTGGCAACAATGGTTGCACGTGCAAGCCGATGGCTGCGTAGATCAAAAGTGCCTCGTCGTAAAGCTCAGTGCCGAAGTGGCCGATTTATCCGAAGCCATGCGTGTTGCCTTACTTAAAGGTTCCGCCGGCATAATCGACAGGTTAACGACTTGTGTTCAAGCGGGCATAACCGATAGATCAATCGCCCTGCAAGATCCGCAATCGACCGCGGAAATGTTGTATCACATGTGGTTAGGCGCCAGCTTAATGAATAAATTAGGCCACAGCCCAGCGGCACTCGAACGTGCGCTAGTGACGACTAAAGCCATTTTAACGCCTAAAACGGCCCCTTAATCTAAACCGACTCAAAACTAATATTGGCTGATATCGATCTGCCAAAGATTTTTAAAGAATACATTTTCACGCCCCATAATTAGACGACTGGTCTACTAATTTAAGGGCCACTTATTAATGAAATCGTAGGATAAATTGTCCATGCTAAATTTTAACTATTACAACCCGACCCGCATCCGTTTCGGTAAAAACACTATCGCCGAAATTGATGCCTTAGTACCGAGCGATGCTAAAGTCATGCTCCTCTTTGGCGGCAGCAGCGCCAGAAAAACAGGCACGCTAGACGAAGTAAAACAATCATTGGGCAATCGTTTCGTCGTCGAGTTCGATGGCATTGAGCCAAACCCAACCTATGAAACCTTAATGAAAGCCGTCGCACAAGTGCGTGAGCAAAAGATCGACTTCCTCCTAGCGGTTGGCGGTGGTTCGGTTATCGATGGCACTAAATTTGTGGCCGCTGCAGCGGTATTTGAAGGCGAACCTTGGGACATCCTCACTAGCTGGGGCGCAAAAGTAACTCAAGCTATGCCCTTTGGCTCTGTATTAACCTTGCCTGCGACGGGTTCCGAAATGAACAACGCCAGCGTAGTGACCCGTAAATCGCTGCAGGCTAAACTGCCATTCCGTAATGATTTGGTTTATCCACAATTCTCAATACTCGATCCGACTAAAACCTTCACCCTACCAGAGCGCCAAGTGGCCAACGGTGTGGTCGATGCTTTTGTACATATCACAGAGCAATACTTAACTTACCCAGTTAACGCTGCCGTGCAGGACAGATTTGCCGAAGGTCTGCTACAAACCTTGATTGAGCTTGGTCCACAGGTACTAGTGCAACCCCAAGACTATGACATTCGCGCTAATTTAATGTGGGTCGCCACTATGGCACTCAACGGCACTATTGGCGTCGGCGTGCCGCATGACTGGGCAACTCATATGATAGGCCATGAACTAACTGCGCTTTACGATATCGACCATGCGCGCACATTGGCAATCGTGCTGCCTGCCCTGCTGCAGTGCACAAAAGAGGCTAAACGCGAAAAGTTACTCCAATACGCCGACCGAGTGTGGCACATCAACACAGGTACTGATGACGAACGCATCGATGCCGCTATCGCAAAAACTAAGGCTTTCTTCGAAGCCATGGGCATAGCGACACATTTATCTGCCTATGATCTCGATGCCAGCCATGTTGATACTGTCGTGAAACAGCTTGAACTGCACGGCATGGTGGCGCTTGGCGAACACGGTAATATTGACCCAGCCATGAGTCGTGAGATTTTGACCTTAGCCCTCTAACGTCAAATGAACTAAACCCAAAGCTCACACGTATTAATGTGAGCAACTTAGGTAAAGGTATGAAAATGAATATATTAATGGTACTTACGTCACACGATAAACTCGGTGATACCGGTTTAAAAACCGGCTTTTGGCTAGAGGAAT
This sequence comes from Shewanella putrefaciens, assembly GCF_016406305.1. Classification (NCBI taxonomy): domain Bacteria; kingdom Pseudomonadati; phylum Pseudomonadota; class Gammaproteobacteria; order Alteromonadales; family Shewanellaceae; genus Shewanella; species Shewanella putrefaciens. Next base: position 4,202,362 of record NZ_CP066369.1, read on the forward strand.
TCGCCTCACCTTTTTATGTTTTTAAAGATAAAGGTTTTGACATTACCTTAGCCTCGCCACAGGGCGGTCAACCACCACTCGATCCAAAAAGTGATGAGCCAGACTTTCAGACCGAAGCCACTGCGCGCTTTAGCAAAGATCCTGAGGCGCAAGCACTGCTAGCAAATACGACTCGCTTAAGTGAAATCAATGCAGCCGATTACGATGCGGTTTTCTATCCAGGCGGCCACGGCCCACTGTGGGATCTTGCCGAAGATAAACATTCTATCGCCTTGATTGAACAGTTTTATCAAACCAACAAACCCCTAGGGCTTGTCTGCCATGCGCCTGCTGCATTGCTGCACCCTAAAGCCAGTGATGGTAAGCCATTGGTCAGCGGCAAGCGTGTTACCGGTTTCAGTAATTCTGAAGAAGAAGCCGTGCAACTCACCCATGTCGTGCCATTTTTGGTTGAAGACATGCTGCAGAAAAAGGGTGGCACTTATGTCAAAGGTGATGATTGGACAAGCTTTGTCGTCGCAGATGGCCATTTGATCACAGGTCAAAATCCAGGGTCATCGGAAGCCGTTGCGCAGGCCATAGTCGAGCAACTGAACGCGAGAGGCTAAGCGATAAAGACGTAACACACTCAGCTTGAAATGAACAAAGACAGGCGCGAGTGTGCTAAATGCGTTAAAAAAGAGCTATCGCACCATAATGGTGCGATAGCTAAAAATATACTCTCACAGTCGAAAGGGAAGCCAATGATCACCTTGCACCATCTCAATAAATCACGCTCTAAACGTATCATCTGGTTGCTAGAGGAACTCGGCCAACCTTATCAAATTAAGAGTTATCAGCGTGATAGCCAGACTTTTCTCGCGCCACCCGCACTTAAGCAAATTCATCCGTTAGGCAAATCACCCGTTATCGAAATGGACGGGCAAGTGATAGCCGAGTCGGGCGCGATCACTGAGTATCTGATTGAAAAACATGCGGATGACACCTTAGCGCCCGCCAAAGACAGCGCTGATTATGTCAGTTATCTGCAATGGCTACACTTTGCCGAAAGTTCGGCCATGCTGCCTTTATTACTGCGTATGTTCGTGCAAAAGGACGGTTGTAAAACCAACTTCCTTGAAGATTATGCGGCGATAGAAGTCAGTAAGATAAGCCACTACTTTAATGATAGGTTAGCCGATAAAACCTACTTGGTTGCAGACAAGCTCACAGGCGCGGATATTATGATGTCCTTCGTGGTCGAACTACTGGCTAACAGTGGCGATCTCGCAAAATTTGAACACATTCAACGCTATGCCACTCAATTATCCCAACATGCAGCTTGGGTTAAAGCGAGTGAGATCGAGAAACAACTCGACGCAAGCCTGTAATTTACAACTCGAGTTCGGGTACATGAGTGTGCCCGAATTTAAGCCCATTCAACCCAGTCCGCTTTTGCCTCCCTTTTCCTGCCAGCTTTACACCTTCTATATAGCGACGCCGCATGACAAACACCATGATTTTTGATGCAAAAGAGACTAATCTTGATTAACTCCCCCTCACTGATAAAAGGGCTTTTGCATGCGCACATTCACACTCATAGGCCTATTGCTGCTTAGCACGCTGGCACAGGCAACTGTGTATAAATGGGTCGATAAGGATGGGAAAGTTCATTACTCTGATGAACCACATCCCAATGCAGAAGTAGTTGAGTTAAAAGAAAAAACCTTGAACCAAATCGCCTTACCTCCAGCCCAACTCGATTCGAGCGCTAACGATCAAGTGATTGAAAACATGGCTTATCAAGTCAATATCACTTCGCCTGAAGAAGAGGCGACCGTCAGGGATAATAATGGCGATTTTGAAGTGATGGCCACAGTGACTCCCGAAATTAAGGGCCGATATCTGATGGCATTAAAACTCGATGGACAAGTCATTGGCCAACCCCAAGTGGGCGGCATATTTAAACTCACCAACATAGATAGGGGCGAACATACCCTTGTTGTTGACGCTATGACTCAAAGCGGCAAAGTCTTTGCATCTAGTTCACCAAGAAAGATATTTCTTCATCAAGCGGCGATGACTCCACCCCCAAAGAAACAACCAAAATCCAATTAAGACATTTAATAACAATGTGTTAGGTTGTTCAGGATAAATTAGACCGTTTGATGAAGTCGAGTTGCAGCTTGCACCAGATTGGTGCACCATAGTGGTGCAACTTTATTTTCAGGAATGGTCGATGGATAAAGAGACTCTGCTTAATCATTTAGTCACTGCGGTACTTGTCATAGATAAGGATCTCAAACCTTGCTATGCCAATGCGGCGGCAGAGCAATTATTAGGCGTGGGTAGCCATAGACTGATAGAGCAAGCCTTGCCGGAGCATTATCAAATTCTTGGTGTCCAGGCTCAATTGCTGAGTGATGCAGTACAAGCCAGCCAAGGATTAACGGTAAACACCGCCACACTCGTCACCCTCGATGGACAACATCACACTGTGGATCTCACACTGATCCCCCTCGAAGATGAAACACAACTGAGCCTGCTCGAGCTGCGCCAAGTCGACCAACAGAGACGTATCCACCAGCAACTGAGCCAAGATGCACAACAGCAAGCGGCGCAGTTTTTAGTGCGTAACTTAGCCCACGAGATCAAAAATCCCCTCGGCGGTCTGCGCGGTGCGGCGCAGCTATTATCCCGGGAACTCGAGGACCCGGCACAAAAGGAATTTACCAGCCTAATCATAGAGCAAGCCGATCGCCTGCGTAACTTAGTCGACCGTCTGCTCGGCCCCCAAAGGCCGACACAACACAGTCTGCATAACATTCATCAAGTGGTGCAGAAGGTGTACAAACTGGTTGAAATGACGCTGCCCGCGAACATCCAGCTTAAGCGAGACTACGATCCGTCCATCCCCGATATCGAGATGGACCCAGATCAAATGCAGCAAGCTGTGCTCAACATTTTGCAAAACGCAGTCCAAGCACTTGAACATACGGGCGGCGAGATTTTGATCCGCACTCGCACCCAGCACCAAGTGACAATAGGCTCACAGCGACACAAGCTGGTACTGACATTATCGATTATCGACAATGGCCCTGGCATACCGACCGAGTTAATGGATACGCTGTTTTACCCTATGGTCACCAGCCGCGAGCAAGGTTCAGGGCTAGGTTTGTCAATTGCCCATAATATTGCCCGATTACATTCGGGCAGAATCGATTGTCTTTCCAGCGCAGGGCATACCGAATTTATTATTTCTTTACCGATTTTAAGCGCCAAATAATTGCGACAGCACCAACCCATACCGTATGAGGAAGCAAGATGCGAATGAGTGAACAAGTGTGGATCCTCGACGATGATAGCTCGATACGTTGGGTGCTAGAAAAAGCACTCCAAGGTGCCAAACTCAGCACCGCCAGCTTTGCCGCGGCTGAGTCCCTATGGCAGGCATTAGAGATCTCCCAACCTAGGGTAATAGTGTCGGATATCCGCATGCCGGGGACAGATGGACTCAGCCTACTCGAAAGGCTGCAAATCCATTATCCCCATATTCCCGTGATCATTATGACGGCGCACTCGGACTTAGACAGTGCCGTAAGTGCCTATCAAGCGGGCGCATTTGAGTATCTACCCAAACCCTTCGACATCGATGAAGCCATCTCCCTCGTCGAGCGAGCCCTCACCCATGCCACGGAGCAGAGCCCGGCCCCCGCGCAGGAAGCCCAGGTAAAAACCCCCGAAATCATAGGTGAAGCGCCGGCGATGCAGGAGGTATTTCGCGCCATAGGCAGGCTTTCACGCTCATCCATTAGCGTGCTCATTAATGGCCAGTCGGGGACGGGCAAAGAACTGGTCGCTGGCGCATTGCACAAACACAGTCCCCGCAAAGACAAACCCTTTATCGCCTTAAATATGGCGGCGATCCCTAAGGATTTGATCGAGTCTGAACTCTTCGGCCACGAAAAAGGTGCCTTCACCGGCGCCGCCAATGTGCGCCAAGGTCGCTTCGAACAAGCCAATGGTGGCACACTCTTTTTAGATGAAATCGGCGACATGCCGCTGGATGTGCAAACACGACTGTTACGGGTCCTCGCCGATGGCCAGTTCTACCGCGTCGGTGGTCATAATGCGGTGCAAGTGGATGTGCGTATCATAGCGGCAACTCACCAAGATCTTGAATTATTAGTGCAAAAAGGCGGCTTTAGGGAAGATTTATTCCATCGCCTCAACGTGATCCGCGTGCACTTACCACCACTATCACAACGCCGTGAGGACATCCCCCAGCTCGCTACCCATTTTCTGGCTTCGGCGGCAAAGGAAATCGGCGTCGAAACTAAGATAATGACCAAGGAAACTGCGGCTAAGCTCTCGCAGCTCCCCTGGCCGGGTAACGTAAGACAGCTCGAAAACACTTGCCGCTGGCTCACTGTGATGGCTTCTGGACAGGAAATTTTACCCCAGGATTTACCGCCTGAACTGCTCAAAGAGCCTGTGAGTGTGGCCCACGCGGCAAAAGGCAGCCAAGATTGGCAATCAGCACTGACTGAGTGGATAGATCAAAAACTCTCGGAGGGAAATAGCGATCTATTGACCGAGGTGCAGCCCGCTTTCGAGCGTATTCTGCTAGAAACTGCGCTGCGGCATACTCAAGGCCATAAACAAGAAGCGGCGAAACGTTTAGGTTGGGGACGAAATACGCTAACGCGAAAATTAAAAGAGTTGTCTATAGATTAAGCGTTACCCGCTAATAATAGCGATATAGGTTTATTTATAGACAACAAAAAGGGATATATTCATATCCCTTTTTTATAGATTTCTATTGCGGCTAGCGACAATTAAACGCGCTAAATACCGACAAATTAGAATTGATAATGTACACCGACAGCAAATTGCTTAATATCTGTGTCGATATCATTTAATCCTAAACGGTTATTATCAGCATCCAACTCACCCGTAGTGACATCATAACTGACTCGAATGTTGAGGTGCTCGGTCACGGCAGCATTCACACCTACACCGTAGGTCCAACCAAAACCGGTCAAGTCTTCATCAAAACCATTGCCATCGAGCACTATCGCCATAGAGGCGATACCCACCTTACCGTAAACTGAGAAAATATCATTGATTTGTGCGGTAAATTTAGGTGTAAAGCTTAATGCGCCAGCGCTAACATCCACATCCCTATCGCCTAGATCGCCAGTGGCAAACAGGTTAGCTTCTAAACCAAACCAGTCGTTGAAGTTATAACCGCCGTAAGCACCAATACCAGTACCTGACTGAGAGTCAGTAAAATCATCACCATCGATTGTGACTTTATTCAATGCACCACCTACATAAAATCCTGTTGTGTCGGTGGCCGCAGAAACTTGGGCTGTCGCTAATACTGATAATAAAGAAATGGTAACTAAAGATAATTTTTTCATCATACTTCCCTAATGATTTATGCTGATAACTAAACGCTGCGGATATTACAACAAACCGATAAAAAGAGTTACCGGTGACAAAAATTAAATACACTCTATACAGGATTGATTCAGCTTTAAATAAGCGGCTCAAAAAGAACCGCTAACAGTCGTAGACTTGTATGAACCGCTTTATCGGCATCTCATCCTAAACTTACGGATTGAGACTCGGCTCCAGTTTTACCGGATCTTGGTGAATAATCACCTCGGCATCTTCAAATGCGGCCTTGACTCTAAGGCCCGTAGTATCGGCGATACTGTGGGCTTCATTTAAACTTAAATTGCCATCTAGCTCTAAATGGAATTGAATAAAAACCGTTTTACCCGCCTGCCGCGTCCGTAAATCATGCAGCCCTTGCACCCGAGGGTCTTCCTTCGCAATTTGCTTGATCCGCTGACGGGTTTCTTCATCTAACTCTCGGTCTAACAGAGCCTGAATTGAGCGATAACCTAGGCCAAAGGCTTGATGACCAATATAAAAGGCAATCATTACCGCAAATAATCCATCTGCCCACCACCAGCCATATTGGGATAGGACTAATGCCAATAACACAGCAGCATTAAGGAATAAGTCGGACTTATAGTGTAAGGAATCGGCTTCTACCACAGTGCTATTGGTTGCGGCGAGCGCCCGTTTTTGCAACATCACCAGTGCCAGTGTCAACACTATCGCAACCACAGAAACGACTACCCCTAGGGTAGCATTCTCCACAGGTGCAGGGGTAATAAGGCGCTCCCCACCGTAAAACAGCAGCAAAAAAGCGGAGCCCATAATAAAGGCTGACTGGGCGAGAGACGCTAAGGGTTCTGCTTTTCCGTGACCATACCTATGGTCATGATCGGCAGGCACTAACGCGTAGCGAATGGCAATAAAATTGATAATAGAAGCGAGTGCGTCGGCAAAGGAATCCGTCAGGGACGCCAACATACTGGCAGAACCTGAGTATAACCAAGCCAATAGCTTGATAGTAATAAGGGTCAAAGCGGTAGCCACGGAAGCGCGGCTAGCCAGTTTGACCCAAAAATCGTATTGGGAAGTTTGAGTCATTGGGATTTATATCGGGAAGCTATGACTCTATTGTATATCAGCTAAGTTGCTTAACCGCGAGGTTCTTTAACAACTTGTGCTTCAAATCGCGCTTTAAATTTAGCCTGCTGCTCTGGCGTCAGCAGATTGTAAATTTGGTTCTGCATCTTCATACGCTCGATAGCATGCTCTTGACGCCTTTCTTGCTGCGCGCTGAGCAACGCCTTCGCCTGGGTTTCATCGAAGCTTGCTGAAGTAATTAAGGCTTGCAGCTCATTGCGATGGGCTAAACGTGCTTCTTTCGTGGGTCGATTTTCACTGCGAGCGGCACGTTGCTCAGCAAACAGTTTTTTAATGTCGGCCTTCTGCGCATCGGTTAAATCGAGCCCTTCAAACATTCTGTGCATACCGTCATGGGCCATCCTATCGCCTTTTTTATGGAACTCACCCATTGAATGGTCACAACCTTGAGTCGGTTCGGCATTGACCGTTGTCGCTAATACCGCTGAGCTTGCGAATAAGGCAAATAGCCCTGCTTTTAAAGGAGATAATGTTTTCATCATGTTAACCTCAATAGTTCAACTTTATGTTGTAAAGATAAGACACAGTGACGACCCTTTTAAAAGCCGAATCACTTTCGACCATTACAGTCTAAAGGGCTATATGTAAGTGAGGGCGTTGCCTGAGTAAATCACTGTAAAGTTGCGACAATAACTCTGCCCAAACAACCTTAATATGCTGAAACTCGTATATTGAGGTAACTTGGATATCACAGATTCCCTATTCTTTACTTTGGCTTACATTGCTACACAGCAATTGACATCAAAACGGGTATACTCAGCCAAAGCACTAAAGTCCCCGAGATGATCGGGCGCAAAAGGCCATATTACAGAGATTAAGGAACAGTATGAGTCGGATATTATTAATCGATGACGATCTCGGTCTATCAGAACTCCTCGGGCAATTACTCGAGCTAGAAGGGTTTAAGTTAACCTTGGCCTACGATGGCAAACAGGGCCTAGAGTTGGCCTTGGCGACGGATTACGATTTGATCTTACTCGATGTGATGTTACCTAAGTTAAATGGTTTCGAAGTGCTACGCGCCCTACGACAACATAAGCAAACCCCAGTGTTAATGCTGACCGCCCGCGGTGATGAAATCGACCGCGTTGTTGGCCTTGAAATCGGGGCCGACGACTATTTGCCTAAGCCCTTTAACGACAGAGAGCTTATCGCCCGAATTCGCGCCATTATCCGCCGCTCCCATTTAACGGCCCAAGAAATTCATGCGACTCCAGCACAGGAATTTGGCGATCTGCGTTTAGATCCTTCCCGCCAAGAGGCTTACTGTAACGAGCAGTTGATCATACTCACTGGCACAGAATTTACCCTGCTGCATACCCTGGCGCTGCACGCTGGCGAGTTAATGAATAAGGAAGAATTAAACGAAATTGTGCTCGGTAAAAAACTGATGCCCTTCGATCGCAGTCTAGATATGCACCTGTCCAATTTACGGAAAAAGCTTCCCGAGCGTAGCGATGGCAGGCCGAGGGTGAAAACTATCCGTGGCAAAGGCTATATTTGGTTACCCTAAACGGCGGAGTTGACTGTGCCTAATCGCTTATTTATCAAATTATTACTCGGATTTTGGCTCTGTAGCTCGCTGATCATTGCTTTGGTTGGCCTATTGCCATTGCTACAACAAAATCACGATAGGGCGCCCATTCCACCGCACCTTGAAAAAATGCTCGCCACTGTCGCATTGCGCATCCAAGAAAATCCGACTCTGCTCAAATCAGATTTTCTGCGCCGCTGGGAAAGACACAGGGATATAGAAGGTAAACCACTGCGGCTGTACTTAGTAAACAGCCAAGGACAAGTGCTTAACACCAATAGGATAAGCCGCGGTGTTCGCAGTTTTATGTTGATGACCGATGAAGAAAAACAACCTATTAGCCATCAATTTAAAGACGAATTGGTTTTCGGTCCCCACCAATTCACCTTAGAAGGTGAAACCTATTTTATCTATGGCCGCCTACCGGATATCCATCCGCGTCCTTGGTTTTTCTTCTTCATTGAAAACAAGCTATTAACTCTAAGTCTAGCGATTGTACTCTCGGGATTACTCTGTGCCCTGCTCGCATGGCACCTAGGCAAAGCATTAAATTCACTTAAAAAGAGTGCCAATGCCCTCGCAGAAGGTGACTTAAGCAACCGCGTCGATAGGGCAACAACCCAACGTAATGATGAAATAGGCCAACTCGCCACGGCTTTTAACAGCATGGCGGATTCCATTGAAGCTATGGTGAACAACCAACAGCGGTTGATGGGCGACATTTCCCATGAACTGCGCACCCCCTTGACGCGCCTACAACTATCCTTAGCCCTCGCCCGTAAAAAGGGACAGCAAACCACGGAGACAGACCGCATCGCCTACGAGGCCGAGCAGTTAGAGAAACTGATCGCCGAGTTACTCGAGTTGTCACGGGTTAAACTCAGCACTAACGAGACTAAGGTTAAGTTAGGCCTAGCCGAATCCTTAAGCCAAGTATTGGATGATGCTGAATTTGAAGCCGAGCAACAGGGCAAAAAAATCACGATAGAAATAGATGAAGATATCGAATTAGCTCAATTTCCAAAATCCCTTTCCCGCGCCATCGAAAACCTGCTGCGCAATGCGATTCGCTACGCCCAGAGTGATATTCATATCCATGCGGCTCAATCGGAAAATCACGTGCACATTACCATTGAAGATGATGGCCCGGGGATAGATCCCGCCGAACTCGATGCGATTTTTAAACCTTTCTATCGTCCAGACTCGGCAAGACAAAGGGAAAGTGGCGGCTGGGGCTTGGGTCTTGCGATTACCGAGGCTGCCATTAGCGCCCATAAGGGTAAAATTAAAGCCGAAAATCGCATTCCCCATGGTCTTAAGGTATATATGAGTTTACCCAAATAACCTCTGCTGCTAAGCCCTTTAGCTAAAGGTGGAAGGGATTATCGGCATTTGCCATCGTTCTATTATCATTCCTTAATACCAAACTGTTTCAGCTTACGATACAAGGCATTACGGCTAATTCCTAAGCGCTTGGCACATTGGCTCACATTACCATTACAGGCCTGAAATGCCTGCAGTACATTGCTATAAATCGCTCCATGGAGAGAATTAATCTCTGCAGTCCCTGCAGTTAACAACTGAGCATTGGGTTGGACCGCTATAGTACTACTTAGCGGGTGTGATGCAGCGTCTTGGCAGGTTTGAGCCTCTTCACATAACGGCTTGGCATTTAACGGCTCGCGCATTAACTTGGCCGCAAGATAATCGGGTAAGTGCTGCCAAGTTAAAGTGTCATCGCCTTCAGCCATCAAGCAAGCGACTTGCATAAGGTTATCGAGCTCACGCAAATTACCCGGCCAATCGTGTTGCATCATTTGCACTAGCAGTTCGGGGCAGATATCCTGCGCGGCGATACGATGTTTACGGTGCAATTTATGGATAATGCGCTCGATATCCAGCCGCTCACGCAGCGCAGGTAAACGTACTTGCAAACCATTAAGCCTATAGAATAAATCCTGTCGAAACAGCCCTTGAATCACCTGCTTTTCTAAATCCATATGGGTTGCGGCAATGATTTGGATATCGACTTTAAAGCTTTGATTACTGCCGACGGGTACCACTTCGCGCTCTTGCAATACTCTGAGTAAACGACTCTGGGCCGCCAGCGGCATTTCGCCGATCTCATCTAAAAACAAAAAACCACCGTGGGCTTGGCGAATTTTGCCGATAAATCCAGTGCGGTTTGCCCCAGTAAAAGCGCCCGCCTGATAACCAAAGAGTTCAGATTCGACTAATTCAGCGGGCAATGCCGCGCAGTTCACCGCCACTAAGGGCTCGCTGCGACGCGCGCTTTGGGCATGGAGCTTTTTAACAAACTGCTCTTTACCGACGCCGGTTTCACCGAGCACTAACAGCGGAATTTGCTTGGTGATCACCTTATTGGCATGTTGCCATGCGCGCTCAAGTTGAGGATCGCGAAACCGCACGCCCAGTTGAGTGAGCGATTTATTGCTAATCGCAACTCGCTCCTTAGCGCTGGGAATATTTAAGGGCTGAGTCTGTAAATGCAAAGCTAAATGTGGATTAAAACCGCCCGCACGGTTCCAATTATCACCTAGGTACTGCTCAACGCTATCACCCACCTTGGCTTGATTAAGCAATTGTTTCGCCATGGGATTATAACCCACGATACGGCCATCGCTGTCGGCAATCACTATGCCCTGCCAACCCGAACTGAGCAGATTGGGCTGCGCCGCTAAATCGATTCGATAATGGCTATCGGGCAGATGGCACAAGAGCGCGGTCTCGACCTGCTGCGCCAAACTGGACACTAACATCAGCGTCTGCTGAGTGTGTCTTTGCTGCTCGCTGGTGATATCAATCACCCCGAGCATCTCACCTTGGGGGGAAAATATTGGGCAGGCGGTGCAACTCATAAAACGATTCTGGCGAATAAAATGCTGCTCACCCACTACAGATACGGCTTGTTTGGCTGTGAGTGCCGTCCCTATTGCATTGGTGCCTTTGTGCTGCTCGAGCCAATTCACCCCGATATCCAAAGCCACGTCCGCCAGTTTTGTGGAGTAGCGGCTCACGCCCCAGTGCCTAAGCACATAACCCTCGGCATCGGAGAGCAAGAGTCGGCTATTAGAATGCGCCATCAACTGATTGAACAAGGGCAAAGCATGGGATTGCACTAATGCGATGAGCATTTGATATTGCTCATGTTTCTGCTTTAGTTCGCTGGCATCGAGCCTAAGCTCTTGGGGTAACTGAAACTCGGACAAGCCAGCGCCAATGCTGCGCTGCCACGAATCGGCCAACCACGCCTGTGTCGATGGTAAATGCGGTTTAACTGTCATAGCCGTGCTCCCCCGAGCTGTGTTCCGTTTCGGCACACTTGAGTGCGCCGATCGATGACAAAGTGACCACAGGACACACCTCACTCCCTGAGTGCCCATACTTTTTCAAATCTGCAAAATTAGCTTTTCATCATACTGTTAGCACAACAAGTGTACAACTCTTGCCAGTTTGGCACCCTCCTTGCGATGCACCTTAGGTATGCAAGTCTCAAGTGTTACGTTAGAGAACACTAAGCTAATCAACAAGAAGGAATGATTCTATGATTTATGCTCAACCCGGAACCGCAGGCGCAATCGTTAACTTCAAAGAAAAATATGCCAACTTTATCGGTGGTAAATGGGTCGCCCCGGTCAATGGTAAATACTTTGACAATCGCTCACCCGTAAATGGCCAAAACTTTTGCCAAATCCCACGCTCCGATGCCCAAGATATTGAATTAGCATTAGATGCCGCCCACGCAGCCAAAGAAGCATGGGGTAAGACCTCAGTCACCGAGCGCTCAAACCTGTTGTTGCGCATTGCCGATCGGGTCGAACAAAACCTCGAATATTTAGCCGTCGCCGAAACCTGGGAAAACGGTAAAGCTGTGCGTGAAACCTTAAACGCCGACTTGCCCTTATTCGTCGATCACTTCCGCTACTTTGCCGGTTGCATCCGCGCACAGGAAGGCAGCGCTGCCGATATCGACGGCAACACAGTCAGCTATCACTTCCCAGAACCTTTGGGCGTGGTCGGCCAGATTATTCCTTGGAACTTCCCGCTCTTGATGGCGGCATGGAAAATCGCCCCTGCGCTTGCGGCGGGTAACTGTGTGGTACTCAAACCTGCGGAGCAAACACCAGTCTCGATTCTGGTCTTGCTCGAGCTGATTGAAGACCTATTACCTGCGGGCATTCTTAACGTAGTCAACGGCTTTGGCGCGGAGGCGGGACAAGCACTGGCCACCAGCAAACGCATCGCTAAGCTTGCATTTACGGGCTCCACCGAAATTGGCTATCACATTTTAAAATGCGCCGCCGAATCCTTAATTCCATCGACCGTTGAGCTTGGCGGCAAGTCGCCCAACGTGTTTTTTGCCGATGTGATGGACCATGAAGACGAATATTTAAATAAGGCCGTCGAAGGTATGTTGCTGGCCTTCTTTAACCAAGGTGAAGTCTGTACTTGCCCATCACGGGTGTTAATCCAAGAGTCGATTTTTGATCGCTTTATCGAGAAAGTGCTCGCCCGCGCGCAAACCATTAAGCAAGGCGATCCCTTAGATACCGACACTCAAGTTGGCGCTCAAGCCTCCAAAGAACAGTTCGATAAAATCTTAAGCTACTTAGCCATAGGTAAGGCTGAAGGTGCAGAAGTGCTACTGGGCGGCACACTTTGCCAACTCGATGGCGGCCAAAGCGAAGGTTATTACATCAGCCCGACGATTATGAAAGGCCATAATAAGATGCGGATCTTCCAAGAGGAGATCTTCGGCCCAGTGATTTCGGTCACCACCTTTAAAGATGAAGCCGAAGCCTTAGCGATCGCCAACGATACTGAGTACGGCCTAGGCGCTGGCGTGTGGACGCGGGACATGAACACGGCTCAACGTATGGGACGCGGTATTCAAGCGGGCCGCGTGTGGATTAACTGTTACCACGCCTATCCTGCCCATGCCGCCTTTGGTGGATACAAAAAATCTGGTATTGGCCGCGAAACCCATAAGATGATGCTCAACCATTATCAAAATACCAAGAATCTCTTGGTGAGTTACGATGTGAATCCTTTAGGTTTCTTCTAAGATTTTTGGGAGTCAAATAAGCTGATGTGAGGAAGCTTTTATTAGGTTTTTAAACGTCTTTGCAAGCAGGCTTATAAAACTTTCCGCATGAGTAATAGATATAAATGATGAACATGAAAGGGCGAGTAGCCCTTTCTTTTTTTAACTTAATTTAATTCAAACCTCACTCAGTTTATATTATCAATCCGCGCTAAACGCTGGGCTAATTCAGCAAGAGAGGAGGCTGTTTGCGGATCGCTTTGAGGAGCAACAACTTCAATCAGCTTAAGTTTCGGCTGAAAAGGTAACCAAGAGCTGCTCGCAGTAATGACTAAATCCAGCACAAACTGACCGTAATAGTGCAACCTCAGTCGGTTATCCGCCATGGGCCAATGGGCATAAAGCAGAAAAGAATCGTACAGTTGCGCCAAAGAGGTTGTCGCAATGATCTTAAACTCTTCATCAAGTAGACTAAACTCGGTCGATTCTTCGAAGGGACAATCGAAAGAAGTGATGACTAAATACCCCGAGGTTTTATTGGGTAAAACGCAGCGGTATTGGCCTTCAATCACTCGACCTGCAATAAAAGTGTGAGTAGATTGGCCATTGAAATACAGGGGCATTTTTAGTGAATTAGGCTCAAGTCCATAAGCATGCTCTGTTAGTAGTGAAAAACCCGTTATCGGCTGCATCCCCTTACCCCACTTATCTCGCCTATCTATTTCGACTACCTATCTCGCCTATCCGCGAAAATACACGTCACGCGGCTCTTGCGGATTCAATACTAGGGCTGGCGGCTTTTACAATAACAGCCCACTAAGATCAAGTAACCGACAAAATATGCTACGAGATCGAGTGGATCAAAATGGCTACCTATCACTATCCGCGCCAAGCGATTTCCGCCTAAGCCTAGCTTGTCGACTAAACCCCAATACTGGCCAAACTCGATGGCAAAGGCAAACAGCAATACCGTAAACGCCAGCAAAGGAGTTTGAAAAAAACGCTTAATGCCATCGCCGGTGTTTTTTACTGCGACTTTTTCTACCGGATTGGCAATAGGAACGACAGCCCGCACCATACAAAACAGCAAGATCACCACCAATACATCGCCCACAAAACCACGAATAAAACCCGCAGGCGCATATAAGGCAATTAAGACTTCAGTCAAAAATAATAAAACCGCATAAATACAAAAGGATTTACGACTCGGATTGCGGCTGATGAAAGCGCGAATAACGGCGGTAGACATAGATATGTTAATCCCTTCACTCGGTCGAGGTGGCAGAATCTACCGTAATACCAAGAGGTTAACAAGCGAGTTTTCGTTGACATTTAAGGCTCCCCACCTAGGAAAGCGCGCCACTCAGACCCACCAACTCACTGAATGTTCGCGCCTCAAAATTTAAGCGAGGTTTAAGTTTGGGTTAAGTAGCCTACACCTAAACCCACTTAGGAGCGTCACATCATGTCATCAAACACACTGCAAACCATCAAAGTCTGGGACCTGTTGATCCGCATATTCCATTGGTCACTCGTCGGCTTTTTCACCTTAGCCTACCTCACTGAAGGCGAAGACGAGTGGATGACCATCCACAGTTACGCAGGTTATAGCATCTTAATTTTACTGGTGTTTCGTCTGCTCTGGGGCGTGATGGGTACCCACAATGCGCGCTTTAGCAACTTTATCACTCGCCCTAAAGAAGTGCTGGTGTACCTCAAAGGACTCATCACAGGCAAAGCCAAAGACTACATAGGCCATAACCCCGCTGGGGCAATGATGATAGTGGCCTTGATTGCCAGCATAGCCATCACGGGATTCTCAGGCATGGCTCTATACGCCACCGACGGACACGGCCCATTAGCCACGAGCTTTTTCGCCACTTGGCCCGAAGGCGCCATAAAAGAAGTCCATGAATTCTTTGCCAACTTCACCGTGTTCCTTGTGGTTATCCATGTTGGCGGCGTCATCGTCAGCAGCCTGTTACACAAAGAAAACTTAGTCAGAGCCATGGTCACGGGCAAGAAACAACGCCCAGTGGAACAAGAAGATTAATCCGTTAGCCATTTTGCTTAGCAATAAGATATCCAGCCCAAAAGGAATGCCCTATGAACAGATTAACCAGACACACGAATAAAAGTCGCCTTGCCATTGTCGCAATTTCCACCTTGCTGCTGACTAGCCTTAGCGTTAGTGCCGCCAACAGTAAAGTGCAAAGCCTGCCACTGAGCGCCGAGCGCATCGGCACGCAACTGCAAAGCTATCAAGCCCAAGGCGCTGGACCCTTTACCGCCGCCGCAGGACAAAAGCTTTGGCTACAGGACATAGACGGTCGCAGCTGTGCCAGTTGCCATACCGCCAAAGTCACCGACATGGGCATGCACCAAAATACCCGTAAACCCATTGACCCTATGGCGCCGTCGATTACCGCAGATCGGTTAACCGACTCAGCCAAAATCGAGAAATGGTTTAGCCGTAACTGTAACTGGACCTTTAAGCGCGACTGCACACCCCAGGAAAAAGGCGATGCCTTACTCTGGTTAAGCCTGCAATAACTCATTTAATTAGAGCGATTAATTTCAATACCTTCCATAGAAGGTAACGGTACAAATAAGGAAGATATTATGACTCAACAAGCACACCCTATTAGCTGGTTCTTAGGTTCATCACTCACAGCCGCGGCATTAGCCATTGGCGTTATCGGCATAAGCCTAACCTTAACCGGTACAGGCTATGCGGACGACGGCCATGAACTCAACCGCGCCATTCCACAGAATGCGGAATACACGGCAGAATGTGGCAGCTGCCACATGGCCTATCCAGCCAATTTACTCCCCGCCGACAAGTGGCGCGCCATTACCGCAAATCTTGAGAACCACTTTGGTGACAACGCCAGCCTAGATCCTCAAGTCACTGCCAGAATTGAGGAATATCTGGTTCAACATGCGGCGCAAAATGGTAAGGTGATGAAAAACAGCACGCCGCTGCTCGCAGGCGCAGGGCCGCAGAAGATCACAGAACAGGCATTTTTTATCCACGAACACGATGAGATCCCAAGGCGTATGGTGCAAGATAACGCTAAGGTCGGCTCATTCAGCCAATGCAGCAATTGTCACAACCTCGCAGAGAAGGGCATATTCGATGAAGATACCGTTAATATTCCTGGCTTTGGCCGTTGGGATGATTAGCAGTCCAAGCACTGATGCCCACGACGATGATCTTTCCAACAAGGTGGTCGAGTGGGTTAAGGAGGGCAAGGTTTTGCCCTTCGACACCATAATGCAACGCTACGAATCACGCCTGCAGGGGCGACTGTTGGACTTAGAAGTCGAGCAGAAACATGGCCGTATCATCTACGAGCTCGAGATCCTCCGCGACGATGGCATAGTGTATGAAATTAAGATTGACGCCAAAACCGGCGAGTGGCTAAAGGAAAAGGTCGACTGATGCGTTTGCTATTGATTGAAGATGATACCGATCTGGTCGCACGCCTCATTCCCGCCCTTAACAAGGCGGGTTATACCGTCGAGCACGCCGATAACGGTATCGACGGCGCCTTTTTAGGCGAAGAAGAAAACTTCGAAGCCGTTATCCTCGATCTCGGCTTGCCTGGCAAACCCGGTTTACAAGTCCTTGGCCAATGGCGACAAAAGGGCTTGGCTATGCCAGTGCTTATTCTCACCGCCCGTGATGCGTGGCACGAACGGGTCGACGGTCTCAAGGCGGGGGCCGATGATTACCTCGGCAAGCCTTTTCACATTGAAGAACTACTCGCAAGGCTCGAAGTGTTGATCCGCCGCCACTTTGGCCGTGCCGACAATGTGTTGCAGCATGCAGGCGTCTCCCTCGATGTCGACAAACAAGCCGTCACCAATGTCGACGGTGAAGTGATAGAACTGACTAAGATTGAATATCGGCTGCTGCATTACTTAATGGTCAATCCCAGCAAAATCGTCTCTAAGTCAGAGCTCAGTGAACGCATTTACGAAGAAGATCAAATCAAAGACAGCAATGTCATCGAAGTGTACGTCAACCGCCTGCGCCAACGCTTAGGCAAGGATTATATCGAAACCCGCCGCGGCCAAGGTTATCGACTCAAGGAGTAAAGGCGTGTATTCACTCAAGGGTTATCTGACGCGCAATTTGTTGATCACGCTCACCTTTGCCATGGTGCTGTTATTGTATTTTCTGCACCAAGGTATCCAAATCTTAACCCAAGACTTTGTTGCCTCGCGTCTACAACACGATGCCGACAGCCTGATCTCCGCCCTGAATCACAATCCCGATGGCACATGGGCACTCACCACCGACCGTTTACCCAATGTGTACCACAGGGTTAATTCTGGACATTATTTTGCGATTCAAATCGGCGAGCAAACCCTGCGTTCACGCTCTCTATTCGACCATAACGTGAACATGCCTAAACTGGCAGCGGGTGAGCACCACCAAGCCACTGAATTTGTTGGTAAAGAACATTGGTTGATGTTCAGTCAAGCCGTTATCAAAGAAGATCAGTTAGTTACCCTGTGGGTGACGGAAGATATTAGCTCGCTTGAACAAACCCAAATCCACTTTTTAGCCTTTGCCAGTGCGGCGGTGTTACTCACGATTGTCATTTTATTACTAGCGCAATATCAATTACTTAAACGCGGTTTTAAACCCTTAGAGCAGATGCCAGAAGCTATCCGGCAGATGCGCATCCAAGGGCAAGAAATCAATCCTGACCAAGTGCCGAGCGAGATAGTCCCACTGATCGAAGAGATAGATCGCTTAGTCAATCAATTGGGCCAGCGAGTACAACGCTCCCGCAATGCCTTGGGTAACTTAGCCCACGAAATGAAACGTCCACTACAAGGGCTGCAGTCCTACCTAGAAAGCCTTCCACCAGAACAGAGGAGTGAGGGCAGCAAGGTGCTCGCAAACCTGCACCACATCATTGATAGAGAGCTTAAGCGCACTAAGATTGTCGGCCTGTCCACTCCGGGGCGTTATACCGTGCTCGATGACGATCTTGCGCCGCTAATCAAAGTAATGCAGCGTATTTACCCAGACCGCATTATTCACAGCGATTACGCTAGCGGCTTAGTCATGCCGTTTGACCGCGATGACTTACTCGAACTCTTAGGTAATTTACTGGATAACGCCTGCAAACATAGCCGCAAAAACATTGAGATCCATATCAGTCAGCAAAACGTGCCAACCATAGGCTATAGGATAGAAGTGAGTGATGATGGCGAAGGCGTCTCCGATACCGCACTATCAATCATCATTGAGCGCGGCATTCGGCTAGATGAAAGCATCCAAGGCCATGGCTTAGGATTGTCTATCTGCAAAGATATCGTCGACAGTTATCAAGGCAAACTCAGCTTTAGCCACGCGCAACAAGGTGGACTTAAAGCCAGCGTATTTCTGCCGATCCCGAATTAAACGGTATACTCACTCGGCCTGTGCCCACTGAGTTCATCCAAGTCAATAGAGGGGATAATTTGCTCATTCCCCTCCTTTCCGTAATCAATCTAGAGATTTATATGAAAGTTATCGACCTAAAATCTGCCCCGCAACACATTCCTCAATTGGCGGAGTGGCATAATCAAGCATGGGCACATTTAAGTTCTGCGGATGCTTCAGTCACTACGCTGATTGAGGAAATGAACGAGTATTTAACTGACGCTGCTATGCCTACAATGTTTATCTGTGAACAGGCAAATCAAGTAATGGGGTCATCGTCATTAATCGTCGCAGATATGGACAGCCGAACCGACTTAAGTCCTTGGCTCGCCAATGTGTATGTGAATGCAGCCCATCGAAATAAAGGATTAGGTAAGTTGCTCGTCAATGCCGTCGTTGAGCATGCTAGAGCGATTGGTTTACAGAAAATCTATTTGTTTACTGCAGATAAAGCCGATTTTTATCGAGCGCTGGGTTGGTCAAGGATTTCACAGGAAGATTATAAGGGCGAGATGGTCACGATAATGGAGTATGAATTGAGTCAGCAAAGTGGCTAGGTAAGAGAGCAAGCTTCACGACGTCCGTCGTGAAGCTGTACATGCGGGCTAAATATCTAAATGTGATATCCAATACTTAGCGACAAGCCAATGGCTTTAGTCAATTTCTATATCCACACCGAAACGATTGGATAGTTGGCGTTGCTCGTGAAGAATTTCAATTCGGCGGCGAGTGTCTTGGGTTAACTTGTCTTTGAGGCGCAAACCACTGGTAATGGCGGCTTTTTTGGCTTTCTTGCTCTTCATCGGCAAATCAGTTGCCGTTGCATCCGTGGGACTCTCGATGGCTTGAGATTCGATAGACATAGCTAACTCCTTTAATGAGAACCATAAATAGGCTCTTCCAGTAAATCCCTGCTCAAAACGAACAAACAGGTCATCTTTAATGAGTTCATTCGCCATTCACTTTAAGTAACAGCGCATTTGGCGACTCATAAACTTACAATCCATATAACCGACCTAAATCAACAAGATTAGATCACTGCTGATAGGGTGAAGATGGTCGAGACATGAGGTCGAAATGAAAAACTGAGTATTGATTGACTTCATCGACACAACAGAACCCTAACGAGTCCTAAATTTTCCGGCGATAAAGCGACATAACAAAGGTAGAAAAAGAACAGGTAATCATGCAGAAAGGTTGGTAAGCTCGAGCGGCAAAACGCTGTTGCGCAACAATTAGGCTGCGCAACAGTACTACATCTAGCCTAAATTTACGACTTATATGGCATAGCGCCGAGGTAATCTTTCTTGCCAATTTCAACACCGTTGTGGCGCAAAATCGCGTAGGCTGTTGTTATATGGAAGTATAAGTTCGGAATCGCATGCTCAATCGCAAACTCATAACCTGTAAGATATTTTCCTTCCCAGCGTGGTTGTGAGACATGGATAGTAGCCGCATGAGCAAAATCAGCCTCTTTGAACGTCGCTAAGTAATCCAAAATCGAACTAATACGCGCTTGCAACTCAGCCAGCGTCGTCTCGCTATCATCATGCTTTGGCACTGTATCTAAGTTATCGGTCAAACGTGCCACGCCAATTTTGGCAGTATCGCAGGCAATTTGGACTTGGCGAATAAGGTTAAATTGATCCGGCGCTAAACGTGAGTTTAATAGCACCGCCATATCGACTTTCTTGAGGTTTGCGAAGCATTCGCCCTTTTCAAGAATAACGCTTAAATTTTTCAGCATCTTGCTAAATTGTACAACCGTTAAATCATAAAGCATGGCATAGACCTCATTGATGGACGCTACAAAACTGCAGCACTTAAGACTATCTTGGGGCAAATAACTCAATTTCAATCATTCTTGAAATTTAAGTATCTGCTTAATAATAAACACTTCAATATAAACGATATTAAGTCAATTAAGGCGAGAAAAAGATAGACGTTACCAGTAGGGATGAGATTAAAATTCTCTCGGACTGATGCGAATAACAATAACGTACACTCGTAGGAATTGGGATGGCTGGGTATGACGATAACCATGTGCTTCGAGCCCGAAGCATGTGCGTCACTGACACGAATTATCCGCGACGCCATAACGAAAAAAGCCTCATCTTTCGATGAGGCTTATCTCTTAATGTTGGCGGAGCGGACGGGACTCGAACCCGCGACCCCCGGCGTGACAGGCCGGTATTCTAACCAACTGAACTACCGCTCCTTTAGACTAACGTTTACACGTTAACCTAAATTAGGCGCTTGGCGATGACCTACTCTCACATGGGGAGACCCCACACTACCATCGGCGCGATTGCGTTTCACTTCTGAGTTCGGGATGGGATCAGGTGGGACCACAATGCTATTGTCACCAAGCAAATTCGTTTTAAACAAGACTCGAGAGCGCACTGCGTGCTGCTAGATTCTAGGAACTAAAATCTGCTCTTATCTTATTTAATAATTCGGAAAGCTGTTTGTTTTTTGAGTCAACACTTCATTAAGTGCATATATTCTGTCTAAGTTCGCTTAGCAAAACCCATCTGGGTTGTATGGTTAAGCCTCTCGAGTCATTAGTACATGTTAGCTCAACGCCTCACAACGCTTACACACCATGCCTATCAACGTCCTAGTCTCGAACGGCTCTTTAGAGGTCTTATAGACCTAGGGATGACTCATCTTGGGGCTCGCTTCCCGCTTAGATGCTTTCAGCGGTTATCGATTCCGAACGTAGCTACCGGGCAATGCCATTGGCATGACAACCCGAACACCAGCGGTTCGTTCACTCCGGTCCTCTCGTACTAGGAGCAACTCCCCTCAATCATCCAACGCCCACGGCAGATAGGGACCGAACTGTCTCACGACGTTCTGAACCCAGCTCGCGTACCACTTTAAATGGCGAACAGCCATACCCTTGGGACCGACTTCAGCCCCAGGATGTGATGAGCCGACATCGAGGTGCCAAACACCGCCGTCGATATGAACTCTTGGGCGGTATCAGCCTGTTATCCCCGGAGTACCTTTTATCCGTTGAGCGATGGCCCTTCCATTCAGAACCACCGGATCACTATGACCTACTTTCGTACCTGCTCGACGTGTCTGTCTCGCAGTTAAGCTGGCTTATGCCATTGCACTAACCGTACGATGTCCGACCGTACTTAGCCAACCTTCGTGCTCCTCCGTTACTCTTTGGGAGGAGACCGCCCCAGTCAAACTACCCACCAGGCACTGTCCCTAACCCCGATTAGGGGTCTAGGTTAGAACATCAAAACTACAAGGGTGGTATTTCAAGGACGACTCCATCAGAACTAGCGTTCCAACTTCAAAGTCTCCCACCTATCCTACACATGTAGGTTCAATGTTCAGTGCCAAGCTATAGTAAAGGTTCACGGGGTCTTTCCGTCTAGCCGCGGGTATACGGCATCTTCACCGCAATTTCAACTTCACTGAGTCTCGGCTGGAGACAGCGTGGCCATCATTACGCCATTCGTGCAGGTCGGAACTTACCCGACAAGGAATTTCGCTACCTTAGGACCGTTATAGTTACGGCCGCCGTTTACCGGGGCTTCGATCATGAGCTTCTCTTGCGATAACCCAATCAATTAACCTTCCGGCACCGGGCAGGCGTCACACCGTATACTTCCTCTTGCGAGTTTGCACAGTGCTGTGTTTTTGATAAACAGTTGCAGCCACCTGGTATCTGCGACTCCCGTCAGCTTAGAGAGCAAGTCTCATCACCAACAAGAGCGTACCTTCTCCCGAAGTTACGGTACCATTTTGCCTAGTTCCTTCAGCCGAGTTCTCTCAAGCGCCTTGGTATTCTCTACCCGACCACCTGTGTCGGTTTGGGGTACGATTCCCGCTAACCTGAAGCTTAGAAGATTTTCCTGGAAGCATGGCATCAACTACTTCAGTCCCGTAGGACCTCGTCATCAGCTCTCGGCCTTAAGATTTCCCGGATTTGCCTAAGAAATCAGCCTACCACCTTAAACGCGGACTACCAACGCCGCGCTAGCCTAGCCTTCTCCGTCTCTCCATCGCAGTTAGCGGAAGTACAGAAATATTAATCTGTTTCCCATCGATTACGCCTTTCGGCCTCACCTTAGGGGTCGACTCACCCTGCCCCGATTAACGTTGGACAGGAACCCTTGGTCTTTCGGCGAGGGGGTTTTTCACCCCCTTTATCGTTACTCATGTCAGCATTCGCACTTCTGATACCTCCAGCGTGGGTTACCCCTTCACCTTCATCGGCTTACAGAACGCTCCTCTACCGCGCAACCCTAATGGGCTGCACCCGTAGCTTCGGTGGTATGTTTAGCCCCGTTACATCTTCCGCGCAGGCCGACTCGACTAGTGAGCTATTACGCTTTCTTTAAATGATGGCTGCTTCTAAGCCAACATCCTAGCTGTCTAAGCCTTCCCACATCGTTTCCCACTTAACATACACTTTGGGACCTTAGCTGACGGTCTGGGTTGTTTCCCTTTTGACGACGGACGTTAGCACCCGCCGTCTGTCTCCCGAGTAGTACTCATTGGTATTCGGAGTTTGCAAAGGGTTGGTAAGTCGGGATGACCCCCTAGCCTTAACAGTGCTCTACCCCCAATGGTATTCGCTCGAGGCGCTACCTAAATAGCTTTCGAGGAGAACCAGATATCTCCCGGTTTGATTGGCCTTTCACCCCCAGCCACAAGTCATCCGCTAATTTTTCAACATTAGTCGGTTCGGTCCTCCAGTTGATGTTACTCAACCTTCAACCTGCCCATGGCTAGATCACCGGGTTTCGGGTCTACACCTTGCAACTCAACGCGCAGTTAACACTCGGTTTCCCTACGGCTCCGCTATTCGCTTAACCTTGCTACAAAATGTAAGTCGCTGACCCATTATACAAAAGGTACGCAGTCACGGTCTCAAGAACCGCTCCCACTGCTTGTACGTATACGGTTTCAGGTTCTATTTCACTCCCCTCACAGGGGTTCTTTTCGCCTTTCCCTCACGGTACTGGTTCACTATCGGTCAGTCAGGAGTATTTAGCCTTGGAGGATGGTCCCCCCATATTCAAACAGGATGTCACGTGTCCCGCCTTACTCGTTTTCATCAATGGTTAGTTTTCGTGTACGGGGCTATCACCCTGTGCCGCTGCGCTTCCCAACGCATTCCACTAACACCCCACTGACTTAAGGGCTAATCCCCGTTCGCTCGCCGCTACTAGGGGAATCTCGGTTGATTTCTTTTCCTAAGGGTACTTAGATGTTTCAGTTCCCCTCGTTCGCCTCATGTAGCTATGTATTCACCACATGATGACCGCTTATGCGGCCGGGTTCCCCCATTCGGACATCGTTAGCTCAAATGCTTGTTACTAGCTCGCCAACGCTTTTCGCAAGTTACTACGTCCTTCATCGCCTCTGACTGCCAAGGCATCCACCGTATACGCTTAGTCGCTTAACCATACAACCCAGATAGGTTTCTTTTCGCTTGTCAGGCCTTACGCTGTCGTTATTGTGAACCTCATTCGTCAGTCATGTAGCGCTGCTACACTCCTTCCTCATTCGCTTCACGGCTTAGACATCGTTTCGTCTGACTGCGCTTATCTCGTTCACACAAGATAAGAAATACTCTGAGTCGCATTGCGACCAGCTTGGTTTTACTTGTCTCATCTTCGACCAAGAAGATGGACTCGCCTTAGACTTGAATATTCAAGACACTTAATAAAGTGTTTGAGAACTCAATGTTCAATGCTTACGCATTAAACTTTTTTCGTATCAACACAACGACAGACATCATTGTGTTTAATACTATCAGCTTTCCAAATTGTTAAAGAACAAGCATCGTCGTTAAGACGTGCCACTCGCTCTACAAGAACAAGTTATCTGTGTGAACACTCAAAAACACGGATGTTTTTGTGTCGACTCGGCACGGATGCCATGTTGTCGACCCAACAAGCGTAAGTTAGTCGTATAGGTAAGGAGGTGATCCAGCCCCAGGTTCCCCTAGGGCTACCTTGTTACGACTTCACCCCAGTCATGAACCACAAAGTGGTGAGCGCCCCCCCGAAGGTTAAGCTACCCACTTCTTTTGCAGCCCACTCCCATGGTGTGACGGGCGGTGTGTACAAGGCCCGGGAACGTATTCACCGTGGCATTCTGATCCACGATTACTAGCGATTCCGACTTCATGGAGTCGAGTTGCAGACTCCAATCCGGACTACGACGAGCTTTGTGAGATTAGCTCCACCTCGCGGCTTTGCAACCCTCTGTACTCGCCATTGTAGCACGTGTGTAGCCCTACTCGTAAGGGCCATGATGACTTGACGTCGTCCCCACCTTCCTCCGGTTTATCACCGGCAGTCTCCCTAGAGTTCCCACCATTACGTGCTGGCAAATAAGGATAGGGGTTGCGCTCGTTGCGGGACTTAACCCAACATTTCACAACACGAGCTGACGACAGCCATGCAGCACCTGTCTCACGGTTCCCGAAGGCACAACCGCATCTCTGCAGTCTTCCGTGGATGTCAAGAGTAGGTAAGGTTCTTCGCGTTGCATCGAATTAAACCACATGCTCCACCGCTTGTGCGGGCCCCCGTCAATTCATTTGAGTTTTAACCTTGCGGCCGTACTCCCCAGGCGGTCTACTTAATGCGTTAGCTTGAGAGCCCAGTGTTCAAGACACCAAACTCCGAGTAGACATCGTTTACGGCGTGGACTACCAGGGTATCTAATCCTGTTTGCTCCCCACGCTTTCGTGCATGAGCGTCAGTCTTTGTCCAGGGGGCCGCCTTCGCCACCGGTATTCCTCCAGATCTCTACGCATTTCACCGCTACACCTGGAATTCTACCCCCCTCTACAAGACTCTAGTTCGCCAGTTCGAAATGCTATTCCTAGGTTGAGCCCAGGGCTTTCACATCTCGCTTAACAAACCGCCTGCGCACGCTTTACGCCCAGTAATTCCGATTAACGCTCGGACCCTCCGTATTACCGCGGCTGCTGGCACGGAGTTAGCCGGTCCTTCTTCTGTAGGTAACGTCACAGCTACAGTTTATTAAACTGCAACCTTTCCTCCCTACTGAAAGTGCTTTACAACCCGAAGGCCTTCTTCACACACGCGGCATGGCTGCATCAGGGTTTCCCCCATTGTGCAATATTCCCCACTGCTGCCTCCCGTAGGAGTCTGGGCCGTGTCTCAGTCCCAGTGTGGCTGATCATCCTCTCAGAACAGCTAGGGATCGTCGCCTTGGTGAGCCATTACCTCACCAACTAGCTAATCCCACCTAGGTTCATCCAATCGCGGAAGGCCCGAAGGTCCCCTCCTTTCCCCCGTAGGGCGTATGCGGTATTAGCAGTCGTTTCCAACTGTTATCCCCCTCGACTGGGCAGATCCCTAGGCATTACTCACCCGTCCGCCGCTCGCCACCTCAGAAGTAAACTCCCTTGTGCTGCCGCTCGACTTGCATGTGTTAGGCCTGCCGCCAGCGTTCAATCTGAGCCATGATCAAACTCTTCAATTAAAGTTTTGTTGCTTCCGTCTTGCGACTTCAGCGGCTCAATGAATTCTGATTTTTTTGTTACTGCTTTCACAGCAACAAACTGTACATATTGCTATGAACACTCTTCATCATTGATTTAATTCTTTGACTGCCAACCCTAAGGCTAAGCAGTTTCGATTAACTCAACACCTGTGAGTGTCCACACAGATTTCTTGTTTTATCTTGTTAAAGAACGTTGACCACATACCGTTTAGGCGGGTCGGGCTGATGCTTCATCAGCTCAGGGTCGTGCATTTTACGCATTTCCCGTTTCGCGTCAAGGAGTTTTTGCAAACTTTCTTTTCGCTCATCAATCAGTAAACTCATTGATGAACTGTCACATCAGCTGCTTAGCGCCGTCTGCCGTCTCAGTGGATGCGCATTATAGGGAGCAGAAGATTTTGTGCAAGGGCTTTTTTAAGAATTTTTGTATTTAATTCTGATTATCCAAACTAGCCACATCATACCCACTTGTTACCCCCAGACTTATCCACAAAAGCTAATTTTTAAGGCGTTGCTGATTACTTTTATATGCCTAATACATGCAGTAAAGCATGGTTTGCGATATGAGGAGACGTGTTGATATCGGTATAACAAGGTTGAAGATGACTATTGTCCTGTGGATTTTCCCCCAAGGTACAAAACCGATTTTGTAATCTAGCCTCTTACCTTATATATGCCTATATAAGGTAAGAGGCTGTCCATGATGCTTGCTTATAATAGGAGAAATTCGGAAGAATTGAGCAAAGAGCTTAACTTGCACTCCAGAGTAGCTGCCCGCAGTCGGTAAGATCATAGCCGCCGAGTAGCGCAGCCATTTGCCTTGCATGTCCACCCGCTAACATAGTAAAGAGTTGTTGTAGCTGACGGCGAAAGTAAATGCTTTGCGGCATAACGAAATCGAATGACTCTTTTATGAGTGGCACGAAGCTTAAGCCACTTTCCAAAGCCACCGATTGACAACCAAAACCGATATCCGCATCCCCTCTGGCAATATAACCCGCGAGTTCACGTTCACTATAGGCGGTGAGCACGACATTGAGTTGATCTAAACGCGCACCCTGCTTTAATAGCCAATGCTCTAGATGTTGCTGACTCCCAGCCCCTCCCTGACGGCTCACCCAACGCCAAGGCATGCTCGCCACTTTATCTTCCTCTTGGCATCTGTGGTGCATATCTGCACGCATGATTAATCCTTGCTGACGGGAATAACCGTGCACCATGATCCACTGTTGGTGGTTGTTATAACCTTTAAGCAATGCGGGATGGCGAATATTTCGATCTTCCATACTGCCCCAATGTAAAGTGCACACATCGGCATATCCCTTTGCTAGCAATTCTAAACCGAGACGCGAGCCCGTAGCACTGTAGCTAATCAGTTCTCGGCTACCGACCTGAGCCATTAAACGTGCAACTAGCATAGATAAGAGTGGATCATCACTGCCGGTGATCAATAAACGGTCGGTGAGCATGCCACTATGGCATGAATCCATAACCCAACGGTCGATTAACACCTTGGGAAATAGCCATTTACCTGTGATTTTAGTGGCGGGCAGGATCCTGTCGTTTGCCATGGCATAGACTTTCTTTTCATTTAGATCTAAATACTCGGCCACCTGCTTCGCACTCATATAGACCAATTCACTGGCAGAAGTCATCTTGTGTCCTTATCCTTCTATTCACTGTTAGTTCAATACCTACTATTGCAGATCAGTTTGTTGAACAGGTATTTACATCAAACTCAAGATTCTCACTGCCATGGTAGACTAAAAAATGTCGTCCTTTGGCACGGGCGATAATGGTAATCCCTAATTTCTGCGCGAGTTCTAATCCCATTTGGGTGACTCCGCTGCGCGATAGCAAGACAGGAATCCCCATCTTGGCGACTTTAATCACCATCTCTGAGGTTAAGCGCCCCGTCGTGTAGAAAATTTTGTTATCACCGCGATCCTGCGCTAACCACATATCGCCTGCGAGGGTATCCACCGCATTATGGCGCCCGACATCCTCTACAAATGCCATAATTTGGTCCGCTTCGCATAAGCCGCAACCGTGCACAGCACCCGCATTTTTATAGGTTTCATTATATTCATTGATATTTTTCAGCAGACTGTAGAGTGTACTTTGCTTAAGGCTTGGAGTGGGCAAGCTAACATCATCCAAGTCTTGCATAAAACTGCCGTAGACTGTGCCTTGACCACAACCTGAGGTCACCGTTTTTTCAGAAAGTTTTTCATCAAGATCGGTGGTTTGCTCACGGGTGATCACTGCCGCAGAATTAACATCCCAATCGACAATGACAGAGTCCAGCAGGCTCACATCCGAAATAAAGCCTTGGTTCTTCAGATAACCTAAGGCCAGTGACTCAGGTTTTGCACCTAAGGTCATCAGGGTGACTATCGGGCGCCAGTTTAAATAAACCGTAAGAGGTCGCTCACAGGCGACAAACTTATCCAGTATTTCCCCAGTTTCATCGACGGCTTTTACGGCAATGGTTAATGGCACTTCAGCCTGGGTTTTCACAAAAGTAAACTGACGCCTTGCTGGTGAATGGCCATTATCGGCTTGTAACTGCTTGTCTATACTAGTGCTGTTATCAGAATTCATACTGCTACCGCTTAACGAATGATGGCCAGAGCATAGCAATATTTGTACCTAGGTATAAAACTAGGGGTTAAATGCGTGATCTGCCGCAATTCAAGCGAAAGACTTGGACGTTTATGTCCCAGACAAAATG
Organism: Shewanella putrefaciens; assembly: GCF_016406305.1. Lineage (NCBI taxonomy): Bacteria > Pseudomonadati > Pseudomonadota > Gammaproteobacteria > Alteromonadales > Shewanellaceae > Shewanella > Shewanella putrefaciens. Next base: position 4,231,208 of record NZ_CP066369.1, read on the forward strand.
ACCAGCTAGACAAAATGTCCCAAACCTATGCCTATTTTGATGATCTACTTCAAACTAATACCCCATGTTTACTGGCATCAATATTGCAGTGACCTTTTATCCTAGTTTGTTGGTGAAAACGATCCGCAATTTCATGGAGCGCCCTCCAACTCAGTTGAAACGGAGACACAATGCAACATACAACGAGTGTTTGGCCTATGTACGTTTCACTCCGAAAAGTAGAGAAACAGACCGGCCGCTGGACTTCAGTACAGTGGGAAATTGAACACTTACTCCCAGCTACCCACGAGGCTCCCAAAGATGCGACCTTAGTGTTACTTGAGTTGCACAAGGATGAGCGTGCTAGCTATCGCATCAATCTCGACATGGATAATGCCATGCTCTACTTAGTCTGCGATGAAATGGCCGATGGCACTTGGGTGCCTGCCATGCTCTCGGCGGATCAAAATGTCGCGGCGGGTTGCCTCGAGGGCAACACTCCCGTGATTAATATGCTGATGCCAAAGGCGATAGCCTGTTGGATAGAAGCTTTTATCACTCAATATGGCGAGGTCGAAATTGCGGCCTATCGCCGTAAGCACGTCGATGGACGCAACAATCAAGGCCCGAGTCGCGACCCTTTGCGGAGTGATACATGACAGACACAGCACCTAAAGCCAGTGGTTTTTTTGGTCGTTGGAGTCAGCGCCGTGAACAAGTTGCCGCTGAGGAGGCTGCACTCTCGCTCAAACAATCCCAGGCAATCCTTGCAGATCCTCCCGTTGAGTCTGAGTCCGACGTCGGAGCTGGCATCACCACAGACACAGTTGCTGAACCACAAGAACCGCAATCGGAGGAGCCAAACCGCATTCTGACGGCTGAAGATCTGCCTAATCCTGAAGAGATTGAAATTGGCGGTAGCTTTGCCAGCTTTATGGGCGCCAATGTTGACCCTGCCGCAAAAACAGCAGCCCTGCGCGCACTGTGGAAACAACCACATTTCAATGAGATAGATGGACTTATAGAGTATGCGCTCGACTATAGCAATCAGCCTAAGCTCAGCCCCGAAGTTTCAGCCGAATTGGCGAAAAAGGTATTTCGTTATATCACCAAAGACAGCAATGAATCAGACGAAGAGTCGCTCTTAGCCGAAGGTGTAGAGCCTAACGTCCCAGAAAATGTAATGGAATCAAAAAACAGTGATGTCGAAACCGAATTAGCAACAGCACAGATAGCGGACAATTTGGATGGGGAGACTGATGACCTACCCCAAAATGCACCAGAGCCCTTAGTTCAAGTGCAAAAGCCAGTTGTTTAATGTCAGTTTAGCTAATTTTTATGTCCACAACTTTGGTATGTGAATTGCTGTACTAAGGGATAAAAACTTAGATAAAAGCAGAAAAGGCAATGACTTACTTAAAACCTGCCGCCTAAATCTGCAGCGATACAGCTAAAGGAACAGCCAAAGTACTGTTCAGGAACGCAATGTGAGCACTCATTTGATAACCAATCAAAACCAAGACGCACTCAAACAAGTGCGGCAACATGTCTTAGCACAGACACAGATTTTACAGAATCTGATCCCTCCTACGGTGAGTTACACCACCGAAGGAACTGTGCTCATTATCGGTCCAGAGGATCTTGCACGCCTAGCTGCGGACAAATTGTCCACTATGGCAAGTCGAGTGATTTTGGCTAACGAAGCAATTACCAGTCAGGATGAAGCCCACCTTGAGCGCGTGATGGCGGCGGCAACTGATGTTGAAAGCTACTACAACAAACTCATTGGCGTAAAAGGCTTTTTAGGTCAATTCCAAGTCAGTGTTGAACATCAAGATGGGGCGGCTGAACTCAGTTTAGTTGCCATTCGCAAACCCCATTTCGATATAGTGCTCGATTTAAGCAGCACAGCTTGCTTGAACTTAGAAATGCTGCCACCCGGTTATTTCTACGTAGGCCAAGACGCCGCGAAACTCGAAGATGCGCTTGCACAAATTCCTGAATTAGTCGGCCAATTTGATAAACCGCGCTACGTGAAAATCAATGCCGATCTATGTGCCCACGATCGCAATGGCATTAATGGTTGTAATCGTTGCCTTAACTTCTGTCCAGCCGATGCGATCAGCAGTGTCGCGAAGAAAATTGAAATCGACCCATATCTTTGCCACGGCGCAGGCAGTTGTACCAGCGCTTGCCCAACGGGTGCAATCAGTTACGACTTACCTACGCCCCAGGCTTTGCATTCATACCTGAATAAAATCGTGAGTCGCTTTCGCGAGCAGGCCCAAACCGCGCCGGTAATTTTGTTCCACGATAATGCCGTCGGTGCAGACTTGATCACCGATGACTTAGCCGGAGACATCATTCCCGTTGCCCTCGAAGAAATTACCGTTGCTAGCCTAGATCATTGGTTGTCGGTCCTCGCTTGGGGGGCGCGCCAAGTGCTCATCCTCAACACCGACGCGACTGCACCAACCCTAACGCAAATGCTTAAGGGTGAACTGTCCTTAGCCAACAGTATTTTAGATGAGATGGGCCAGCCGCAACGTATCAGCCTTATCGATCCGAGCATGCTTAACAATTTACATTCGATGCTCGATATCAGCTTAGATTGGCCGGTAATAGTGCCCGCCGCCTTTGCCTCGACCACGAAACGCAACACACTATTTGAGGCGATAGACCACCTCAATAGCCAAGCGGGTGAAATCGAGACTTGTCTGGGGCTCAGCAACATCCCCTTTGGCAAAGTCAGCGTCAATGTCGAGAAATGCACTCTCTGTATGTCCTGTGTGGCAATTTGTCCAACCATGGCATTACAGGATGGTGGCGACAAACCTGCGCTACACTTCATTGAACAAAACTGTGTGCAATGCGGTTTATGTGAGGCGGCCTGTCCTGAGAAAGTGATTAGCCTGACTCCGCAAATTAATTTTGATAAAGCTGCCCGTCAGCAACAACACACCCTGAAAGAAGAAGCTCCCTTCGAATGTATTCGCTGCGGCGCTCCTTTTGCGACCCAATCTATGGTGCATCGGATGCTGGATATGGTCGGTGCACACAGCGCATTTTCAGCCAATATTGAGCGCTTGAAGATGTGTGGCGACTGCCGGGTAAAAGACATGTTTGAAGACATTCTTCAAGATCCTGAAAAGCAACTGCGATAAGAGATCCGCTATGACCGAATCAGTAAGACAAGTTTCAGAAAACGATCAGTTGAGAGCCGATATCTATCAACTGTTGGCCGCCCTATTACGCCGTCATCCCAGCCCGGAATTACTGCACTTTTTGGCTAATCTTGAAATCGATGCCAATGAAGACAACGAGATGACTAAGGCTTGGTTATCTCTACAACTGGCTGCCCAACAGTTCAGCAGTGAACAGCTAGAGGACGAATATTTTGCCCTATTCCTCGGCGTAGGTTGTGGTGAGATCCTGCCCTATGGCAGTTGGTTTATGACTGGCTCATTAATGGATAAACCATTAGCACTGCTGCGCCAAGACTTAATGCAGCTGGGGTTTGAGCGCGAAGAAAACGTGAAAGAACCCGAAGATCATGTTGCCGCCCTGTGTGAAGTCATGGGAACCCTGATTTTAGAAGCGCCTAGTTATCGTCAACTGGCGTTCTACCAACGCCATATCGGCAGTTGGATCGGCCGTTTCTGTGACAATTTAGCCAAGGCGCCAAGTGCGGCGTTTTACGCAACCGTTGCCCATCTGGCAAAGGCCTTTTTCGAGATGGAAGCCAGCGCGTTTGAGCAATTGAGCTTAGATATCCCCGTCAATTGCCCGGGCAGTGCCGACTTACAACCGGCCGCAAGTGATTTAGAAAAACAAGTGGAATTAGTCAATTAGCGCTTTGACTCCACTTGCCATGTTTTTGTATTAAGGTGAGTAAATTCACCTTTAACAGAAGAAAGAAAGCCTAGGCTTTCGCAATAACCGAGGTGGTCACACTTGTACCACTTTATCTAGTAACACAAGGAGACACTATGAAGAAGCAAGCTTCCGACATGGGCCGTCGCCAACTGCTTAAAGCATTGGCACTGGGCAGTGCGGCGGGGGCGGTAGCCACTGTGAGCAGTCAGGCATTAGCCTCAACGCCCACGGTTGCCCCTACCGAACCTAAGAGCGAGAACTATCGCGAAACCGACCATATTCGTAGTTACTATGCGTCGCTTAAAAACTAACCAGAGGAGAGTATGTGATGCGATTAACCCGCAAAACAGACCAGGTTGTTGAGCCTAAAGCGCCCGCCCTAGGTCTTAATCGTCGCCAATTCTTAAAATCCGCAGGTCTTGCCACCGGTGGTATCGCCGCAGCATCTATGCTGGGCACAGGCATGATGCGTAAAGCAGAAGCGAAAGATATCCCCCACAATGCCCCAACTGAAGTCAAACGTACCATTTGCTCCCACTGCGCTGTGGGCTGTGGTATCTATGCTGAAGTGCAAAACGGCGTGTGGACAGGACAAGAACCCGCATTCGATCATCCCTTCAACCAAGGTGGACACTGCGCGAAAGGTGCTGCACTGCGTGAGCATGGCCATGGTGAAAAACGCCTGAAATACCCGATGAAGTTAGAAGGCGGAAAATGGAAAAAGATCTCTTGGGATCAAGCGATTACTGAAGTTGGCGATAAGATGGCTTCCATTCGTCAAGAGTCAGGCCCAGATTCAGTTTACTTTATGGGTAGCGCCAAGTTCTCTAACGAACAAGCTTATTTATATCGCAAATTTGCGGCACTGTGGGGCACGAACAACGTCGACCACTCAGCCCGTATTTGTCACTCTACCACGGTAGCCGGTGTTGCTAACACTTGGGGCTACGGTGCGCAAACCAACTCAATCAACGATATTCGCAACTCAAAGTGCATCATGTTTATTGGGTCAAACCCCAGTGAAGCCCACCCAGTTGCCATGCAACATATTTTGATTGGTAAAGAACGCGGTGCCAAAATCATCGTTGTTGATCCCCGTTTCACCCGTACTGCAGCGAAATCTGACGAGTACGTGCATATCCGTCCTGGCACAGATATCCCCTTCATTTATGGCCTGTTATGGCACATTTTTGAAAACGGCTGGGAAGATAAAGAGTTTATCCAGCGCCGCGTCTATGGCATGGATCGCATCCGCGAAGAAGTGAAAAAGTACACCCCAGAAGAAGTTGAACTGGTAGTCGGTGTACCTAAGGCACAAATGTATCGTGTTGCCAAAATGATGGCTGAAACCAAACCTGGCACTATTATTTGGTGTATGGGTGGTACTCAGCACCACGTGGGTAACGCTAACACCCGTTCTTACTGTATTTTACAGTTGGCACTAGGCAATATGGGCGTACCTGGCGGCGGCACTAACATTTTCCGTGGCCACGATAACGTGCAAGGCGCAACCGACTTTGGTCTGCTATTCGACAACTTACCCGGTTACTACGGCTTAACCTCCGGCGCCTGGGCACACTGGTCAAACGTATGGGACTTAGATCCAAAATGGGTTGCGAGTCGCTTCGATCAAGGTGAATACTTAGGTCAAAAACCACAAACTTCAACGGGTATTCCATGCTCTCGTTGGCACGATGGCGTGTTAGAAGATAAAACCAAGATAGCGCAAAAAGACAATATTCGTCTGGCGTTCTTCTGGGGACAATCGGTCAACACTGAAACCCGTGGCCGCGAAGTGCGTGAAGCGTTAAACAAAATGGATACCGTCGTCGTTGTCGATCCTTTCCCAACCATGGCGGGTGTGATGCACCAACGTCAAGATGGGGTGTATTTGTTGCCTGCGGCTACCCAGTTTGAAACCTACGGTTCAATCTCTGCCACCAACCGCTCAGTTCAGTGGCGCTCGAAAGTGATAGAACCTCTGTTCGAATCCCTGCCTGATCATGTGATCATGTGCAAACTCGCTAAAAAGGTTGGGATAGATAAAGAGCTGTTTAAACATATCAAAGTCAATGGCGATGAGCCTTTGATTGAAGATATTACCCGCGAATTTAACAAAGGTATGTGGACTATCGGTTATACCGGACAAAGCCCAGAGCGTTTAAAAATGCACCAGGAAAACTGGGGTACTTTTGATGCTGACAGCCTAGAAGCCCCCGGCGGTCCAGCCAAAGGCGAAACCTACGGCTTACCTTGGCCTTGTTGGGGCACACCAGAGATGAAACATCCTGGCTCGCAGATTCTGTATAACGAAGCCAAACATGTTAAAGACGGTGGTGGTAACTTCCGTGCTCGCTATGGTGTGGAACACGAAGGCAATAATATTCTTGCCGAAGGTACTTACTCCAAGGGCAGCGAGATCCAAGATGGCTATCCTGAATTTACCGCCGATATGCTCAAGCAATTAGGTTGGTGGGATGACCTGACCGAAGACGAGAAAAAACACGCCGAAGGCAAAAACTGGAAAACTGACATTTCCGGCGGTATCCAACGTGTTGCGATCAAACACGGCTGTATCCCTTACGGCAACGCTAAAGCTCGTTGTATTGTATGGACCTTCCCAGACGATATTCCACGCCACCGCGAACCCCTTTACACGCCTCGTCGTGACTTAGTTGCTAAATACCCAACCTACGAAGATCGTATGGTTGCGCGTTTACCGACACTGTATAAGTCAATTCAGGACAAGGACTTTGCTAAAGACTTCCCACTGGCGCTCACATCGGGCCGCTTAGTGGAATATGAAGGCGGTGGTGAAGAATCCCGTTCGAACCCTTGGTTAGCTGAACTACAACAGGAAATGTTCATCGAAATGAACCCTGCAGATGCGGCTGATCGCGGTATTCGTGACGGTGACAATGTCTTTGTTCATGGCCCTGAGGGCGCCAAAATCACGGTTAAGGCTATGGTGACACCACGCGTTATTGCCGGTGAATGTTTTATGCCATACCACTTTGCTGGGGTGTTTGAAGGTGAAAGTCTCGCGAAAAACTATCCAGAAGGCACAGTGCCTTATGTGATAGGCGAGTCAGCAAACACAGTTCTTACCTACGGTTATGATGTTGTGACTCAGATGCAAGAAACTAAGTCCAGCCTCTGCCAAATCAGCAAAGCCTAACCTACTTGATGAGGAGATAAGCCATTATGGCAGTCATGAAATTTCTATGTGACACCAAACGCTGCATCGAGTGTAACGGTTGCGTCACTGCATGTAAAAACGAAAACGACTCCGCTCTCGAGTGGGGTATCCAACGTCGCCGCGTGGTGACGATTAACGATGGTCAACCCGGTGAAGCCTCGATTTCAGTGGCATGTATGCACTGTACCGATGCTCCTTGCATGGCCGTATGTCCGGCAGATTGTTTCTACCGCACCGACGATGGCATAGTGCTGCACAACAAAGATACCTGTATCGGTTGTGGTTATTGCTTCTATGCTTGCCCGTTTGGCGCACCACAATTTCCGAAAAAGACCGCCTTTGGTAGTCGCGGCAAAATGGATAAGTGTACTTTCTGTGCCGGTGGCCCAGAAGAAACCTTCTCCGAAGCCGAGCATAAAAAATACGGTGCCAACCGTATTGCCGAAGGTAAGTTACCTATGTGTGCGGAGCTTTGCGCAACCAAAGCACTGCTTGCGGGTGATGCGGAAGTGGTATCAAACATTTACCGTCAACGTATGGCCTCTCGAGGCAATCCTAACGTGATTTGGGGCTACAACCCCAAAACAGGTGAGATTAACTAAGCAGAGCGAGGGTTAGGGAGTGATCCCTAACCTCTGGCAAGGAGTGACAATGTTAAACAAACAGTTCAACAAATCACTGCGCAGTCTGTTTGCTCTGATGGTACTCGTGATGGGATTGGGTCTAGGTTCAGCGATGAGCGCAAGCCCAGTGTACGCAAGCGATCAGCAATCGAGTCAACAACAGGCGAAAGCGCAAACCAGTGACGCCGATCTTTGGCGCGCGGTAAAAGCAGGCGATGCCGGCTATACCACGGCCAAAGGCGTAGAAACTGGGGTGTTGATTAATGTTGCCAGTAACCAAGGTAAAGAACTGAGAAATCAATATATCACCCCGATTATGGCCTTAGCCGTTACGGGCGTTTTTGGTGCTTTCTTATTGTTTTATCTGGTGAATGGTCCCTCAAAACTCAGCCACGGCTTCTCGGGCAAGATGGTCGCTCGTTGGTCAAAGGCGGATCTGTGGATCCACTGGGTTATGGCAATCAGCTGCCTAGCACTGATGTTTACTGGCTTAACCATTATGCTCGGTAAACATGTAGTGCAAGAGCTGCTCGGGCCTGATCTTTGGGCGCCATTGATCTACGGCAGCAAAACCATCCACGATTGGGCAGGCCCCATCTTTATCTTGGCTTGGATTGCCTGTGTAGTGAAATGGATGCCGCTACAAACCTTTAAGATGTACGATCTAAAATGGTTTTTAGTGGTCGGGGGCTATATTAACTTTGGTCCCTTCAAAGGTAAGCACCCCGATAGCGGCTTTGCTAACGCCGGTGAAAAAATGTGGTTCTGGACACTGACCCTATTCGGGCTATTTATCAGTGTCTCTGGCATCATGTTAGTCTTACCCGGCTTAGACTTACCCCGTGAAGCCTCGATGGCAGCCCTACTGATCCACGCGATCAGTGCCGTTATCCTAATTGCCTTTACCATAGTGCATATTTGGATGGCGACGGTACTCAGCGAAGGCGGTATGGAATGTATGAAGTCAGGCTATTGTGATGAAAACTGGGCAATCCAACACCACAATCTCTGGTATGACGAAATCAAAGAGAACGGTAGTTTAAAGTATAAAGACTAACTAACTCGCGTTTTTTAGCCCCTAAAACACCTCGCTCAGCGGGGTGTTTTTTTATGGGACAATATCAATCGAAACAAAGAATTAACATCAGTACAATTCACCCCGCCATTCCCTGCGCCCATAGCGCCATACAAACTATGAGCAAGTTAACGCTTTTGAACAACAGACCGTGATTTCAGGGCCGCAAACTGTTCTAGATCAATTCCGACTCAACCCTTTCCTACTATATTGCCGGCACGCGCGATGATTGATGGCAAACAGGATGATTTCATTATCTTTTTCACCTCAAATCGTCACTTTTTGATAACAAGTTATATCCCTCGAAAAGCCGCGTTATTCCAACCAACATTACCCCTAATTCAGGAGTCAGCATGAAGCAGCAACCCAGCGATTTATCTCGCCGATCTTTGCTCAAAGCGCTCACCGTCGGCAGCGTAGCGGGTGCCACCATTGCCGCAACCGGCATGAGCGTGGCACAGGCCAGCGAGAGCAGCAAGGTAACCACTAAAGAGTCAAAGGGTTACCACGAAACTGCGCATATCAGCAGCTATTACGATAGCCTGCGCAGCTAATCTAGGAGAAGTCAGCGATGAAGTTAACTCGCAAGTCCAATGTTGCCACAGTGGCAGACAAACCGGCGTTAGGCATTAGCCGTCGTCAATTTATGAAGCACGCAGGTATTGCTACTGGTGGTATTGCCGCAGCATCTCTGATGGGCACAGGCATGATGCGCCGCGTCGAAGCCAAAGAAGTGCCGCACGATGCGCCAATCGAAGTTAAACGTACTATTTGTAGTGCCTGCGCCGTAGGTTGTGGTCTGTATGCTGAAGTACAAAATGGCGTGTGGACGGGCCAAGAACCCGCATTCGATCACCCATTCAATGCCGGCGGTCACTGTGCTAAAGGTGCTGCACTGCGTGAACATGGTCACGGTGAAAAACGCCTGAAATATCCAATGAAATTGGTTGATGGCAAGTGGAAAAAAATCTCTTGGGAAGATGCGATTAACGAAGTGGGCGACCAAATGCTCAACATTCGTAAAGAATCGGGTCCAGACTCAGTGTACTTCATGGGTAGCGCTAAGTTTTCTAACGAAGGCTGCTATATGTACCGCAAACTGGCGGCCATGTGGGGCACAAACAACGTCGACCACTCGGCTCGTATTTGTCACTCTACCACGGTAGCCGGTGTTGCTAACACTTGGGGTTACGGTGCGCAAACGAACTCTTTCAACGATATTCAGAATGCTAATGCTATCTTCCTGATCGGGGCAAACCCAGCGGAAGCGCATCCAGTTTCTATGCAACACATTCTGATCGCTAAAGAGCAAAACAACGCGAAAATCATCGTTGTTGATCCACGTTTCTCCCGCACTGCAGCTCACTCAGATCTGCACTGCGCGATCCGCCCAGGTACCGACATTCCGTTTATCTACGGTATGTTATGGCACATTTTCGAAAACGGTTGGGAAGATAAAACCTTTATCAAACAACGTGTATTCGAAATGGAAAGCATCCGCGCTGAAGCGAAAAAATTCCCACCTAAAGAAGTGGCGGATATCACTGGCGTGAGTGAAGAAGTGGTTTATCAAGCCGCTAAACTGATGGCCGATAACCGTCCAGGTACCGTCATTTGGTGTATGGGTGGTACGCAGCACCACGTGGGTAACGCTAACACCCGCGCATACTGTATTCTGCAATTAGCCCTAGGTAATATGGGCGTATCAGGCGGCGGTACTAACATTTTCCGTGGTCACGATAACGTACAGGGCGCGACTGACTTAGGCCTGTTATTCGATAACTTACCGGGTTACTACGGCTTGACGACAGGTGCATGGACCCACTGGACCCATGTATGGGATCTGGATATGAAATGGGTGAAAGGCCGTTTCGATCAAAACGCCTACCTAGGTAAAGATCCAATGACCACGCCCGGTATTCCTTGTTCTCGCTGGCACGATGGCGTGTTAGAAGATAAGAGCAAACTGGCACAGAAAGACAATATCCGTATGGCGTTTTTCTGGGGCCAATCGGTCAACACTGAAACCCGTCAACGCGAAGTGCGTGATGCCTTAGACAAGATGGACACAGTTGTGGTTGTCGACCCATTCCCAACCATGGCGGGTGTTATGCACCGTCGTAAGAATGGCGTGTATCTGCTCCCTGCGGCAACACAGTTTGAGACTCACGGTTCAGTATCTAACTCAGGCCGTTCAATCCAGTGGCGTGAGCAAGTGATCGAGCCATTGTTCGAGTCAAAAACTGACATCGAGATCATGTACCGTTTAGCGCAAAAACTCGGCATTGACGAGCAGTACACTAAGCGCATCGCCAAAGAAAATGGCTTACCCGTGATTGAAGACATTACCCGCGAAATCAACCGCGGTATGTGGACTATCGGTATGACAGGTCAAAGCCCTGAGCGTATCAAGCTGCACACTCAAAACTGGGGCACTTTCAGCAACAAGACGCTCGAAGCCGCAGGCGGCCCAGCAAAAGGCGAAACCTACGGTTTACCTTGGCCATGTTGGGGCACGCCAGAGGCGAAACACCCTGGCACGCAAATTCTGTATAACCAATCCAAACACGTTAAAGACGGCGGCGGTAACTTCCGCGCCCGTTACGGTGTTGAATACAAAGGCCAAAGCATTTTAGCCGATGGTACTTATTCTAAGGGTGCGGAAATTCAAGACGGTTACCCAGAGTTTACCGCCGATATGCTCAAACAATTGGGTTGGTGGGATGATCTAACGGCCGAAGAAAAAGCGGAAGCTGAAGGTAAAAACTGGAAGACAGATTTGTCAGGCGGCATTGTGCGCGTGGCGATCAAACACGGTTGTATCCCCTTTGGTAACGCGAAAGCCCGTTGTATTGTTTGGACTTTCCCAGACCAAGTGCCAGTACACCGCGAACCGTTATACACGGCACGTCGTGATTTAGTGGCGAAATACCCAACCTATGCCGACATGCAAGTACACCGCCTGCCAACACTGTACAAGTCTATCCAAGACAAGGACATGAGCGGCAAGTACCCACTGGTACTGACCTCAGGTCGTCTGGTTGAATACGAAGGTGGTGGTGAAGAGTCTCGCTCTAACCCTTGGCTGGCTGAACTTCAACAGGAAATGTTTGTTGAAATCAACCCAGGCGATGCAGCCGATCGCGGTATTCGCAACGGTGAGTTTGTGTGGTTAGAAGGCGCCGAAGGTGGCCGTATTAAGGTGCAAGCCTTGGTAACACCAAGGGTTAAACCCGGCGTAACCTTTATGCCATACCACTTTGCGGGTGTGATGCACGGTGAGAGTTTAGCGCCTAACTATCCTGAGGGCACAGTACCTTATGTTATCGGTGAATCCTGTAACACGGCACTGACCTATGGTTATGATCCTGTGACACAAATGCAGGAAACCAAGGCATCACTCTGTCAGATCGTTAAAGCGTAAGTGCAGCTTAAGCTAGGAGAATTGCCATTATGGCTACAATGAAATTTTTGTGTGATACCAAGCGCTGCATCGAATGTAACGGTTGTGTCACCGCCTGTAAAAACGAAAACGACTCCGCCCTCGAGTGGGGTATCCAACGTCGCCGCGTAGTCACCATCAACGATGGTCAACCCGGCGAGGCGTCAATCTCTGTCGCCTGTATGCATTGCTCAGACGCACCTTGTATGGCGGTTTGCCCAGCAAACTGCTTCTACAAGACCGAAGATGGCATAGTGCTACACGACAAAGATGCCTGTATTGGTTGCGGTTACTGCCTGTACGCCTGCCCATTTGGCGCACCACAGTTCCCGAAAAAAGGTGCCTTCGGTAGCCGCGGTAAGATGGATAAATGTACCTTCTGTGCCGGCGGCCCAGAAGAAAACCACTCAGATGCAGAGCGCCAGAAGTACGGCTCAAACCGTATTGCCGAAGGCAAACTGCCTATGTGTGCAGAACTGTGTGCCACTAAAGCCCTGTTAGCGGGTGATGCTGAAGTCGTTTCTAGCATCTTCCGTGAGCGTGTGGCTTACCGTGGTGCTAAAAACGCGGCTTGGAATTAATTCAGGTCACAGGATCTGTCCACAGACTTAGCTTGGCGCCTGCTTGCGGGCGCCACTAAGGGAGAGAGGATATATGATGAACAAATGGTTCAAACACATAGGCTTAGCCATAGCACTGCTCTTTAGTGCCGTGTGTCTAGCCAATGGTGGTGATGAACAAGCGCTCCAACCTCAAGCCTCTGATGCCCAAATTTGGGCACAGCTGAAGGATGGCGCCACGGGATACACTACCTCCCAAAGCGAGTTCCACGCTCAGCCGATCAATACCTATGATCTGCGGGTACTGGAACTGCGCAGCGACTGGTTAGCGCCGGCATTAATGGCGGCACTGTTCGGCATGATCATTATCTTTGTCTTATTTATCAAGGTGAACGGCATCTCCAAGCTGCACCATGGTTTTTCAGGCAAGCTAGTGCATCGCTGGTCTAAGTTTGACGTTTCAATCCACTGGTTAGGCGCTATTCCTTGCCTATTGTTGATTTTAACGGGTTTAACTTTGTTAGCGGGTCGCTTCTTCTTCCAACCTTGGCTCAGCGAAGGCATCTGGGAAGCCATTGTCTATGGCGCTAAGCAAATCCACGATGTGATGGCGATCCCCTTCATGATCGGCTGGGCTTTGATGACAGTGTTATGGGCGAAGAACCAGCTGCCAAAAATGTACGACGTGAAGTGGTTCCTAGTTGTAGGTGGTTACATTAACTTTGGCCCGTTCAAAGGTAAGCACCCAGACGCAGGATTTGCGAACGCCGGTGAGAAAATGTGGTTCTGGGCCTTTGCCCTGTTCGGATTAGTGATTTCAGCATCGGGTATGCTGTTACTCTTCCCAAATCTTTTCGAGCCAAGCCGCACCTTAAGCTTGATAGCACTGGTACTGCACTCAGTGAGCGCTATCGTGATCTGCGCCTTCTCTATCGTGCACATCTTCATGGCAACGGTTATGTCTGAAGGTGGTATGGAGTGTATGGTGTCTGGTTACTGTGATGAAAACTGGGCAACCCAACACCACAACCTTTGGTTTGATGAAATCAAAGCTAATGGCACTTTGAAATATAAAGAGTAAAAGACACTAAAAACATAAAGCCTCCACAGCATGCTGTGGAGGTTTTTTTATGGGTCGATATTGTGACTGCTAACTAAACCAATGGCTTAAAAGCGATACATCACGGATACGCCGATATTTCTTGGGTCAATAATCGACGCATAGCCATCGGTGTAAGTACTGCTTGGGGGTTCATTCACTGTCATGGCTTGTTCATCAAATAGGTTATTCACAAAACCACTGACTCTCCAGGTATCGGTTTGATAATCGACACTCAAACGAGCAACCACATAATCACCCGCCACTCTCGATTCAGTATTATTGATATCGGCAAAATATTCACCTACATAGTTGCCTGAAAAACCTAAGGAAAATGCATCGCCTATCCAGTACTTTAATCCTGCATTTGCGGTAAGGTGTGGCGCTGAGTTCAGCTGATTACCCACAATATCACCGTAACTGGGATCCGCCTCTTTGATTTCGCTTTCCAATAAACCCACACCGGAAATAAACTGCCAGTTCTCACTGATCATAGCGCTCAATTCGGCTTCGATACCGTAGGTGATAGCTTTATCGATATTAGTGATTTTGCGTGCGCTGTTAGACGCTTGATAACCATCAAAATCGTTATAGAAGAGGTTAGCACTTAAGTTAACATCGCCATTGGCAAATGAACTGCGACTACTGAGTTCATAGGTATTTACGTATTCTTCGTCGTAGTAGTAATACTCACTTTCGGCTAACGACAGTGCACCACCACCCGAGTTATAACCACGACGCACGCTGGCCGCTAAGGTCGTATTCTCATTGAGAGCATATTGTAAAACCAATTTCGGCAAGGTCACTGTGCTAGCGTCATCGAGTTTCTCTTCAAGCTGGCTGCCTCGGTATAGCATAGTGAAATTACGCAACTGCTCTTCACGCATCACGCGGCCGCCCACGGTGAGCCAAAGTGACTCGGCGAGGCCATAGGTCATCTCACCGTATACCGACATTGACTTACTGCTATCATCACCACTGTAGACTGAGCTACCGGTACTCCCAAAATCTTGGCTACGCTTGAAATAGGCTAACCCAACAAAACCGTTGAAATCTTTATCGTTTAACCCAAAACTGTATTTACCATCAACCGTATAACTCTCGTCCTTCATATCCACATATTGCTGGGCAGTGACGAGCGCCTCATAGGATTCAAAGCCCCAATCATAATCCATATAAGCCACGATCAGATCTAAGGCTCGCCCTTCCCCTAAGTCATAATCCGCTTTAACCGAGTGGGTTGTCGATTTAGTTTCGATATAGCGCTGGAAAATAGGCTTGTAGGCCCATGGATCGTCACCGGTAAAATAGTTACGCCCTGAGTCACCTTTCTCATCATTGTATGAAAAGCTGTAGAGCACTTTTAGGTCTTCAATCGCGCTTGGTTGCCACAGGAATTTGCCGCGCCAACGATTGGTGATGAGTTCATTTTGGTCAAACGTGGCGGGATTAGTCTCGTATTCGAACCCTTTATTGTAGGTCTCGCCCGTGACATTTTGCCCACTCACCCTGAATGCCAATTCATCGTCCAGTATGGGGCCTGAGAGCATCACAGCACTGTCGATAAAGTTATCTTGATCGCGATAACCGACACGGGCGGCTCCTTGCCAATCGAAGGTCGGATCTTCTGTTTTAATAAACACAGTACCACCAATGCTATTACGGCCATTGATGGTGGACTGCGGACCACGGAACACCTCAATTTGTTGAATGTCCCATAGGCCTGTGTCACCGGTGAGATCGGCAACAAAAGGCTCGGCAACACCATCCACCAGCGTAGACACCCGCGCTCGAGCACCGCCAGTAAAAGAGTTAAATCCCGATGCTGAACCATTGCCTGAAACACCCCGAATATCGGGTACAGAACCCGAGAGCACGACCACGTTAGGGACTTCAGATAGGGCATCCGAGGTAGAGTGGTACTGGCCGCTATCGAGTGCATCCTTATCAATCACAGATACCGAGGAGGTAGTATCCTTTAAACTGCGCTCAATTTTTTCACCATAAACAGTAACTCTTTCAATTGGTTCGCTCGATTCAGCATCCACTGCGGCATAGGCCGATGAAATAGCTAAACTCGAAATAATTGCGGCAATTGCATTTTTTTTAAACGCCCTGTGTTCCATGAAAGTCCTCGAACTCGCTGTGATTGATAGAAAGGTGTTAATTAAAAGTGCCGCCAATTTATATTAAAACAACCTTAACATCAATTAAGAATCGTTATCATTTACATTGGTATTTATATTGTGTGATATATGTCAAACTGATACACAGTTGTAAAATTAAACGAAGCAAAACTCCCAAAGCATTCAGTGAATTAGATCATAAAATTACCTTATCAAAATCCATCCGCAATCACTAAAACATGATCTGCTTAACAAAAAGACCGTGATTTCCTTGTTAGGAAACCGTAACTTATAACCAGTTCACGTTTTGTTTTTAGCATACGAGATAATCTAATTGCGCTAGGTGGTCGTGAATTACCTAAAGCAATTACGGTGTTTACGGTTAGCACTCTCAGATAGGAATCGTTATGTCTTCAGTTATTCAAACGCTCAGCGGCGCGATCGCAACGCCTTATCAAGCGAATATTACCGTCCCTAACTGGATGCTCGGCTCGATGGAACGGGTCATGCAATATTATGTCGATAAGAATCTTCGCCTCGATACGCTTTCCGCAGAAATGATGCCAGCCCCGGTCGAAGGCAAAAAGTACATGTTGTATGCCCATGTGCCTTTCTGCCATACACTCTGCTCCTACTGCACCTTCCACCGTTTTATGTTCAAAGAAGACAAGGCGCGCGCCTATTTCATCTCCCTGCGTAAAGAGATGGAAATGGTCAAAGCCTTAGGCTATGACTTTGAATCTATGTACATTGGCGGCGGCACCACTACGGTATTAGAGGACGAACTGGCTCGTACCATAGAACACGCCAAAACCTTATTCCCTAGTATTAAAGAAGTCTCCTGCGAGTCCGATCCACAGCATTTAGACAGCCCAGGCTTTAAGCAACTCAAAGGCTTAGTGGATCGCATGTCTATCGGCGTACAGAGCTTTAACGACGATATTTTAAAAATGACCGACCGCCTCGACAAATTCGGCACCGGCCAGCAAACCTTCGACAAGATCATGGCGGCCAAAGAACTGTTCCCCATTATCAACGTCGATTTGATTTTTGGCTTTCGCGGTCAAACCGATGAAGTGATCCAGCACGATTTAGATATGGCTTCACGCCTCGACCCAAGGCAGATCACTACCTATCCACTGATGATTACTCATCAAACCCGTAAGAGTGTTAAAGGTAAACTTGCAGCGCCACAGGCGGATATGGCAAACCAATATCGCCAGATTTTAAACAGCTTAAATGGTCAATATAATCAGTTATCTGCATGGGCATTTGGCAAAGCAAACGATGAAGGCTTCGACGAGTATGTGATCGACTACGATGAGTATTTAGGGGTCGGATCAGGTTCATTTAGCTTCCTAAATGACACGCTTTATGTGAACACTTTCTCGCTACGTAAATACCAAGAGCGGATCGCCGCGGGCAAGATGGGCGTTGAGCAACAAAAGAACTACAACAAAAAGGATGTGATGCAATATCGCTTCCTGCTGGGGATGTTCTCCGGTCGCCTGTCGCGCAAATATTTCCGCGAAACCTTTGGCGTAAACTTAGATACCGCACTATTCAAGGAAATGACTTCGATGAAGCTGATTGGCGCCATTAAAAACGACCCAACCGATCCCGACAATTTGATCGTGACCGATAACGGCAAGATGATGGGCCTGTTGATGATGAAAGAGTTTTACGCCGGTATGGACAACGTGCGTGCCCAGTTACGTAAACCACTCAAACCCTGTGATATGTAAGCATAAGTTAAACCACTAAAGGCCCATGATGGGCCTTTTTGTTAGCGCCATTTCAAGCTATTCTTGCCACAACTCATGCATGAGCCAATCACCCAGTAATAAAGGAGTATTCGTTATGGGTTTTAATGAACAAGAAAGATTAGCCCTACTCGCCGTGAAGGGCGTTGGCTCCACAGTGATTAAACGCTTTGAAGAAATCGGCATCAGCTCACTCGCCCAGTTAGCCGAGCATGAAGTCGAGGATATCGCCAACCTAGTCGCCAGCATGCTACGCACTACCTGCTGGAAAAATAGCCCCCAGGCACGCAGTGCCATCGCCGCGGCCATTGAGCTTGCCCGTCGCCAGTAATTCTATTATTTCCAACTCGTTGAGATACCTATGCCATCTTATTTTCGCATCTTAGTTTGCTGTGTAACCGCACTGCTATTTAGCACATCTGCCTTTGCCAACGACAGCAGTTTCGGTGATGCCAATGGTTCAATCACCCTTCAATATCAGCCGCATATCAGTATGGATAAAGAGTCCCTGTTCATCAGCGAGACCGAAGTCAGGGTCGATTATGTGTTTACCAACACCAGTTCGCAGGATCTTATCGTCCCCATCGCCTTCCCCATGCCACCGATGTTTTTTGGCTCCGCGGATCACAGCAGCATTGATAACTTCACCCTCCAAGTGAATGGCAAAACCCAGCCGACTGAGCACAGGCTCGTCGCCAAACTTGCCGATAAAACCGATATTTCAGCCGAGTTTAAGCAACTTGGCTGGAGTGTGGATGAAGTGGCTTACTTTGCCGAATATGGCGTAGCTCCCAAGGACAAACCCGCGCTCCCCAAGCAATGGTTGGATGAAAACCAACAAATCGCCTTTACCCTAAGTGACTACTTTGTGTGGGAGCAGACTTTTCCCACGGGCCAATCTGTCGCCATCAGCCACAGCTACACCCCGAGCATTTCAACGGGTATTCCCGATACCGCCAGTAGTATTATCAATACCTACACTGAGCTTGCCTGTTTAGATGAAAGCGCCAAACAAGGTATTAAGAAGCGCAATCTCATCGTCAAACAAGACGGAGAAGCTCAGGAGATTGGCGTTGAGTGGAGCCACCTTAGCTATATTTTGGTCACGGCCAATAACTGGCAGGGGGCAATTAAGGACTTCAAACTCACCCTGAAAAAATCCCAGCCTACAGATTTGATTAGCCTATGTTTTGATGGTGAACTTAAAAGAACCGATCCACTCACCTTTGAGTTCCAGCAACAGCAGTTCACGCCAAAGCAAGATCTCAGCATCCTCTTTATCCGTAAACCGGATTACTAAGTGATCTTGAGTGCTACCGCAGTGGGCACTAAGAGTATGGCTTCCTGACAGGATGAGATTCGGTGCAGCTAGTTTGCACAATCTTAGTTGAAGTTGTGCATCACCTATACCGCATTCATTTCTCCCTCGAGCTAGAGTATGCTGTTCTATTCATTCGATTAAACAGTAGTAACTCAATGCAAGATGTGGCCTTAGTGTTAGAGGGCGGCGGCCTGAGGGCAATTTATACCGCCGGCGTATTAGATGCTTTTTTGCAGCAGCAACTGTACTTTCCCTATGTGATTGGCGTGTCGGCGGGGGCAATTTATCCCGCCTCTTATGTCTCACGCCAGTTTGGCCGCAATTTAAAAATCCAGCAGCAATACCTGCGGGATAAACGCTACATGGGGCTTCGTTATTTGTTAGCCACGGGTAACTACGTCAATACCGACTTTACCTATAAGCGTATGGCCTATGAGTTACTGCCTTTTGATTTTAAGACATTTTTAACTAGCGGTACCGAGTTTAAGGTCGGGGCATTTAACTGCCAAACAGGGCAAACCGATTACTTTGGCATGGCGGATTTTCAGGAGCACGATAAATTGCTCGACGTGCTTATCGCCTCCTCTAGCCTGCCTTTTATGGCCAATCCCTATAGTATCAACCGCCAAACTTACCTCGACGGTGGTATCGCCGCGCCCATTCCGATAGCTAAGGCGCTGCAAGACGGCTATAAACGCCAAGTAGTGATCCTGACTCAGGACGCAAACTATCGAAAATCGCCGATGAAGTTCAACTGGTTAGCTCGCAAGCGTTATCAAACTTATCCCGCCGTGGCCGCCGCGCTAAAGGTTCGCCACCAAAGCTACAACCAATCCCTTGAGGAACTCACCCAAAGTGTTGCCAGTGGCAATACCTTTGTGATCCGGCCTGCTGCATCGCTTAATCTTTCGCGGCTTGACCGCAATATCGATAAAGTAACCGCCGTGTATCACCAAGGGCTGGCCGATGGACAGGCAATTTTGCCTAAGTTACAGGCTTGGCTAAGCACTGGGGTTGATGTTGGGGAATGAGACGCCGACGTTGGTTAATAATCAGCTCCCATCACCATTTATGACTTAAATGCAGCCGCGCCGCCAGCGGCTGTCACACTCTGCTCCGTGAGGAGGATTCCTGTAAAGGCAGTAAGTTTAAGCCCAAGCGTTTTAACATAAGTGTTTTAGCATTTAATCCCTCGCTTTTAAGGGATTCCACCTCAGGTTTTGCGGTAATTTCATCAGCAACAGAGACAGTAAAATCACTAAAATCCCTGCCCATTGGCGCATATCTAAGGTTTCCCCCACAATCAATACGCCCAATGACACAGCAACCACGGGATTGACTAAAGCCACCATACCCATGATTTCTGGTCCTAAATTTCGCATCGACCACAGCCAAGCCCAATAAGCCACCGCTGTATTGGCGATAACAAGCCAGATAAGCGAAGGAACCACATCCATACTCGGCACCTGCGGCGGCCCCGCCATAAACCAAGCCAGCGGGATCAACATCAATCCCCCTAAGAATAATTGCCAAGCAGTGAGCACTAAAAAGTCACCCACATCCCAGCGCTGCATCCAGCGGGAAGAAAAGGCAATCAAAGTCGTCGCACTCAGCATACACAGGACTCCAATCGGGTCGAGATCCGCCGAGGGATTCAGCAATAAAATCACCCCGCCGAGCCCCATCAAACCGAGCAGTAACCACTTCATCCCCGGGCGTTTTTTATCAATCAGCCAAGCGAGGATCAAAAAGATTAATGGCAACGTCGCACCCAGCGTACCCGCGACGGCACCGGGCAGCCGATAAGCACCGATAAACAGCAACGCAAAGAAGGCACCAATATTACAAAAGGCCAGCAAGCCTAATTTAGACCACGCCAGAGTCGGCAAGCGCGGGCGCAGCATCAGCAGCAAAATCCCCGCTGGAAGCGCGCGCCACACAGCCACCCAGTAGGGCGACATATCCTGTAAGTAAAGACTCACCAGGGCATAGGTGGTCCCCCAAAACACCGGGGCGAGTAACGCAATCACAAAGGGCATAATGACTTCTCAAAAAGTATCTTGATATTGAGATATATTACTTTGAGAGAATAAAACAGGCAAGTGCTGAGATAAGGTTAATAGGGAGAAAAGAAAAATGGACAGGCGTAGATGCAGCTTTAGATATGCGCCACGCAGAGCTGCGCTTAGGCGTTGTTTACCGTATAATCGGGCGTCATTTTTTATAGGCGGGCAAGCATGTTCCATATCGCACTCTATGAACCAGAAATCGCACCCAACACGGGTAATATCATTCGCCTTTGCGCAAACAACGGCAGCCAACTTCATTTGATTGAGCCACTTGGGTTTGATTTTGAAGAGAAAAAACTGCGCCGTGCTGGGCTAGACTATGCCGATTTAACCAATGTGACTCGCCATAAAAACTTCGATGCCTTCCTGGAAGCCATGGCAGGAAAACGCATTATGGCCTGTACCACCAAAGGTAGCCGCCCACATACTGAGCTGAGTTTTGCTAAGGATGACGTGCTGTTATTTGGCCCAGAGACCCGTGGCTTACCTATGTCGATTATCGAGTCGATCCCAACCGAGCAGCGATTACGCATCCCCATGGCGGCCACCAGTCGTAGCCTTAACCTCTCCAATGCAGTAGCAATTATCAGCTACGAAGCCTGGCGTCAGCTCGGGTTTGAAGGCGCGATTTAATACCTAGGAATACTTTTTAATTTTGGACACCCAGCCTTAATGGCGCCCTAGTTAACCTCCGACTATGCTTTGTTTAAGCATTAAACAAGGAGGTTTGTATGCCGCGCCCTCGCAGAACTCAGATAAGCCTTGAAGACACGCCCTATTACCATTGCTGTAGCCGCGTTGTTCGCCGTGCATTTTTATGTGGCGATGATACCTATTCGGGTAAAAATTATGACCATCGCCGCGCTTGGGTAGAATCGCTACTATTTGAACTTGAAGCGGTTTTTGCTATTGATGTGGCGGCCTTTGCGGTGATGTCCAATCATCTGCATCTAGTGCTGCGAGTCGATATCGACAGTGCCAATCGCTGGAATGACCGCGAAGTGCTTGAGCAATGGCATAAGTTGTTTAAAGGTGATGAATTAACGCAAAAGTTCGTTAAAGGTGAGTTGGTTGAGGCTCATGAGGTCAACAGATTAAGGCATTCAATCGCCATTTATCGCAGCCGATTATGTGATATTAGCTGGTTTATGCGCTGCCTCAATGAACCGATAGCAAGACAAGCAAATCAAGAAGATAACTGCACAGGCAGGTTCTGGGAGGGGCGGTTTAAATCGCAAGCCTTACTCGATGAAGCTGCCGTTTTAGCTTGTATGGCCTACGTTGATTTAAATCCGATTAGGGCTCAACTGGCTGATACGCCAGAGCAATCCGACCATACCAGTATCCAGTTGCGTATTAGGGCGGCGCTAAAAGGTGAGCAGCCCAAAAATCTACTGCCTTTTATTGATAACGAGTGTGACAACCAGCCCAAGGGAATTGCATTTGCCTTAACAGATTACCTCGAATTGGTGGATGATACGGGTCGAATTATCCGCAGTGATAAACGAGGTGCTATCAGTGAAAATAGTGCCAAGTTACTGACCAGATTAAATATCCCCCATGACAATTGGCTTAAGCTCACTACCGAGTTTGGCAAATTATTTCATGGTCCAGTGGGTACGCTGCAAGAACTGACTGATTACTGCGAACATCTCGAAAAGCGACGACGGCACTTTGCTAAATGCTGCCAGTACTTTCACAGCAACTGACAGCGACTTACATCACTTAGAAAGCGACCCTTCCAGAACACATCCCAAGCACTAAGGGACAATATACCTCGTCTGAAATACACAATTTTTGGAGGAATTAGCTCAATTTATTCCCCCAAATGCTGTCCCAGCGACTGTTGATGGTTCTTATTTAAGCCATTTAACTCGGACAAGTTGTAGACAAACCGAAAGTGCATTATGTTGTTGATTTATAATGGGTGGCCAGATTTAACTAAATGCTGCCAGTACTTTAACAGCCACTGACAGCGACTTACATCACTTCGAAAGCGCCCCTTCCAGAACACATCCCAAGCACTAAGGGACAATATACCTCGTCTGAAATACACAATTTTTGGAGGAATTAGCTCAATTTATTCCCCCAAATGCTGTCCCAGCGACTGTTGATGGTTCTTATTTAAGCCATTTTAACTCGGACAAGTTGTAGACAAACAAAAATGCATTATGTTGTTGATTTATAATGGGTGGCCAGATTTAATGTAGGCTTAATGAGATGGTGCGACAGGCGTCATTTCTATCCCACGAAATAACTGATAGCGGTCAATATCATCATCTAAATATTGAATATTTTGCGTCCACTGCCATGCGCCTTGGGGCGATTTGGCCTCGAATAACAGTTGGATTAAAGCGGCGCGAGCATTCACGACTCCCTCGCCCAGCAAGGAATAATCGCCATTTTGTTGATATAAACTAAAGACTTGCTGCTTTTCCTGCGAGACACCGTCGTAATAGGTCAACAACACTTGCTCACCTTGCTCCCTAAACCACCAGGTTTCGCTGTAGGGCGCACGCGTTCCCACACTCACAGATAAAATCAGCTGCCGCTGATCATGGGAGCAGAATCCGCTCACAGTCACTTGCCTAGGGATTTCCCCCGTCTTAGCCGCATTACCTTGCCATTGTCCCACCATTTGCGGGCAAAACGCCTTAAAGCTTACCTTAGCGGCTTGAGCAGGAAAGATAGCCAAGCTGCCCAAAGCGAGTATCAATACATTTTTTATCAATAACTTGCTAAAGCTTCGCGGGATAATTAACGCCATACTCAAGTCCTATCTCAAACCTCCCAATACATTAGCGTTAAAACACCTTAGCCACAAATATCCATCTCGCACTTTGCAGCTCGGTGAGCATGCTAAACCATGCAAATGCAGGCTGTAGTTACAGTTACTTACATAAAAGTAAGCCTTGTCCTTCACAGACTCAGTTTGATTTCATGCTCAGTTTCTATACTTTGGGGTTTAATAGCTAAAAATAACAATAACGCTCTGAATGATAAGGAGACACCTAGTGAAGAAGGCCGGAATATTACTGCTTAGTCTGCTAATACCCCTCAGCACGGCATTTGCAGAAGCAAGCAAACCACTCTCAGTCGAATTACTTTGGCAACTCAAACGCATAGGCAGCCCAGTAGTGTCATCCACGGGCGAGCACATTATTGCGCCTGTAACTGAATACGATCTAAAGGAAGATAAAGGCTCAACCCAACTGTGGCGCTTCGACGCCGAAGGTAAAAATAATCGCGCGATTACCGCCAAAGGCTTAAAAGTCAGCGAGCCCGTATTTTCACCAGACGGCAAAACCTTAGCCTTTATCAGCGAACGTAACGATGACGACGCGGGCCAAATTTACCTGTTACCTATGGATGGCCCGGGTGAAGCCAGTAAACTTACGGATATCCCCACCGGCGTTAATGGTATCAAGTGGGTTGGCAAGCATTTGTATTTTGTCAGCAATATCTTCCCTGAGCAGAATTGGGAGCAAATGAAAACCCAGCTCAAGACAGATAAAGACAACAAAGTCTCCGCCCGCCAATGGAACGCGCTGCCCTATTCGCAGTTCGATCATTGGTTGGATGAACGCCGTCAGGCCCATGTGTTTAGGATCCCAGCGACGGGCGGCGCGGTCGAAGCCGTAACTCAGCCTTTAGGCCATGAGCTGCCGCGTTCTAGCCAAAGCAGTTCAAGCTATGATATCTCACCCGATGAAAGCTTAATCGCCTTTAGCGCCTATGGTTCGGACAATAGAGTCAACCCTAAGTTAGATTTGTTCCTCGCCACTATTGGCAGCAATAAAGCCGACAATATCACCCCTGAAAACCCCGCGCCGGATCTGAATCCAACCTTTAGCCCTAACGGCAAAACCCTGGCCTTTACTCGCCAAAAAATCCCTGGATTTTATGCCGATACCGCAAGGCTGATGCTGCTGGATGTAAGTAGTCGCAAACTCACCACACTCACTGCCGATTGGGATCGCTCAATTTCTCAATTCGAATGGACACCCGATAGCAAGGGCTTCTATGCCAGCATAGAAGATGCCGCCACTAACCGTATTTACCATATCGATGCTAAGAGCGGCAAAGCCAAGGCCATCACCCAAGCCACCGATTTTAGCCAACCCGCTATCGCGAAAGATGGCCAGTTGATTGCGACTAATCAGAGCTTTTTGTATCCCGCGCGTTTAGTCAGCATCAACCCACGCAATGGTAAAACCGAGCGTTTAGAGCAGTTTAACGACGATATTTTAAAGGATGTCGATTTAGGCACCTATGAGTCGGTCACCTACAAAGGTTACCAAGGCCAAGACATTCAAATGTGGGTGCACTATCCACCGGGGTTCGACCGCAGCAAAAAGTATCCGCTGTTTATGTTGGTCCACGGCGGCCCGCACAACGCCATTAGCGATGGTTTTCACTACCGCTGGAACGCGCAAACCTTCGCATCTTGGGGTTATGTCACCGCATGGCCAAACTTCCACGGCTCTAGTGGTTTCGGACAAGACTTTGCCGATGCCATTAACCCAGATTGGAAAAACAAATCCCTCGAAGACGTGCTCAAAGCGGCAGACTGGTTTAAGCAACAAAGCTGGATCGATAGCGATCGTATGGTCGCCGGCGGCGCTAGCTATGGTGGCTACTTAACCTCGATTATTTTAGGCCAGCCGCATCCCTTCAAAGCCCTGCTGATCCATGCGGCTGTATACGACATGTATTCGCAAATGTCGGCGGATTTTGCCGTGCACAGCACTCGCTTTGGCAATTACTGGGATAATCCTGAGCTGTATAAAGCCATTTCGCCCCATTACTTTGCGGCTAACTTTAATACCCCAACCTTAGTCAGCCATGGCCAACTCGATTATCGCGTGCCCGTAGGCCAAGGTTTTGAGCTGTTCCGCACCCTGCAAACCCGTAATGTGGAATCGCGGATGATTTATTTCCCCGATGAAAACCACTGGATTATGAAGCCAAACAACTCCATCTATTGGTATAACCAAGTGAAAGATTGGATGGCTCACTACGCCAAGCCCGGCGCGCAATAGCACCTAAAACAGAAAAGCAAAAGGTCTGCACTATGCAGACCTTTTTAATTGGATCAATAACAATAGTTACAGGCCAAATCCCGTCGCTTTAATATCGACGGTTTGCACTTTGCCATACTTAGCGGCGATTGGCGCAACCTTGCTCGCATTGCCAATCAGCACAAATTGCAAGTCCTTCTGCGGGAAGTAAGTTTTCACTAACCTTTGGGTTTCTTCTAAGGTTAAGCCATCCACTTTTGCCTGGAACTCATTGATAAACTTATCATCGAAGCCGTACAGATACATGCCAGACAATAATCCCGCCAATTGGCCTGAGGTTTCAAACTTAGGTGGGAACTGACCCTTCACATAGGCTTTAGCCGAATCTAAAGTGGTTTGATCTACGCCTTTCTCCCATAAACGAGCATAGGTTTTTAAGGCTAGATCTATCGCCTCTTGGGTGGTTTCCGTCTTAGTGAAAGTGCTGATAGTGAACACACCCGAGTCGGTATAAGGGCTAAAACCTGAGCGTGCGCCATAGGTTAAGCCCGCGTTTACCCGCAGCTCGTCGTTCAGCCAAGAGGTAAAACGACCACCTAAAATAGTGTTCACTACTGTTAAACCGACATAGTCTGGATTGTCACGACTAATGCCTAAACCGCCGATAACAAAGGTGGTCTCGATGGCATCGGGTTTATCCACCAGCAGGACTTTGGCCTCGGTCAACTGAGGTAAACCTTGGTTTAAGTCAGGCTGCACTAACTTTTCGCTGCCCTGCCAACTACCAAAGGTTTGCGTCAACTTGGCCTTCATCGCCGCGACATCAAAATCACCTACAACGGTAATAGCCGTATTGGCCGGTTGGTAGTAACTCTTATGGAAAGCGCGCAG